>JAJDTF010000155.1 GCA_022827265.1 Acidimicrobiia bacterium | reverse complement strand
CATGGCAGCTATCGATCACATCGTGTACGCAGCGCCCAATCTTGCGGCCGGCACCGCCGCAGTGGAGGCGCTGGTCGGCATGTCGGCCGCGCCGGGCGGACCTCATCCGGGCATGGGCACCCGCAACACGCTCATGTCGCTTGGCGACGACGTCTACCTCGAGATCATCGCTCCCGACCCCGACCAGCCAGACCCGCCGAACGGCCGCCCGTTCGACATCGACGCCATGAGCGAGGGCCGGCTCATCACCTTCGCCATACACGCATCCAACGGCGAGACCATCGAGGATGTGACCGCCGCCATGGCGGCCTGCGGCGAGGACCCCGGCCCGATCGCCGCGATGAGCCGCGTGAAGCCCGACGGCGAGGAAATCCACTGGTCGCTGACCATGTCGGCCGGCCCGGGACTGGTCCCGTTTGTCATCGAATGGGGCAATACCACCCATCCGGCCACGGTCACCCCGACTGGCTGCACGCTCGTCTCGCTCAGTGGCACGCACCCCGACCCCGACCACATCAGGGCGCTCCACAGCGCCATCGGCATCGACGTGGACGTCGTGGCCGGCGACGCCGTGACGTTCGAGGCGACGCTGGACACTCCCAACGGCCGAGTCACCCTGCGCTGACGCTCGAGGAGCGCACAGCGCTGGATCAGTCGGGCAGGCTCCAGTCGATTGGCTGGCGGCCGGCGGCGGCGAGGGCAGCGTTGGCCCGGCTGAAGGGCTTGCTGCCGAAGAAACCGTTGTGCGCGCTCAGCGGCGACGGGTGGGCTGACTCGATGACCACATGGCGGGTCAGGTCGACCAGCGATTTCTTGCGGCGGGCAAATGCTCCCCACAGGATGAACACCACACGCTCGGGCTTCGCGCTGACCGCCCGGATCACCTCGTCGGTGAACGTCTCCCAGCCTGCCGAACGGTGCGAGGCAGCCTGGCGGGCACGCACGGTCAGGAACGCGTTCAGCAGCAGCACGCCTTGGCGGGCCCACCCTTCCAGATTCCCGTGCGTCGGCGGCTCGATGCTGAGGTCGTCGCGCAGCTCGGCGAAGATGTTCTGCAGCGACGGCGGCTGCGGGATGCCGTGCGGCACCGAGAAGCACAGCCCGTGAGCCTGGCGGGGGCCGTGGTAGGGGTCCTGGCCCAAGATCAGTACCTTCACCTCGGCGTAGGGCGTCAGGTGCAGCGCTGCGAAGACCTGATCGTGGGGCGGGTACACCGCGCCCTGGGCACGCTCGTCGGCCACGAACTGCTGCAGGATCGGCCAGTACGGCTTGCCGAATTCGCCCCGCAGGATCGGGTTCCAGTCGGTGCGCGGCATGCCCGCGACAACCCAGTACTAGGAGATCGTCTCGGCGGCAGCCGCCGACAGCTCGATGCCCCGCCCGATGCGCGCCCGGTACAGGTCCAGATCGACATCATCGGCCGGTTTCTGGCCGCGCATGTAACGGGCGTACACGCCGTGGATGATGCAGGCCGACTTCCAATGATTGAAGCTGACGTAGTACGCCAGATCTGACAGGTCGGCACCGGTTCGCTGCTCGTAGCGCTCGACGAGATCGGCACGGCTCACAAAGCCGTCCACCAAGGTCGGCGGGTCGGAGCCTTCCAGGATGTCGTCGCTGGGCTCGGTCCAGCTGTTGAGTGCATAGGCGAAGTCGGCCAGCGGGTCGCCCAGGGTGGAGATCTCCCAGTCGAGCACCGCCTGCAGTTCGCCGGCCGGGTTGAACAGGCAGTTGTGCAGCCCGTAGTCGCCGTGCACCACCCGGGCGGGGCCCTGGGTGGGCTTGCGCTCCTGCAGGAAGTCGTGCAGTTCGTGCACGACCGGCGTGTCGTAGGAGGCCGAGGGGGCCGAGGCCGTCCACGAGCGGTACCAGGTGCGGATCTGCCGACCGACGTAGTCCTCCTTCTTGCCCAGTTCACCCAGCCCGACGTCGTCGGGGTCCACCGAGTGGAGTGCCGCGAGCACGTCCATGAACGACATGCCCACGTGCGCCCGACCCTCGGCTGTCAGGTGCTCGCGGGCGTCGGCCGATTCGAACAGCGGCTTGCCCTCGACGTAGCTCATGACGTAGAAGTGCGCCCCGGTCACGTCGGGGCTCTCGCAGTAGCCGTACGCGATGGCGACCGGCACATCGGTGGGCCCCAGGCCGCTGATGATCGTGAACTCCCGCCCCATGTCGTGGGCCTTGGGGAGCAGTTCGCCCATCGGCGGTCGGCGCACCACCGAGGTGGTGCCGTCAGCGGCGGTCAGCTTGTAGGTGAGGTTGCTGTGGCCGCCTTCGAGCTGCGTCCAGTCGAACGGCGGCTCGAGACCGTCGACGTTCTCGCTGATCCACGCTTCGACGGCAGGCACGTCGTATCCGACAACACCCGAAGTCGCAGCTGCGCCTGCCGCCCCGTCGGCCATCTCGTCTCCCCTCGCACCCGGCGAGCGCCTGCCGGAGTGCCGGCGGGCGCAATCCGCACACACTATGACAATCGTGGCCAAACGCTGCGGGCTTCCCGCAGCCGCGCCCCGAGCCCCCTGAACGCCCGATATTGCGCCTGAGCGTCCAGACAGTGACCGGTAGCGTCGCCGCCATGGACGAGCCCGATCCGGACATGGCGCCAGCGTCGACCTCGCCGCCGCCGCACATGACGCCTGATGAGTTCCGTGAGCACGGGCGCGCGGTGATCGACTGGATTGCCGACTACTGGGAGCGCATCGAGTCGCTGCCGGTGGCCTCGACCGTGCAGCCGGGTGACATCCGGGCAATGCTGCCCGACGCAGCTCCGGAAGAACCCGAGCCCTTCGAGCATCTGCTCGCCGATCTGGATCGGGTGGTGGTGCCGGGCGTCACCCACTGGCAGCACCCGGGCTGGTTTGCCTACTTCCCCGCCAACAACTCACCGCCCTCGGTGCTGGCCGACGCTGTGTCGTCGGGACTCGGCTTGATCGGGTTGCTGTGGTCGGCCTCACCCGCGCTGACCGAGATCGAGAGCCACGTGCTCGATTGGCTGGTGGACCTGACGGGCTTGCCGGACGGCTGGAAGACCACCTCCGCGGGAGGCGGCGTGTTGCAGGGCAGTGCATCGGACGCGACCCACGTCGCGCTGGTGGCGGCCCGCCACCGTGCCGCCGAGCGCAGCGGGCAGCCGGCGACGCAGATGGTCGCCTACACCTCCGCTCAGGCGCACAGTTCAGTGGAGAAGGGCGCCAACGTTGCCGGGTTCGGTCACGTTCGGCTCATCGAGGTCGACGAGCACCAGGCGATGCGGCCTCAGGCTCTGGCTGTGTCCGCCGAGGCCGATCTGGCCGCCGGTCTGGTGCCTGCGTTCGTCGGTTCGACCGTCGGCACGACGGGCACGACCGCCGTCGACCCGGTGCGCGCCATTTCCGAAACCGCCATCAATCACGGCCTGTGGCACCACGTCGATGCCGCATACGCGGGCACAGCGATGGTCTGCCCTGAGTTCCGCCATCACAACGACGGAATGGAACTGGTGGACAGCTACGTGTTCAATCCGCACAAGTGGATGATGGTGAACTTCGACTGCTCGGCCTTCTACGTCGCCGACAAATCCGCCCTCACTGACGCCCTGTCGATCGACCCGCCCTACCTGCGCAGCACCCAAAGCGATGCGGGCAACGTGATCGATTACCGCAACTGGCAGGTGCCGCTGGGCCGGCGCTTCCGGGCACTCAAGCTGTGGTGGGTGCTGCGCAGCTACGGCGCCACGGGAATCCGTCAGATGGTCCGGCACCACGTCACGATGGCCCAGGAGTTCGCGCAGCGGCTTCGCGAAGACGACCGGTTCGAGATCGTGGCCCCGCACCCGTTCTCGCTGGTGTGCTTCCGCTGCCGAGCCGCGGACGGCAGCGATGCAGCGGCCGAGACCGCCGACCGTGCCACCGACGCCATCGCGGCAGCGGTGAACGACAGCGGTGTGGCCTACCTGACGCCTTCCAAGCTGGACGGACGGAGCATCATCCGGGTTGCCGTCGGCCAGTCGCGCACTGATCGCACCCAGATCGAGTTGCTCTGGAAGTTGATCAGCGAAGCTGCCGTCTAGCCGCGGCCTGACTCGACCGGCGCGGCTCAGCTGGTCCGGTCGAACGGCCCCAGAGCAGCCAGCAGCCGGTCGTTCTGGGTCGGCGTGCCCAAGCTGATGCGCACACCCTCGCGCTCGAACGGGCGGGTCACCAAGCCCTGCTTCTCCAGCCGGACAAACAGATCCATCGCCCCGTCGCCGACCGGCAGGTACACGAAGTTGGCCTGGCTCGGCACCACTGGCCAGCCCAGATCGGACATCGCAGCGCTGACCCGGTCGCGCTCGGCCAGGATGCCGTTGACACGTTCCTCCAGCTCCGCGCCGGCCTGCGGCTCCAGCGACGCCAGTGCCGCTACCTGGGCGATCCCGCTCACGATGAACGGCAGCGCCACCTTGTCGAGTACGCCGATGACGTCAGGGTGCCCGACGCCGTAGCCGACACGCAGGTTGGCCAAGCCGTATGCCTTGGAGAACGTGCGCAGCACCAGAGCGTTGGGGTGTTCGGACAGCACCGTGGGGATCGGGTCGGCCACAGCGGGATCGGTGACGAATTCCCGGTAGGCCTCGTCGATCACCACGATGACGTCGGACGGCACTGCGGCCAGCAGGCGCTGCAGCTCCGTCGTAGAGCAGACCGTGCCGGTGGGGTTGTTCGGCGTGGAGAGCACCACGAGCTTGGTGCGGTCGGTCACCGCGGCGGCGACGCCGTCGAGGTCGAACGCGTGGTCGACCAGCGGCACCGTGACGGCTTGAGCGCCTGAGATGGCGCAGAACACCGGGTGAACCTCGAATGAGCGCCAGGGGTACACCACCTCGTCGCCGGGATCGACATAGGCGGCAAAGAGCTGCTGCAGCACGCCCACAGAGCCCGAGCCGACTGTGACCTCATCGAGCCCGACGCCGTGCCGGTCGGCCAGCACCTCCCGCACCTCCATGCAGCGATGGTCGGGATAGCGATTCATGCCCAGGGCGGCCTCGGACACTGCTCTCGCGACCGAGGGCAGCGGGTCGTTGGCATTCTCGTTGGAGGCCAGCTTGATCGCCTTGGCCAGGTTGTGCTCGGCCTCGGCCTGCGCCGCGGAGCGGCCGGGCTTGTACTGCGGAAGGCCCTCCACCGCCGCTCTCGGTCGTCCGATCATGCGCTCGCCTTCCCGCTCCCGTGATGCAACCGCATCAGCGCTGCCTAGTGATGCGGCAGCATCAGGGCCGCTCCGTGGCGCAGTCGCGCGGGCATCGCTCCGTTGTGCAACCGCATCAGCATTGCGACCTGTTCGCGGCAAGCTACCGGCTGGCCGCGGGCAGTGGCCGGCGGTTCACTCCAAGCGCTCCAACAGGCTCGTCACGATCCGAGACACGAGACCGTCCGTCTCCGGTCTCGCCACGACGATCTCGTCGTGTGCGATCTCGCTGTCGAGGCGATGTACCGGCGATTCACCGATCTCGACCGTGAACTCAGTTGCCGACGCGCGCAGCCACCAGCGGAGATGCAGGTTCGTGCCGACGCTCGGCCCGCCGACGCCCCGGTAGTCAACGAAGTGATAGCGGAAGTCGAATCTGACCAGCTCGTCATCGCTCAGCCGAAACCCCGGCACCGAGATGTGCTGAGCCCGCAGCTCATGCCAGCCGGCTTCGAAGAACCAGTCCGTCGTCGTGAGATTGGTCTGGCCGCAGCCGAACTTGCCTGATGCCCAGTGCTTGCCGAACAGCTCGGCGCCAAGGCGCTCACACGAAGCGCTGAGACCCTCGATCAGCGGCAGCACATGCCAGCGGTAGACCGCGTCGACGACTGCGACGTCCTGTTGGCGAGGTCCAGGCCCCCGTCGGCGCTCGATGAACTCGTCGACTTCATGGTCGACGTGAAGCCGGTCGAGCACACCGGCGATGCCGGCCAACGGGACAGCCTCGGCGTCGCTGCGTTGCATGCGCTCGATGCCGCCGTACACGACTGTCCGCGAGACGACGCCTGGCACCAAATCGGCGACGGTGTGCAGGGACTTGAAGAACGAGCCGGCCACTGTTGCCCCGGACTTGATCTCGACAGCCGCGATGCCCTGCCCTGTCTCACACAGCAGGTCGCACTCGAGTCCGTTCGAGTCGCGGAAGAACCACAGACGCGGCTCGCGGCCCCGGTTGAGTCGCTGCTTGAGCGTCTCCGCGACCACCGCGTTCTCGAAGAGCTGGCCGCGCAGGGGGTGAGTCTCGACTTGGGAGGCGTTCTCGATGCCGATGAGATAGCTGGCCAAGCCGACGTCGTAGAAGTAGATCTTGGGCGACTTCACCAGTCGCTTGCCGATGTTCGCGTGATACGGCTGGAGCAGGAAGACGATGTAGCTCGCTTCGAGAATCGTCAGCCACTCGCGAGCCGTCCCATGCGATATGCCGACATCTGCGCCGAGTGAGCTGAGATTCAGCAAGTGGCCCACTCTCCCCGCGCAGAGGCGCACGAACCGCCTGAAGTTCGTCAGGTTGCGGATCTCGTTCGAACGCCGCACGTCACGCTCGACGTACGTCTCGAAGTAGTCGGCGAGCACACGAGCGGCATCGAGATGCTGGTCGTAGATGCGGGGATAGAAGCCGGAGGCGATGATCTCGTCGACATGAGCGCTGGCACCGGTGAGCGCCCGTTCCGCGAGCGAGAACGGCATGAGTCGCAGCAGCGCCGTCCTGCCCGCCAGCGACTGTCCTATTGCGTCGGAGAGCCGGAACTGCTCGCTGCCGGTCAGAATGAACTGGCCGTTGCGCCTGGTCTCATCGACTTCGACCTGGATGTACGACAGCAGATCGGGCACGCGCTGGACCTCGTCGATGACTGCCCCACCCTGTGCTTGAGCCATGAACCCGCGCGGATCGGTCTCGGCGAAGGCGCGTGTATCAGGGTCCTCCAGGTTCAGGTAGCGCAGCCCATCGAAGGTCGTCCTGCACAGCGTTGTCTTGCCCGATTGGCGAGGACCCGTGACAGTGACCACCGGGAATTGGCGTGCGAGCCGCTGGAGCAGCGGTGTGATCTCCCGTTCGATCATGACCACGAGGGTAGCAGGTGACTATGTATTGTGTTATTAGCATTTACAGATTACATAGTCTCAACAAGCTGCTGGCTACAGGCGACGGCCGGCGCGGTCCCCCGGCGTGGCGGCGGCCCGGAAGCCCTCGGCCACCGCAGCCATGGTGGCGAACGTCACGCCCGGCTGGGCTGCCATGTGGTCGATGAGCCGCTCGAGCATCAGCATCCGGCTGCCCCGCCCGATGCACTGGGGGTGCATGGTGAGCACGAACACCCCGCTGCCGACCCGGTCGTTCAGGTAATCGAACTCGGCCGACCACACGTCATAGACGTGATCGGGCGTGCGCAGGCCCTGCACGGTGGGACCGTCGTAGCTGAAGTACGGCCAGTCGTCGAGGATCCAGTCGAACGGCAGCTGCACCAGGTCGACCTCGTCGCCGAACTGGTGCGGGCCGTCGGTGGTGGGCACGTCGCCCAGCCGGCACCATGTGGGCGCGTAGTCGTTGCGGGCCATGGAGGAGTCATAGGAGAAGCCGTGCTCGATGAGCAGGCTGATCCAGCGGTCGCCGCAGTTGCCGCCCGGCACCCGGTGCCCCACCGGCGGCCCGCCCGCGAGCCGCTCCAGGCAGTCCATCGAACGGGTCAGGATGGCCCGCTCGTCGGCTTCGTCCCGCTTCGACGAGGGCGCTTCGTGGCAGTAGCCGTGGTAGCCCACCTCGTGACCGTCGGAAGCCACCCGGGCGCACACGTCGCCGAAGGTGTCGATGGTGTGGCCAGGAATGAACCAGGTGGACGGGAGGCTGCGCTCGTCGAGCAGGTCGAGCAGGCGGTGCGCGCCGATGGTGGCGAACTCGCCGCGGGCGGTCAGGTTGGGCGATCGTGACCCTCGGGGGCCGGTCCAGATCGAGACCGCATCGAAGTCGAAACTCAGACACACGGTGACGCCGTTGTGCTGACCGTTGGACGGTTGTTCGGAACTCATCCGCGGACCCTACCGAACCCCTGACGGCACATGCCACGCCCTCTGCTTCCCGCTCTGGCTTGCTTCGCTCGCCGGCCCGGGCTAGGGGCTCAGCCTCTCGCTCGGAGGGTACGGTGACCCGGTGCCAGATTCGATAGACGCCGACGCAGCGGAGCAGCCGCCGCTGGCGGGGATGCGGGTGTTGGAGCTGGCCACCGGCATCGCCGGGCCGTATGCCGGACGGCTGCTGGCGGGTGCGGGGGCCACCGTGGTCAAGGTGGAACCGCCGGGCGGCGATCCTGCCCGACGCCAACCGGTCGACGACATCCCGCTGGAATCCGACGAGATCAGCCCGCTGTATGTGCATCTGAATGCCGGCAAGCTGAACTGCGCTGCTGACAGCGTGGACCCTTCGTGGCCCGACGTGGTGATCGCCAGCGACACGTTGGCCGGGCTGGTTGGCACACCGTGGGATCCCCAGCGGCCGCCCGCCCGCGCCGCTCAGGGCGAGCACGTGCCCAAGCTCGTGACGGTGACGGCCTGGGGCGCTGATGCCGACGACCCCGGCGTCATCGCCGACGAGCTGCTGGTGCAGACCGCCACGGGCTTCCTGGGCTTCAACGGCGACGAAGGCCTCGAACCGCTGCGACTGCCGGGCTGGCAGGCCCAGTACTGCGCCGGCGGTCTCGCCGCATGGGCTGCACACCTCATCCGGCGGCGGCCCGAGACGCACATGGATGTGTCATGGCTGGGGACGCTGCTGACCGCCGTCGAGCTCTGCTATTGCGATTCGCTGCACTGCCAGCGGCGCCGGCCGCTGGTGGGGCCGCACCCGCCCACGGCATACCCGTCGGGTGCCATCCGCTGCGCCGACGGCTACGTGTGCCCGGGCTCGATCCGGCGGGACGACTGGGAGATGCAGTGCCTGCATCTCGGCATGCCCGAGTGGATCGACGATCCCGAGCTGAGCCACCGCCACCGCCGGGCCCGCCACATCGAGGTGATCCGCGAGGTCATCGAGCCCTGGTATGCCGCCCGGACCAAGCGGGAACTGTTCCAGTTCGCGCTCGAGACGCCCTGGGCCGTCGGCATGGTGATGACGCCGCTCGACGCCCTGGAAGACGAGCATCTCACCGACCGGGGCTTCCTCGGCGAGATCGAGACCTCGTCTGGAACAGCCTTGGCGCCCATCCAGCCCTTCGCCGCGCCGGGCCTGCCCGTGCCAGGGCAACGAGTGAGCGATCAGGGTGCTGACCCGTGCCCGCCAGCCGGTGCCGCCACAGCGGCGCTGCGACCGGCGCGCGAGCTGCGGGTGATCGAGATGACCATCGCCTGGGCCGGGCCGTACATCGGCAACCTGCTGACACCGCTCGGCATCGACGTCATCAAGATCGAGGCGCAGAACCCGTTCGACGGCTTCCGTACTCAACGGCCGTATGACCATGGCATGGCGCCCGGCCTCGAGCACCTCGTCGGGGACAATCGCTTCTACGAGGCAGGCGGGCATTTCAACGCCGTCAACAAGGGCAAGCGCGACTGCGTCGTCACACTCGCCACGCCCGAGGGCCGCGCCGCCTTCATGGAGCTGGTGCGCAACTGCGACGCCCTGGTCGCCAACTTCTCGGCCCACGTGCTGCCCCAGCTCGGGCTCGACTTCGAGACGCTGGCCCAGGTCAATCCCCGCATCGTGCTGGTGCGCATGCCGGCGTTCGGCGTCGACGGGCCGTATGCGGGCGCGGTGGGATTCGGTTCGATCATCGAGGCCATGGGCGGGATGGGTCAGCGGCAGGGCTACGAGCACGAGGGCGCCCGCATCTCCAACATCTATTTCCCCGACCCGATCGCCGGCATCACCGCCGGATTCGCGCTGCTCAGCGGTCTGCACCACGCCGAGCACACCGGCGAGGGCATAGAAATCGACGTCTCCCAGCAAGAAGGAACCTGGCAGCACAGCGGCGAAGCACTCGTGCTGGCCTCCACAGCAGGCCGAGACATCGGTCGCATGGGAAACCGCGAACCCGGCACCTCCTGGAGCGGCTTCATCGGGGGCACAGACGGCTACCTAGCCGTCATCGCCGACAACGACCCAGCCCATCCCGGCCCGGGCCACAACGCGGTCAGCGTGATCCTCGGCTTGCTCGAAGAGATTGGGACCTGCCGCGGCGAGCCCGTTCGAACCCGGGCAGACCTGCAGGCCGTACTGCGGCTGGCCGGCGCCCGCGTCGAGTTCTGCTGGGACCCATGGACGGCCCCCGACTACCAGCGCATCGCCGAACGCATCGAGATCGTCGATCACCCAATCACGGGTCCCATGCGCCACATCGCATCCCCCTTCACCCTCGACGGAACCCGTCCAACCCAAGCCGGCCCTTCCCCCCTCTTCGATCAACACACCAACGAGGTCATGACCGAAGTAGCCGGCCTCAGCGAGAAGCAGATTGCCGACCTCCGCACCGGCGGCCACATAGGAGGCGAACTCCCACCCCCCGCCGAACTCGGCTTCACATACGAGTGAAGCGCACCACGGCAGGCAGGGGTGTGCGAGGGCAGGTGTGACCGCGCGCAGTTATGCGGCGCCCCTGCAACCCCGCGCCAGCGCAAAGGCGCCACTTCTGTTTGAAGCACGGGCGCGCCTGCCCTCGCACACACCGGGAGCGAGGACACCCAAGGAGCAAACGCACTCAGCGGACTACCGTGCTCGGATGCAGATCGAACCGTTCCAGATCAACGTCCCGGACGAACAGCTAGCAGATCTCAAAGACCGCCTGGCAAGGACCCGCTGGCCAGACGCCGAACCGGTCGACGACTGGTCCCAAGGCATCCCCCTCGCCTACGTCCAGGAAGTCTGCGACTACTGGGCCAACACCTACGACTGGCGAGCCAGCGAAGCCGCGCTCAACCGGTTCGACCAGTACATGGCCGACGTCGACGGCATGAAGGTGCACTTCATCCACGTCCGCTCCCCCGAGCCCGACGCGATGCCGATCGTCATCACCCACGGCTGGCCCGGCTCGGTCGTCGAGTTCCACAAGGTCATCGAGCCCCTGGCCGATCCGGTCGCACACGGCGGCGATGCGTCCGACGCATTTCATGTGATCTGCCCGTCGCTGCCCGGGTACGGCTTCAGCGACAAGCCCACCGAGCCCGGCTGGGGCATCGAGAAGATCGCCGACTGCTGGGCTGAGCTCATGACCGGCTTGGGCTACGACCGCTTCGGCGCTCAGGGCGGCGACTGGGGATCAGCCGTCACCAGTGCGCTCGGCAGCCGCCACCCCGACCGCTGCATCGGCATCCACCTGAACATGGTGATGCGCGGCAGCCGCCCCAAGGACCGCGAGCCCAACGACGAGGAGATCTCGGCCCTCACCAAAGCCAAGCACTACAACGATTGGGACTCGGGCTATTCGAAGCAGCAGTCCACCCGCCCCCAGACGCTCGGCTACGGCCTCACCGATTCGCCTGCCGGCCAGGCGGCGTGGATCTTGGAGAAGTTCTGGGCATGGACCGACTGCGACGGCCACCCGGAGAACACGCTGGGCCGCGACGAGATGCTCGACAACGTCATGCTGTACTGGCTGAATGCCAACGCGGCCTCGTCGGGCCGCCTGTACTGGGAGAGCTTCCGTCAGCTTCCCCGCATGACGGTGGACGTTCCGACTGGCGTGGCCAAGTTCCCGGCCGAGATCATCCCGCCGGTGCGCTCATGGTCCGAGCCGATCTATTCCGACATCCGGCACTGGACCGACATGCCTGCAGGCGGCCACTTCGCGGCCTTCGAGCAGCCCGAGCTGTTCGTCCACGACGTGCGCGCCTTCTTCAGCCTGCTCCGATGACCGGAGACCCGCAAGGTCTCGCCCGGAGTCGCCGCTGATGACAGCAGTGCCCACCGAGCCGACACTGCTCGGCAACACCATGGATCGGCCGCTGCTGGTCTCGAGCCTCATCTCCTACGCGGCCCGCAGCCATGCCAGCACCGATGTGGTGTCGGTGGACTCGGCGGGGGCCACCACGCGCAGCACCTGGCGGGAGGTGGCCGAGCGGGCCCGGCTGGTGTCGGGGGCGCTGATTGCCGACGGCATCGGCACAGGTGACCGCGTTGCCACCATCGCATGCAACGACCACCGCCACCTGGAGGCCTATTACGGCATCACCGGCATCGGTGCCGTGCTGCACACGGTCAACCCCCGGCTGCATGACGACCAGCTCGCCTTCATCCTCAATGACGCCGCCGACAGCATCGTGCTCGTCGACCAGTCGTTCACCGAGATCGCTGCGCGGCTCGCCCCGCGCACGCCTACGGTCCGCCGCTGGGTGGTGCTCGGCCGGCTCGATGCGCCGGCCGGGCTGCCGGGTGAGATCGCGTACGAGGACTGGATCGCGGGCGTACCGGGCCCTGCGGCGTGGCCCGACTTCGACGAGCGGGCGGCCGCAACGCTCTGCTACACGTCGGGCACCACCGGCAACCCCAAGGGCGTGCTGCAGAGCCACCGGTCGATCGTGCTGCAGACCTGGGCCACCTGCACCGGCGACGGCCACGACGTGCACTCGGGCCACGCCGTGCTCGGCACCGTGCCGATGTTCCACGTCAACGGCTGGGCACTGCCGTTCGCCACCGCGATGAGCGGCGCGAAGCTCGTGCTGCCCGGTCCCGACCTCAGCCCCGAGGCCATCGTGAACCTCATAGAAGCCGAGGACATCACGTTCTCGGCCGGGGTTCCCACGATCTGGCTCGGCGTGGTGCAGTACCTGCAAGACACCGGGCGCACCGTGCTCTCCCTGCAGAAGGTGGCCGTCGGCGGTTCGGCCGCACCACGGGTGCTCATAGACACGCTCGAGGATGACTACGGCGTCACGGTCAGCCACGTCTGGGGCATGACCGAGATGACCCAGGGCACGTCGGGGCGCTTCACGCACCGGGTCGAGCGCGCCAGCCGCGACGCCCAGCGTGACCGCCAGGCGAAGGCCGGCCGCGAGCTGTACGGCATCGAACTGCGCGTGGTCGACCCAGACGGGAACGTGTTGCCCCATGACGGGCGCAGCGTCGGCGAGATACAGGCACGCGGTCCGTGGATGTGCGGCGCGTACTACCTCGGCGAACTCGCAGACCCCGAAGCATTCGCCGACTCGCACCTGCCGACCACCGATGGCGGCTGGCTGCGCACGGGCGACGTTGGTGCTCTCGACGCCGAGGGCTACCTGACACTGACCGACCGATCGAAGGATGTCATCAAGAGCGGCGGCGAGTGGATCAGCTCGATCGAGCTGGAGAACGCTGCGCTCGTCGCGCCGGGTGTGGCGGCCGCTGCGGTCATCGGCCTGCCGCACGAGCGCTGGGGCGAACGGCCGCTGCTCATCGTCGAGCTCGTCGCTGGAGCCACGCTCGATGCCGGCGCCGTGCTCGGTGCGATCAGGCCCCGTGTGGCGTCGTGGTGGCTTCCCGATGACATCGTCGTCGCAGACGAGATCCCGCTGACAGGCACCGGCAAGATCGACAAGAAACTCCTGCGTACCCGCTATGCCGATCACGCCTGGTCGGGGACCTGAACCGCTGGGCAGCACCCGGAATCAACCAGGTCGCCAGTAGCATGGTCGGCTGGACAGACGCGAGGTATTGACATGGCGGCCGGTCGCACAACGTTCGAGAAACTGCAGAGGGACCGGGCCAAGAAGGCGAAGGCCGAGGCCAAACGCGCCAAGCGCATGGGCAAGATTCCCCAGAGCGGTCCGCTGGTCAACGAGACACCCGAGTCCGAAGGCACGGGTGCCGTGCTCGACGGCAACCTCGACGAGGAGCTGTCGGCGGCTGACCTGATTCGCCTTGTCGAAGAGGTGCAGACTCAATTCGACAACGACGAGATCAGCTTCGACGAGTACGAGGAGCGCAAGATCGAGCTCCTCGCCCGCCTGCCCACCGACTGAGCCACGCCCGACCCTGCGTTCACCGCTCTCATTCGCTTCGCTCGCAGGCCGCTCGGTCCCGCGCCTCAGCCCGCGAGGCGATGAACCGACACCGCGTAGTCGCCCCCGTCGAACGGGGCGCCTTCCCACGTTGAGTAACGGGCGTCGAGCTCCAGCCCGTTGCGCTCGGCGAGTGCGTCGTACACGTGCAGCGCCAAGTAGCCGTCGCTGAGCTGGAAGCCCGCCACCAGCACGCCACCAGGGCGCAGGTGCGCAGCGACATTGGCCATCACCGCGGCTTCGGTGCCGCGTTCGAGGAAGATCATCACGTTGCCCGCGGCCACCGCAGCGTCGAACAGCCGGCGCTCGCCGGCGTCGCCCGAAATGACGGTGCTGGCCAGGTCGCCCTGAATCCACGAAAGCTGCGGCGCCTTGTTGCGTGCGAGGTCGAGCATGGCGGGGTCCAAGTCGACGCCGACGACGTGATGGCCGCGCTGGGCCAGCTCGATGGCGACCCGGCCGGTGCCGCACCCTGCGTCGAGCACGCTGCCGCCTCGCGGCAGCAGTGAATCAACCAAGTCGGCTTCGCCGTGAATCGACTCGCCGCGCGCTGCCTTTTGGGCCCAGCGGTCGTCGTACTCGGCGCCGCGGGGTATGTCGCCTCGCTCGGCCCAGCGGCTCAGCGGTCCTCCCAGTTCGGGTCACGCCGCTCGGCAAATGCGGTCGCACCCTCGATGGCATCGGATGACGCAAAGACATCCTCGAGCGCCGGCTGCTGGAACGCCCAGAAGTCGTCTTCGGACACGCCCAGCACGTTGCGGATCAGCGCCTTGGAGGCACGCACGCCTTTCGGGGCATTGCGGGCGATGCGCTCGCCGAGCTCGACAGCCACGTTCACTGCCTCGCCCTTCGGGCAGACCCGGTTCACCATGCCGTGCTGGTGCGCGACCTCGGCGGTGATCGGCTCGGCGGTCAGCGCCATCTCCATGGCCAGGCTGTAGGGAAGCTGGCGCGGCAGGCGCAGCAGCGCACCAGCACCTGCGAACAGCCCGACGCCGACCTCGGGAATGCCGAGCATGGTGCCTTCCGATGCCACGATCAGATCGCACGACAGCGCCACTTCCAATCCTCCCGCCAGGGCGAAGCGCTCCACCGCGGCAATGAGCGGCTTGGCTGCGCTGCGTTCGGCGATGCCCCCGAAGCCGCGGCCGGCCGGGTTCGGCATCGCATCGATCCCGCCGCCGCTCACGAACGCCTTGAGATCCATGCCTGCGCTGAAGCCCCGCCCGGCGCCGGTGATCACGCCGACGCGCACATCCGGGTTGGCATCGAGCTCGTCGAGTGCCTCGCCGAGCGCTTCTGAGAGCGCCATGTTGAATGCGTTCATCGCATCCGGGCGGTTCAGCGTGAGGATCTGCACGTAGCCGCGCTGCTCGACCAGGACCAGGGGTTCTTCGCTCACCGGAATTCCTCTGTCTCGGGCGGGCGCACCGGTGTGCCCCGCGTGTGGCGCCGCTGCGCCGGTGCCAGCGGCCCCGGCAGCGGTTCAGGCGCCGACAGTAGCCTCGCGACGCGACCAGGCACCATACGGAACTCGGAGCGCGAAATGAACGGCAGCGGCGACGAGGTGGGCGATCTGCTTGCCCGGATCGAGATGGCCGAGCCTGCCGAGGTGCCCATGCTCGTGCAGCTGTTGGCCCGCACGCCGGATCTGCAGCAGGCCCAAGGAGCGAATGCCCTTCGAGCTGCACGGGCGCTGAGCGTCCACGGCGGCCCGCAGATGTTCTCGATAGCCGGCGAGCTGGCTGCCCGCGCCCACCGCGACGGCGTGCCTGGCGCCGGTGCCGTCTTCGCCGAATGCGCCGACAAGATGAGCCTGCTGAGCGGCAGGCCCCAGCAGTTCGGGACCGTGGTCACGACGCACCTGGGCGACCTAGTGCTGGCACCTGTCGATGGCAGCGTCGACGACGACTCCCGTGCGCGGATGGGCCTGCCCACCCTCGACCAACGACGCACAGAGATCGACCGGCGCAACCGGGAGCTCGCCCGCGAACGTGCCGCAGACGGCGGCCTGCCGCCAGGCCAGCGCATGTGCCGCGTGTGGCGCGACCCGTCGCCCGAATTCCTGAATGCACAGCTCGCCGCCCACCCAGAAGGCTGCTGGGCCGACGGCGACGAGCTGACCTTCGCAAGTCGCAGTGACGCAGCCGGCTTACTGCCCGGCCCGGTCATCGAGCTGCCCATGTGGCGGGTCGGCGCCGACGATGGCAATGACGGCAGCGGCACCGACGGAAGCGACGGCGATCTGTGGGCGCTCAGCGTGCGCATCGAACGCCTCAGCGAAGCCGTCATCGGCTACGGCTTCTGGCCGCTCGACGCCGGCGGAGGTCTGCTGGGCGGACAGCGCGGCCCGGTCCCGCACCGCTTCCGGGGCCCAGACGCGCCTGCTGAACTGCCGTCCCACCCCGACGACGAGTTGCACGGCGACACCCAGTCGCACACACTCGACAGCACCTCGCTGCGCACCAAGCGCACCGTCACTGTGTACCTGCCGCCCCAGCACTCCCCCGCTGAGCGAATGCCGGTGCTGTACGCCGCCGACGGCGGCATGATCGGCCCATATATCCGGCGGCTCGACGCCGGCATCGCCAACGGGACGGTTCCCCGCTTCGCGCTGGTCGCGGCGCACTCCGCGCCGATGGGCGGCTACGGGAACGAACGGGCCATGGAATACCTGCCGGGCTTCGACAACGACCGGTTCGACCGCCACCAGCGCTTCTTCGTGGAGGAGCTGTCAGCCTGGGCCGAGCAGACATTCGGCGTTTCCGACGACCGCAGCCAGCGGGGTGTCTTCGGCGCATCCGACGGCGGCGGCCACGCCTTGGCGGTCGGGCACATGCACCGCGACAAGTACGGGCACGCCATGGCGTATTCCACTGGCATGCCGCCGAACGAGCAGATGAACTGGAATGCCGCCGAGGCGCCGTTCGTGCACCTGTGCGCCGGCACGCTCGAGGGCGGCTTCCACCAGGCCACCGAGGCGTGGGCGGCGTGGCTGCACTTTGCCAAATCGCCGCACGACTGGACCGAGCGTGTCTGCGGCCACGACCTCATCCAGTGGATCGAAGAACTCCCCCGCGCCGTAACACGCGCTTGGGGCTGACGCCCCAAGCCGAAACACGCGCCTGGGGTTGAACAGATGCCCTAGTCGCGGAGCAGGTAGCGCTTGACCTTGCCGGTGGCGGTGAGCGGCAATTCGTCCACCACATCCACCCACCGCGGGTACTTGTACGCCGCAAGCCGCTCCCGCACATGCGCCTGCACCCGCTCAGCCAGCGTGTCGCGCTGCGCGCCTTCGGTGGGAACCACGAACGCGTGCGGCTTGGTCAGCCCGGCATCATCGACTCCGCCGACCACGGCGGCCAGCACCACGTCGTCCATCTCCAGAATGCAGCCTTCGACCTCGATCGGCGACACCCAGATGCCTCCCACCTTCAGCATGTCGTCGGAACGCCCCATGTAGGTATAGGTGCCGTCGGGGTTGCGCATGTAGGTGTCGCCGGTGGCCAGGAAGCGTCCTTGGAGTGCCGCGCGGGTGCGCTCGGTGCGGTTCCAGTAACCGGTCATCACCGAGCCGCCGGCCACATGCAGCGCGCCCGGATCGCCATCGGCCACCTCGTTGCCGTGCTCATCGCGCAGCGACACCTCATAGCCGTCCAGCGGCGTCCCAGTCGTGCCGGGCACCGACGCGCCCGGCCGGTTGGAGATGGCGATGTGGGCCAGCTCGGTGGTGCCGATGCCGTCGAGAATCTCCACGCCGAAGCGCTCGGCGAAGCGCCGGTGAATCTCCGGGGGCAGCGGCTCGCCACCCGAGATGCCCTGCCGCACCGACGAGAACGTGTCTTCGGGAAGGCCTGCGGCCAGCAGCTGGGCGTAGTTCGTCGGCACGCTGAAGAACAGCGTGGGCCGGTAGGTGCGAATGTGCTCGGCGACGGCCGCCGGCTCGGGCCGGTCGGCGTTCATCACGGCCGTCGCGCCGGTGCCCGATGAGAAGTAGCCGGAGTTGCCCAGCCCATAGGCGAAGAACAGCTTGGGCACCGAATAGACCACGTCGTCGGGTCCCATGTCCAAGACGCCACGTGCGTAGCTGTCGGTGCAGACCGACATGTCGATGTGGCGGTGCATGGCGCCCTTGGGCTGCCCGGTGGTGCCCGAGGTGTAGAGCCAGAACGCGATGTCGTCGTCGACAGCAGCGAAGGGTTCAGGGGCAGCACTGGGATCGCTCAGCAGTGCCGCGTCGGAATCGTCGAGCGTCCAGCGCAGGAACGGCTGGCCGTCGGCTGCGGGCAGCACCTCGGGAGCGAACGGGGGCGAGTACACCAATCCGACAGCGCGGCTGTCGTGCAGCAGGAACTCGTAGTCGCGCCGGCGGACCATGGTGGAGACCGGCACCGGCACAGCGCCGATCCACATCGCGCCCCAGAACCACCACAGGAAGGCGGGCGTGTCGGCTGCGCACATCATCACCCGCTGCTCGGGCTGCACGCCGCGCTCAGCGAGCGCTGCCGCAGCGGCCTTGGTGCCCGCGACCATCTCGGCCCGGCTCGTGCGCTGCCCGCTTGCAGCATCGATGATCGCCGTGGCGTCGGGGTCGGCCTCTGCCGGTTCGATGACGAACCGCTGCACGGCATTCGCGCTCACGCTGCCCTCCCCGTCTGATCTGTGCCAATCGGGACACGCTGGTGTCGAAGCGAACACTAACGATGCACACTCATCGTGTGAGCACTGAGCAGACGCGGCCGGCAGACGCCGGGGTCTATCTCGACTTCTTCGGCGATCTCCGTCCGTGGAGGCACTGGGAACTGCACATCGACGGCCCCGTCGCCACGCTGCTGATGAAGGTGCAGCCCGACGGCGGCATCTTCGACGGCGCTGAGCTGAAGCTGAACAGCTACGACATGGGCGTCGAGCTGGAGTTTGCTGACGCCATCCGCCGCATCCGCTTCGAGCACCCCGAGGTTGGCTGCGTGGTGATCGGCAGCGGCTATGAGGGGGTGTTCTGTGCGGGCGCCAACATCCGCGCGCTGGCTGCAGCGACCCACGCCCACAAGGTGAACCTGTGCAAGTTCACCAACGAGACCCGCCTGGAACTCGAAGAGGCCTCGGCCGCCAGCGGGCTGCGATTCCTCGCTGCGGTGGGAGGTGCGTGCTCGGGGGGCGGGTACGAATTGGCGCTCGCGACCGACCACATCTTGCTGGTAGACGACCGCAACACCGCCGTGTCGCTGCCCGAGGTGCCGCTGCTGGGTGTGCTGCCGGGAACGGGCGGGCTCACCCGGCTGACCGACAAACGCCACGTGCGACGCGACCGCGCCGACGTGTTCGCCACCAGAGCCGAGGGCCTGCGTGGCGAGGTGGCGCTGGAGTGGGGCCTGGTGGACGAGTTGGCGCCGCGCACGTCGTTCGACGAAACGGTGAGGGCGAGAGCCGCTGCGCTGGCAGCACACAGCCGCGCCGCGGGAATCTCAGAGGCTGATCCCGGGGCCCAGACAGCCCGCCAGCCCGCATCGAATGGAGACGGGGAGCGAGAGCGACAAGCACAGGACGAGCCCGTGGAGCTGGAACCGCTGGACATGTCGGCCACCCCCGACGGCAGCGTGATCGGCGAGTTCGTTGCCATGGCAACGGACCGCGATCGGGCCTGCGCGGAGGTTCTGATCAGCGCCAGCGCCGATCACCGCTGGCCGCTGCGAGCGGCACGCGAGCTCGATGCGCTGCTGTGCCATCTGCGTTTCAACGAGCCCGAGCTGGGCACGGTGGTGCTGCTGACTGAGGGCAGCCCCCCAAGCGTCACCGCACACGACCGGGCGCTGTGCGAGCCCGCCGGCCATGCCGAGCTGGAAACCGCCCTGCTGTGGCGCCGCACCCTGTCGCGGCTCGACCTCACCGCTCGCACGCTCATTGCCGCGGTCGAACCTGGCTCGTGCTTCGCGGGGGTGCTCGCCGAGGTGGCCCTGGCGGCCGACCGCACCTACATTCTGGACGGCCAATTCGTCGACGAGCGGCCCGACGATGCCGTGGGCATGGCTGTGCGTGCGCTGCGCGGACCCCAGAGCGCAGAGGCCGACCTGCCCACGCTGGCATTGACCGAGATCAGCCTGGGCTCGATGCCCATGGCCAACGGTCTCACCCGGCTGCAGTCTCGGCTCTGGGGAGATGATGCAGCCATAGCCGCAGCACGCGACACCGTCGGTTCGGCCCTGGACGCGCAGGCTGCAGCCGAGGCCGGGCTGGCAACCGCGACCCCGGACGATCTCGACTGGGACGACGATCTGCGGCTGGCAATCGAAGAGCGTGCCGCCTTCTCGCCCGACGCGCTCACCGCGATGGAGGCCAACCACCGTTTCTGCGGCCCCGAAACGATGGCGACGAAGATCTTCGGCCGGCTGTCGGCCTGGCAGAACTGGATCTTCATCCGCCCGAACGCCACCGGCCCCCACGGCGCGCTGACCCGTTACGGCACCGGCACCCGCCCGAGCTACGACACAGACCGTGTGTAAATTCGGCCTCCGCGGCGACGAGGGGAAGCGCCCGTGAGCAACATCGATTACAGCGAGCGCATCCCCAACAACGTCGGGCTCTCCGACGACCGTCGGCTGCAGCGGGCGCTGGAAGGCTGGCAGCCCAAGTTCGCCCGCTGGTGGGACGAGCTGGGCCCCGTCGGTTTCTCGGGAAACGACGTCTACCTGCGCACCGCCACCGACACCAGTGCCGAGGGCTGGGCCCATTTCGACTACGTCAAGATGCCCGACTACCGCTGGGGCATCTTCCTGTCGGCGCCCAAGCCCGACCGCCGCATCGGCTTCGGCGAATCAGCGGGCGAGCCGGTGTGGCAGGAAGTACCCGGTGAGTTCCGCAGCGATCTGCGCCGCTTGATCGTGGTGCAGGGCGATACCGAGCCGGCGTCGGTGGAACAGCAACGGCATCTGGGCCACACGGCGCCGTCGCTGTATGACCTGCGCAACCTGTTCCAGATCAACGTCGAGGAGGGCCGCCACCTGTGGGCGATGGTGTACCTGCTCCACGCGCATTTCGGCCGCGACGGCCGTGAGGAGGCCGAGGCGCTGCTGGAGCGGCACTCGGGCGATCCCGACAATCCCCGCATCCTGAACGCATTCAACGAGAAAACCTCCGACTGGCTCTCGTTCCTGGCGTTCACCTATTTCACCGACCGTGACGGCAAGTACCAGCTCGGTGCGTTGGCCGAGTCGGCGTTCGATCCGCTGAGCCGCACCTGCGAGTTCATGCTGCGCGAGGAGGCCCACCACATGTTCGTGGGCGCGACCGGCATGGGACGGGTTGCCCAGCGCACCTGCGAGGTAATGATCGAGCATGACACCGACGATGTCCGGCCCTTCGGCGTCGTCGACTTGCCGACGCTGCAGAAGTACATCAACTTCCACTACGCCGTCTCGCTCGACCTGTTCGGCGCGGAGGCTTCGACGAACGGCGCCAACTTCTACACCGCTGGCCTCAAGGGGCGATTTGACGAGTCTGCGTACCACGACGATCACGTGCTCACCTCCACCACGTTCGCCTGCACCGAGGTGGTCGACGGCGCCTTGGCGACCGTGGAACGACCCTCGCTGCAGGTGGTGAACCTGCAGCTGCGCGATTCGTATTCCGACGACTGCGAGAAAGGGCTGCGGCGCTGGAATCGCCTGATCGCCGAAGCCGGCGTCGACTTCGAGCTGAAGCTGCCGCACCCGGGTTTCAACCGGGCCGTGGGCGTGTTCGCCCCGCACGACATCACGCCCGACGGCGGGGTGGTCAGCACGGCCGAGTGGGAGGCGTCGTGCGGCGACTGGCTCCCGACCGACGACGACCGCGACTACATCACGTCGCTCATGTCGCCCGTCTACGAGCCGGGGCGCATGGCCGGTTGGATAGCTCCCCCAGCTCGCGGCATCAACACCAGGCCGGTCGAGTACGACTACGTGCGCCTGTAGCCGCCATGGGCTCTGCACCGAGCGAAGTCGACGCAGGCGCCGTCGATACAGGCGCCATGGTCACAGAGGACGGCCGGCTGCAGGTCGACTCAGTCGGCATCGCATACCGGCGGATCTCTCCGGCCGAAGCCGACTGCTCGCCGGGTGCCGAGACTCCAGACCGTCCGCAGCACTCGAATCCCGAATCACCGACCATCGTGATGCTGCATGAAGGCCTCGGCAGCATCACGCAGTGGCGGGACCTGCCCAAGGTGCTGGCGCACAGGTGCGGGCTCGAGGTCGTGGCCTACGACCGCAGCGGCTACGGCCGTTCAGACCCGCTGCCCGAGGCCTACAGCGACGGCTTCATGGAACGCGAGGCCACCGAGGTGCTGCCCGCCGTGCTCGACGAGCTCGGTATCCGACATCCCATCCTCATCGGGCACAGCGACGGGGCATCCATCTCGCTGATTGCGGCGGGGTCAGGTTCAGTGGCGCCGCTCGGCGTGGCCGTCATCGCCCCGCACACCTTCATCGAGGGCATCTGCATCGACGGCATCCGCGCCATCGACGGCCAGCGCGAGCAGGTGATCTCGGGACTCGCCCGCCACCACGACCACCCCCGTCTGGCCTTCGAACGCTGGAGGGACGTCTGGCTGACGCCGCGGTTTCGCGACTGGGACATCCGGCCGCTGCTCGAATGCATCGACTGCGCGGTCCTGGTGCTGCAGGGCGAGGGCGATCAGTACGGCACCGAAGCGCAGGTGTCGACGATCGTCCAGTCAGCGCCGAACGCTGCCGGCCACCTGCTCGCCGACTGCGGCCACGTTGCCCATCGCGACCAGCCCGAGCGCATCGCCGGCTATCTGGCCGACTTCGTCTCCGGCTGCGCGGCCGCCGCTTCCTGACCCAGCACTGCCGCAAGCGCGTCGGACGCGATCACGTCGGGCGCCTCAAACGGCCCGAAGTGCCCCAGCCCGTGGTACGTGATGAGCCGCGAGTTTCCCAACGCCTCATGCGCGGGTACCCCGATGTCCGAGCCAACATCTGCCGACAGCATCTCGAGCCCCTTGCCGATGACCACCGGTGTCTGGCCACCCTCGAGGCGAGCCGTCGTGGAGACCCACTCGCCGTCGTAGGTTGCCGCCTCGTCTGCGGCTCGGCAGCGCAGCCGCACCGAGCCGTCGGGCAGGTCCTCGAACCCGTTGGCGAGGTAGCTCGCCAGCGCATCGGCCCGCACACCGCTGAACGGCGGCCGCGATGCGAAGCGTTCGAAGGCCTCGCCGCGTGAGGCGAATTCCTCCCGACGCTTCGTCGTGAGAGCGATCAACGGGTTCTCGCCCGGGCCGAATTGGTCTTCGATGCGCCACACCACCGGCTCGTAGCCGTACATGCGCCGGATGGTGCCGGGCCGCTGCGCATCGGCCAGCAGCAGCGTCGCCGCGCCGATCGAATGCCCGACGCAGTCCAACTCGCCGTGAGCGATGCCCAGATGATCGACGATGCCGAGCAAGTCGTCGGCCAGCGTCGTCCAGAGGAAATCCCGGTCGGCAGGCGGCGGACTCCAACCGTGGGCCCGCAGGTCAGGTGCCCAGACGGTGAAGTGCTCGGTCAGGCGGCTGGTGAGCGGACCGTACGTTCGGCCGTTGAAGCCGGTGGCATGCACGAACAGCAACGGCGGCCCGTCGCTGCCCAGTCGATGCAGCGCGAGCTCGACGCCGTCGGCCACTTCGACCATCTCCGGCGCCGGCGCGCCGACATCGGGACCACTCATGATTGGACAGCGCGTGTGCTAGCCATGCGCGCATGAGTACTACACGGGGAGCCGAAGGCGCTGAGGCACCTCCCGATCTCGAGTTCTTCTGGGATCCGGTGTGCCCCTTTGCCTGGATCACGTCGCGCTGGGTCGAGAAGGTGGTTGCCCAGACGGGCTACTCGGTGGACTGGCGTTTCATATCGCTGCGCATCCTGAACAAGCACCGCGACTACGCCACTGAGTTTCCGGCCGGGTACGAGCAGGGCCATACCGCAGGGCTGCGGATGCTCCGGGCGGCTGCCAATGTGCGTGCCGAGCTGGGCCGTGACGTGATGGGTCCGCTGTATGACGCCATGGGCCAGCACTACTGGGAGATGCCCAAGGGCTCAGGACTGCGGGATCGCATCGGCACGGTGGAGCACACCGCAGAGGCATTGGCGACTGCCGGCCTGCCGACGGACTTTGCCGCAGCAGTCGACGACGAGACGTGGGACGCAGAGATCGAAGCCGAGACCGAGCTTGCGCTGAGCCGCACCGGGCGCGACGTCGGCACGCCGATCATCACGTTCGAGCCGCCCGACGGCCTGTCATTCTTCGGCCCGGTGATCTCGCGGGTCCCCTCCGATGAGCAGGCCGTACCGCTGTGGAACGCCGTCATCGAACTCGCGCGCTTTCCGGGCTTTGCCGAGCTGAAGCGTTCGCTGCGCGAAGCCCCGCAGCTGAACGTGCTGGGCACCATCACGAGCGCCCCCGAGATGGAGGACTGGGAAGCAGGCTCGCGCAAGGCGCACAAGCCGAGCTGACGCGCGTCCCGGCACGGCGTGCGGCGGGAACAGCCGCACTGGCCAGATCAGGAATCGAAGCGGTATGCCTCGGCGGTGGGCTTGAGGGGGCGTGCCAGCCACGTCGGGCGGCGCAGACCGCCTGGACCGGGAGCCGGTCGGGTCATCGCCAGCCACTCCTCATAGGCAGCCCTGGCGCGCTCGGTATCGACCATCACATCGCCGTAGCGGTCGCCGGGTTCGGCCGGCCCCACGCGCACCCGTTGGTGCCAGCACTGCATGCCCGAGATCGGGTCAGGCTGCACCGAGAACGTGAGGTTCTGGTGGACGCCCGTGTCGTTCCACCAGACCCGCTCAGAATCGGGGTCGTCGGAAGCGAACGGCGCCATCGACCCGGTGCGCCGGAGCAGCCACACGGTGCCGTCGCGCTGGATCTCCGCGGGGCCGCCGGCCCAAGACCTCGGCCGTTCGCCCTGTGCTTGCCGCTCTCGCTCCCTGTCCCCATTCGATTCGGGCTCGCGCGCCGCTCGGGCCCGGGGCTCAGCCTCGGGTGGCTGGCTGGCGGGGTCGAGGCGCCAGCGGCCCATGTGGTGCGAGGCCGCCACCACGCCGGGGCGGATGCCCTCGGTGCGCCAGGCCGAGATGACGAAATGGCCGATGCGGGTGCTGATCCGCACGAGGCCTCCCACCCCGATGCCGAGCGCCTCGGCATCGGATGGGTGGATCCACAGCGGATGGCGGTGGCTGATCTCCGCCAGCCACTTGGCATTCGCCGACCTGGTGTGAATGAGGGTCGGGATGCGGAACGTCGGCACCAGGATGCGCTCGTTGCCGGCCAGATCGAGATGCTGCCAATGAACGTGGCTGGGTATCCAGCCAGGGGTCGCATGCTCGGGCCAGCCCCACTCGGCCAGCGTCGTCGAGTACAGCTCCAGCTTGCGCGAAGGCGTCGGGAACCCGGCACGGGCCGCCCCTGCCACCTGCACAGCCACGGAGCCGTCGCCGAGCGGCGGCAGCGACGTGGCGGCGCCGCGGACGGTGTCGCGCAACGGCCGGTGGACATCGTCGTCGCCCAGGGTGGTTCCGGCCAGCTGCGCTGGCTGAACTACCCGCTCATGGTGGCCATAGGGATCGCCCCGCACGGCGTAGGCGCCCCGGTCGCGCATGAACTCGAGCGGCGTCTGCCCCGCGGCTGCAGCATCGTCGGCCAGGCCGGGCACCTCGTCGGTGAAGATTGCCTCGTAGTACTCGTCGATGCTGATGGTCTCGCCAGGGCGGGACGGGCTTTCGAACCACTGGCGGATGCCGAGCGAGCCATCGGGGTCGATCCGCCACGACAGGTCGATCCAGAACTCGTTCTCCTCCCAGACCTCGCCTGGGTTGAATTCGTGGGTCCGGCTCTCGGGGCCGAGCTCGGCGCCTCGCAGTTCGGCATACCGTCGCATCACCGGCTGGCGGAAGCCCAGCCATTGTCCTGCGTGCGTCTCGAACGACGCCAGGTCATGGCGTTCCGAGCCCACGCCCATCGGCAGCACGTAGTCGGCAAACCACGCTGTCTCCGACCAGGTCGGCGTGAGCGCAACATGGCAGCCCACCCGCTCGGGATCGCTCAGCGTCTCCAGCCAGCTGAACCCGTCGGGGTTCGTCCACACCGGGTTGTAGACGCGGGTGAAGTAGGTGTCGAGCTTGCCCCTGCCCTCGCGCAGGAAGTGCGGCAGCAGGATCGACATCTCGTGGTGGCTGAGCGGGTACTCACGCGGCCACGACAGCTCGTTCCAGTGCTCCACCGGCGGCGGCCGCAGCGGCGGCGCCGGTTTCATCTTGTGCCAGCCCGCTCCAGTAGTGCCGCCCACCGTGCCGACCGATCCGGTGAGCACGTTGAGCAGGAACAGGCAGCGTGCGGTCTGCCAGCCGCCGAGGTTGCCTGCGCCGGCGGCGCGCCAGTTGTGGGATGCGAAACGGCCCAGCGCCCCGCCGATCGCATGCGCGATCTCTCGCAGATTGTCCGCATCCACCCCGCACAGCTCTGCGGCCCGCTCAGGCGTGTACTCCGCGTAGGCGTCGCGCAGCGCCACCTCAACCGATTCGAATGTCGGCGGCAGATCGGGCCGGGTCTCGGCCAGGTAGGTCTGCCAGTTCGTCCAGCGGTGAACGAAAGCCCGGTCCCACGTGCCTGCTTCGAGCAACAGGTGGGCCAGGCTCAGCAGCAGGACCGGCTCAGTGCCGGGCCACGCCGGCAGCCAGTGATCGGCCTTGGCCCCCGTGTTCGACAACCGCGGATCGACGCAGATCACCGTCGCCCCGCGCTGCTGAGCCTCGATGATCCGCTGGGCGTGCGGGTTGAAGTAGTGCCCAGCCTCGAGGTGGCTCGAGATCAGGAAGATGACCTCGGCGTTGGCGAAGTCGGACGACGGCCGGTCGTGGCCCATCCAGGTCGCGTAGCCGACGCGGGCGCTGGAGGAGCAGACATTGGTGTGGCTGTTGTGCCCGTCGATGCCCCACGCCGTGAGCACACGCTCGGTGTAGCCGTCTTCGCCGGGCCGGCCGACGTGGTACATGACTTCGTCGCGGCGGCCTTCGACGATGGCCGCACGGATGCGTGCTGCGATCTCGGTCAGCGCTTCGTCCCAGCTGACGCGTTCCCATCCGCCCCCGCCGCGCTCACCCGTCCGGCGCAGCGGGTACAGGATGCGCTCGGTGTCGTGCACCTGGTTGATCGTGGCGGGGCCCTTGGCGCAGTTGCGACCCCGGGATGCGGGGTGTTCGGGGTTGCCCTCGAAGCGAGCGACCTCGTCGGTGTCGCGGTCGATATAGGCCACGAGACCGCAGGCCGCCTCGCAGTTGAAGCAGGTGGTGGGCACCAGGGTGTAGTTGCGCTCGACACGCTCCGGCCACGCCGCTGCGTCGAGTTCGGACCAGTCATGCCATCGGTCGCGCGGAGCCGCCGAACCGAGCTGCACCGTCGGTCCTGGCGGGGAGTCCTGTTCGCTCCCGCGGCGCTCGTTCATGAGAGGGGAACCGCCTGCGCTGCACGCAGGTAGGCACGGTCGTGCCGGTAGAGCCATGCCAAGACCGCGGCAGCAACGACCGGAGCCCAGGCAAACGCTGCGGCGTTCGCTCGGAGGGCCACAAAGGCCCCCCACACCGCGCCGCCCCCCAGCAGGGCCTCACCCACCAGCCGGCCGATGAGCAACAGCGCCGGCCGGTCGGCCCACAGCACCCGGCCTCGGCACTGGCGCAGCAGCAGCGCCGTGTACGCAGCGGTCAGCAACGAGAACACGGCCGTCGGGCCGATCAGCACCACGAACCATGTCGAACCGCCCCAGACGCCCGCGATGCCCCACAGCATCACCAGCGTCGCGTCGATCATGATCACCCACGCACCTGCGGTGATCCAGCTGCGGAGCCGGCCCTTCGCGAACAGGTACCAGAAGCGCTCGGGCCGTTTCAGATCGGCGATGAGCAGCACGCCCGTCACCGCCAGCGCCACCAAGGCGATCACCGCGGGGCCCGTGGCGACGGCGGCACGGTCGTCCCAGCCCAGCAGCGCTGCGGCAGCAGCCCACAGCATCGCCCCGGCCGCCACGCCCTTGGTCACCATGTACCCGGCCACCTTGGCCCCCCACGGCTCGTCATGCGGCACGGTGTAGGCCGTGCGTGCTGCCGGCGCTGCCTGCGAAGCAGCCGGCCAGGAGGCGCTGCCGGTCCAGTCGGCCCAGATCAGCCCGTCGTCAGCCACCGGACGGGCCAACGGATCCAGCGCCTCGGGCACGGTGCCCGCGTAGTGCACCTTCGGCAGTGTTCGGCGCTCAGGCGCCCGCACCGGCAGATTCTCCGAGCGGATGCGATCCGCAACCGGGTCTTCAGGGTTGTCGTGATCGACCACGGTGATGGCCCGAGTCGGGCAGACCGACACGCACGAGGGCTCAAGCCCGACTTCCAGCTTGTGCTGGCAGAAGTTGCACTTGTGCGCCGTGCCGGTTGCCGGCGAGATGTACAGCGCGTCGTACGGGCACGCGTTCATGCAGCCCTTGCAGCCGATGCAGCGAGAATCGTCGAAATCCACCACGCCGTTCGACGCCCGGAAGAGCGCACCGGTCGGGCAGATCGAGATGCAGGGCGCGTCGTCGCAGTGGTTGCAGCGCATCACCGCGAAGTGCCGCTGCGTCTGCGGGAACTCGCCGGTCTCGACGTAGTTGACCCACGTCCGGTTCACGCCGAGCGGCACGTCGTGCTCACTCTTGCACGCCACCGTGCACGCATGGCAGCCAATGCACGCGCCGCTGTCCAGCAGGAACCCCAAGCGCGTCACAGCCATACATTCTCACAGGTCATCGCTATATCGGGGCACCGGGGGCGCACCCGCCCAGCCGCCGCTCTTTCGAGCAGAACGAGCGGATTACCGACCGGCACTCGCGCCGCGCCTAACGTGGCACGGGATCGGTAAGGGGGGCACATGAGCGACGACGCAGGCAACAGCCCGACCAACGGCACGGCTGAGGGCGACGAGATCATCCGCCTCAGCGACGTCTACAAGATCTTCGGGCCGCAGCCGAGAGGCCGCGCCTTCGAGCTGGCTCGTTCGGGCGTGCCCAAGAACGATGTTCAGCGGCTCTCGGGCCATGTCGTCGGCCTCACCGATGTGAACTTCTCCGTCAACCGGGGCGAGATCTTCGTGGTGATGGGCCTGTCAGGTTCCGGCAAGTCGACCGCCATCCGGATGGTCAACAAGCTGCACGACGTCACCCACGGCGAAGTGCTCGTGGACGGCGTCGATGTGCAGAAGCTCGACGGCACCGACCTGCAGGAGTTCCGCCGGGAGAAGATGGGGATGGTCTTCCAGCACTTTGCCCTCTTCCCGCACCGCAGTGTGATCGACAACGTCGGCTACGGGCTCAAGGTGCAGAAGGTCGACCGCTCCGACCGGAACGAAGCGGCGATGCGGGCGCTGTCGCTGGTGGGCCTGGCCGCGTTCGCCGAGCACCGGCCCGCCCAGCTCTCCGGCGGCATGCAGCAGCGCGTCGGTCTCGCGCGAGCGCTGGCCTCCGACCCCGACATCCTGCTCATGGACGAGGCCTTCAGCGCGCTCGACCCGCTCATCCGGCGTCAGATGCAAGACGAGATGATGGAGATCCAAGCAGAGGTCCACAAGACGATCCTGTTCATCACTCACGACCTCAACGAGGCGCTGCGCATCGGCGACCGGGTCTGCATCATGAAAGACGGCGCCGTCGTTCAGATCGGCACACCCGAGGAGATCCTCACCGAGCCCGCCACCGGCTACGTGGCCGAGTTCGTCCAGGACGTCGACCAGGGACGGGTCATCAAGGTCCACGAGGTCATGTCCGAGCCGCAGCCGCTTCCGTTGGACATCTCGCTCGGTGACGCTCTCGAGCGCTGTGCGGATGTCGCAGGTCGCTTCTGCTGCGACCCTGCCGGCAAACCGACAGCCCTGCTGACAGCCGCCGACGGCCTGCGCGCCCGCGGCATGGGCAGCAACGACCTCAAGAAGGCACTGCGCTCCGATTTTGACAAGTGCAGCCCCGACGCCACCTTGAACGAGCTCTACGCAGCCGCAGGGCGTGGTCTCTCGATCGCCGTCGTCGACGACGACGGCACTCTGGTCGGCAATCTGGATCCCCGTCTCATCATGGAGGAGATGGGCCGTGTCGAACAGCTCATAGACGGCTTCGAGCGGGAGGTGTTCATGTGAGCGCCGCCTTGCTCCTCGCCCAGGCCCAAGGCGAAGAAGCAGACGAGTCCGGCCACTTCATCGACGAATTCATCGACACCGTCACCAGCCCCGAGGGTGGTGATCGCCTCGCAGATTGGATCACAACCGGAATCGAGTGGGCATTCCTGCTCGCGATCTTCATCGTGCCGGCGTTGCTGCTGTTCGGAGGAGTGATCGGTCGCCGCTACGGGCTCGGAGTTGGCGGCCTCGTCGGTCTCGTGGCCGTAGGTTGGTACCGCCTGCGCTCCGAGGAGATCGTCCACTCCGGCACTCACCCGTACACCATCGACGGCGAACGAGTTGAGTGCCGAGACGCCATAGTCGATGCCGAAGGCAATCTCATCGAATGCACATCGGGCGTGGTCGCCCAGATACGGCAGAACACTGTGCTCGACAACTGGGGGATCCCGGTGGGTGAGTGGGTAGAGCAGGTGGTCTTCTGGGTGGACAACAACATGAAGTCCACCCTCGAGGTCATCGAATGGCCCTTCGCCAAGCTGCTGAACATCATCGTCGACCAGTGGCTGCTGCAGATGTCCTGGCTGACGGTCTGCATCGCGGTGTTCCTGCTCGGTTGGCTCGTGCGAAACTTTCAGGTCGGATTGCTGTCGTTTCTCGCGTTGATGGTCTGCGGTCTGCTCGGTGAGCAGCTCTGGCGAGAGACGGCGCTGACGATCGGCTTCATCGGCGTCGCCGTCCTTCTCTGCGTGATCGTCGGGATACCGATCGGCGTGCTTTGCGGCCGGGTGGACGGTGCTTGGAAGGTGGTGCGACCCGTTCTCGATGCGATGCAAGTGGTGCACTCGTTCGTATACATGTTGCCGTTCATCTTCTTCTTCGGAGTCGGATTCGTCTCGGCGACGATGGTGACCATGACCTTCGCGCTGCCGCCGTTGATCCGACTCACCAATCTCGGCATCAGGCAAGTGCCCGAGGATGTAGTGGAAGCATCTCGCGCCTACGGCGCTCCGGAGTGGCGCGTCCTGACTGACGTGCAACTGCCGCTTGCGCGCCCAGCGATCATGACTGGCCTCAACCAGACGCTCCTGCTCGCGATCTCCATGCTCGGCATCGCTGCGATCATGGGCGCTGGCGGCCTCGGCCGCTGCCTGTTCCAGGCGATCTCGAACCTGGATCTCGCGCAGGCCGGCTCGTGCGGTCTCGCATTCTTCTTGGTGGCGGTGGTGCTGGATCGGTTGAGCCAGCCTGAAGCGGGCGAATCCGGCAATCTGCTCAGCCGGATCGTAGATGCGTGGAGAAATCGCAGAACTCCGGAGAAGCTGCTGATCGAAGCGGAGGCAGCGAGTTCGACAGGCCTTGTGCCTGAAGCCGAATCCGAAACACCGGACGAGGCATTCGCAACGACGGGCAGCCGCGAACGTGTCGCTGTCATCGTGACCGCAGTCGGCGCGGTCGTTGCCCTCGTCGCGCTGCTGCTGCCGTGGAACGTAGATGCCGGGCTGGTATCGGCCTACGCACGTTCGGCCGATGTCGATCTTCGCACGGAGGAATGCGCTGGCAACTGGGTTGAAGTGCGATCCCTCGATCCGCTGGCGGCAGACGGCACAGAGTTGATCTGCGACACCTCCACGTCGTTCGTCTCGAACAGCTTCAACGGTGTTTCGGCATCCGGCGGATCGTGGTTCGGCATCTTTCTCGCAATCCTCAGCGCGGCGGCGCTGTTCGCCGCCCTCAATACGCTGCTGCGGCCCGGCCAAGGCTCGCGTTGGCTGTCAGCCCACGGTGCCGTCGTCTATTCGCTGGCGTCACTGATTCCCGCTGTTGCGTACTTGTTTGCCCGGCCACCTGACGACGTCGCCGAACTCGGCATCTACAGCGTAGGCGCGGGCGTATATGTCGCTGTCATCGGATCGCTGATCGCCTCCGCCGGTGCAGCTGTGTGGATTTGGTCGGCACCGATGACTGCCCGACGCCCCCTGCCTGCAAACGTGGGCTGGGGTCGCATCTTGGGCGGCCTGTTCGCAGTCACATTGCTGGTGATGGGTGGCTACGCGGGCTGGAGTTTTGACACTCGCGCCGAGTCAGTCATAGACGACGCTCTTCAAGCTGAGCTCGATCAGATAGCAGAGGATGGCGCGGCGGCGTCGGAGGCGGCACGAGTCGCAGCGATCGCTGCGGACGAGGCCGAGGCTGCAGGCGATGTGGAACGCGCACAGGAGTTGCGGCGCGAGGAGAACCAACAGCTCGCACTAGCCGGCGTGAAAGCAGCAGACATCGCTGCGACGATCGCCTTGGCCCAGCGACAAGGCGACATCATCCACGATGGCTTCGAGTCGGAAGGCGCAGGCTTGGGTATCTGGACTCTGATCGCAGGGCTAGCAGCATTGGTCCTGAGCGTTCCTGCAATCGGCCTGCTCGGCATCGACGAATCACTCCGCTACCGGTGGAGCGCCGTGGTTGCCGGGTTCGGTCTGGGCATTGCAGTGGTGCCCCTCGCGTGGATCATCACCATTGTGCGTGTCGCCGACACCAACTTCGTCTCCGGTGTCGGAGCGATGTTCGTACTCACTGCTGGCGTGACCTTGTTCGCCGCTTCCCGTGGAACCCTCTCAGAATTCGAGCGGAACAAGATCTACGGCGATATCCCCGCCCACACCGGCTAGCGCACAGCGCTCTCCAAACGTGCTGGAGCGGACCCAAGGTGCCAGGCGTGCACATGGCCCGACTACGCTGCTGCGCAAGGAGCCCTCGTCGACTTTGGCGAGCGGTGCCGCACATGCGTGGTCGCGACACGATGCGCCGCGTGACGCAATCTGTTGCAGATCAGGGAGGATCTCCGCAATGAATTCGAAACGATGGACCAAGCTGCTGTTGCTACTAGCAGCCTTTGCGCTGTTCGCTGCTGCATGCGGCGACGATGGTGACAGCGATGCCACCGAGACCGCCGAGACTGAAGCGCCCGCCGCCACTACTGAAGCCATGGTCGAAGAAGAGCCGATGGCAGAGGAGATGTCGATGACGCCCGGTGAAGGTGTCAGCGTGACCATGGGCCGCGCCGATTGGAGTACCGGCTACTTCCAAGCGGAGCTCTACCGCCAGTTGCTGCAGGAGCTTGGCTACACGGTGAGCGACCCGGCCGAGCTTGAGCTCGGGCCCAACAATGCTTATATCGCCATGGCTGAGGGCCAGATGGACTTCTGGGCCAACAGCTGGTACCCGGGGCACTTGGCATGGCTGGCAGGCGAGCTGCCTGACGGCTCGCTCGTCGGCGACCACCTGACGGTGGTGGGCGAGGAGATGATCGCCGGTGGCCTGCAGGGCTTCCTGGTGACCAAGTCGTTCGCCGACGAGTACGGCGTGTACACGATGGATGCGCTGAACAGCAATGCCGAGGCGTTGGCTGCGTTCGACGAGACCGACCCGGTGCCGGACAACGGCATCGCCGACATCTTCGGCTGCCCCGAGTCGTGGACCTGCGACAACATCATCACCAACCAGATCCTGTTCTCGGGCTGGGACAACATCGAGCAGGTCATCGCTGGCTACGACGCCATGTTCATTCAAGCCGTCGCCTCGGCCAACGAGGGCGTCCCGATGGTGGCCTACACGTGGACACCCTCGGCGTACATCACGGAGCTGCGTCCGGGCGACAATGTGTACTGGATGGGCGTCGACGACATCCTCGACGACTCCAACCCGTCTGGCATCGAGGGCGGCGAGGAGCACTCGCAGCGTGGCGCAGACGGCACCGGCGGCTTCGCAGCCATCGGTCCGGACCAGTGCCCGTCAGCGGCCGACAATGCCGATGGGCTGTGCCCGATCGGTTGGGTTGCGGCTGACATTCTCGTCACCGCCAACAACGACTTCCTCGATGCAAATCCGGCCGCAGCGGCGCTGCTCGAAGCAGTGAAACTGTCCGTAGTCGAGGTGTCGCTGGCCAACGTGTCGCAGGGCGAAGGCGCTGCTCCGGGTGATCTGGCTACTGACTGGATCGCCAACAACCGGGCCACGGTTGACGCCTGGCTCGACGCAGCACGCGCCGCTGCGTAAACAACTGAACGCAGCCGCAGCCCGGCAGGGCTGACGGCTCAGGCGCACAACGGAGGGCGCCGGACTGCGGTCCGGCGCCCTCCGCGCGTGAGGGCGCTGCTCAGTCCTCGAGCTCTGGCAGGGCCGGCGGAGCGTTCGACGCCGTCACACGGGCCAATCCGCCGTCCACCACCAGCGTCTCGCCGGTGACATAGCGGGAGGCATCCGATGCGAAGAACAGCACCACGTCGGCGATGTCGTCGCTGAAGCCCCAGCGCTTGAGTGCAATCTGGCCAGCGAGGTCCTCGATGAGGCCCGGTACGTTGTTGCGCGCCTGCTCCCAGATGGCGGTCGCTATCAGACCGGGCGCTATCGAGTTCACCCGGATGCCGTCGGGACCCCAGTCCGCTGCAAGTGCTCGGGTCATGGCGTCGACGGCACCCTTCGTGCCGGCATAGGCGACACGGCCGAGCGGTCCGTGCACGCCGGCGACGGAGCTGATGTTGATCACCGATCCCCCGCCGCGAGCGACCATCGACGGAGCCAACCCGGTGCTCAACATGACCAGCGACCTCACGTTGATCGAGAAGACCAAGTCGAAGTCGGCCTCGCTGAGCTGGGCCGGCGTGCGACGCATCGGAATTCCCGCGTTGTTGACCAGCACGTCGACGCCCTCGACCTCGACGAGAATTCGCCGAGCCAAGTCGGTGCCCGCTCCGGCTGGAGCGAGATCGGCCGTCAGCACCACCGGATCGTGCAGCAATTCAGCAGCGACGCGTTCCAGATCTGCCGTGGTCCGACCCGTCAGCACCACCCGGGCCCCCGCGCCGTCCAGCGCCCGCGCGCTGGCTTCGCCGATGCCGCGGCTGGCTCCGGTGACCACCGCCACCTTGCCGTCCAGCCGGACACTGGGACCGTGGGAACTGTCTGTGGTGGCTGCGTTCGTCATGCGCGCAAAGTACTGCCCTACAGGCTGTCACGCCCACAGCAGACGGAGAGACCGCGCCCGCACCTCCGCATCAGTACGCGGTCGCGTCATGCCCAGAGCGTGCTGATCGGCACGGCGCTGATCTTGTCGTCGAGCGCGAAGCTGCGAGGCCCGGTGTGCAACACAACGCCGGCAATGAAGCGCTTGCCGATCTGCTCCCGGAGCCAGATCAGATGCCGCGCATCGGAGATTGAGACGGAAGATGCGGACTTGACCTCGATTGCGATGACACGTCCTCCTGCGACCTCAGCGACGATGTCAACCTCATGCCGCCCCTGGGCGTCGCGAAGGTGATGAAGCCTCGGAAAGAGATCGCTGACGTCGGCCTCGGCGCGCAGATGCGCAGCGACGAATGTCTCGACGAGGCGCCCCATCAGATCACCCTCGGCCAAGACGCCCACGGCAGTGACCCCTGCAGCCGCAGCCAGCAGCGAGGAATCCGCCATATAGCGCTTCGGCGATTTCACCAATCGAGACAAGCGGTTGGAGCTCCACGCCGGGATTTCTGCGATGACTCGCAGGTCGGAGAGGAGCCGCCGGTAGGCGATGCCGGTGTCACGGCTGATGCCAGCAGCTCCGTGCAGCGTGTTGTCACGCGCCAGATCGGCTGAGTTCAATGCGTACGCCTCGAGGTATCGGGCCAGCCGTACTGGATCTCGGCCAGGATCCGCAGCAGGTGCATCTCGCTCCGCGACATGCCGTAGGTAGCTGCGCAACCAACGGCGCCGAGTGATCTCCGAGTCCACCAGTGCCGCCTCGGGGAAGCCCCCCTGCAACGCCAGGTCGAGATAGCCCCGCAGGTCAGGGCTGTCACTGGCAGGCAGCAACTCCTCACCGTCACAGATCCGCTCGATCAGGGGACGAGACGCCGATCCGACCTGCTCGCTCACCGTGAGCGGATGCATGTCCACCGTGACCAAGCGACCGGTGCCCGGCCACGTGCCCGGCCACGTGCCCGCGCCGAGACTCGACCTTGCCGAACCGGTCACGATGAAACGCCTCGGCGACGAGTCGGCATCGACTGCACGTTTGACCGCGCTGAGCACACCGGGAACCGACTGCCATTCGTCGAGCAGCACCGGTTCGGCCAATCCGCGCAGTGCGACATCAGGGTCGGCGCGGAACGCTGCTGCCTGAGGATCGTGGTCGAGGCGGACGACGGATTCCGCATGTCGCAATGCCGTCGTCGTCTTGCCTGTCGAGCGCGCCCCCAACACCAGAACTGCGGGCAACTCCGAGAGCAGCTGAGCGATGAGAGGATCGACCAATCGCGTCACGTAGTGCTCCATCATGCCCACGCTATCGGCGGCACGATGGGGTGACTAGCGCTTTTACGCGGTCTTGACTAGTGCTTTAGCGCGTGATTCAATCGCTATTTGACACAGCAGAGGTGTGCTCGGCCAGGAATGCTGCGAATTGGTCCATCGCCTCGGTCCGGGCGCTGCCGTCCATCCAATCCTCGATCAGCGTGGAGTTGGGTGCAGCCTCATAGACGATCCGAGACGACGATTCGGGGTGATACAGGTCGCTGCCGAGCAGCACCAGCAGCGGCGTCTGGACGGTTGCAACAAAATCGCGGTCCACGTTGAACAGGAAATTGTCACCGTCGTACATGTTCGAGCGGAACTGATCCCAGGCCGCGTCATCGGCTTCGGGATGGTCGTCGCGGATCGCCTGCGCCCAGTCGTCGAACATGTCGTAGAAGGCGTGGCGGTTCTCGTCGAGCCCGATGGTCTGGAACAGCGTGGCGCTCGCGACCCGCTCAGGCGCTGCCTGGATCAGCCCCATGATGTAGGGGCCGCCGATGCACATGCCCGCCAGGTGAAACTGCTCGCAGCCGAGATGATCCATGAGCGCCAGCTGGTCGGCCGTGTAGGTGGCCCAGCCGTCGTCGGCGGAAACGGGCGCGGTGGAGCGCCCGGCATTGCGCTGGTCCATCGCTATCACCCGGTACCGGTCGGACAGCTGGCTGATCGGGTTCCAAGGCGTGTGTTCCCAGAAAGATGCCGCCGAGCGCATGCCGCCCGGCGCGATCAGCAGCAGGGGAAAGCCCGAGCCGTGATCGTCGTAGTGGATGTCCACGGAGCCACGTGTGAAGTTCGCCATGGCGAGAGTCTGCACTATCGTGCGGCGGCGATGATGCGCCTGACCACCTCTGACGGTGAACACGCCGTGCTCCATGATCTCGGCGGGCACGGAACGCCCCTGCTGCTGACGCACGGCAACGGCCTCAACGCCGGCATGTGGGCCACCGTGGTGCCGCACCTGCAAGACACGTTCCGATGCTGGGGGCTGGATTTCCGGGGGCACGGGGCCTCGCGTCCGCAGCACGACGGCATGTCGGTGGACCGAGGCCGGTTCACCGACGAAGTGCTTGCCGCGGTCAACGCGCTGGGCGGCGAACCGGTGCTGGCGGCGGGCCATTCGCTCGGCGCCGCGTGCCTGCTCATGGCCGAACTGCGCCAGCCCGGCACCTACCGGGGCCTGTACCTCTACGAGCCGGTGCTGGTTCCCGAGGGCTTCCCGAGACCCGACTCCGAGCATGCGCTCGTGGTGGCGTCGCGCCGTCGGCGCATCCGGTTCGCGACCGTCGATGAGGCCTGCGAGCGCTTCATGTCGAAGCCGCCGTTCTCGCTCTGCCAGCCCGAGGCAGTGCGGGCCTACGTGGAGCTGGGCACCTATCCCTCAGGCGATGATGCCGTGCGCCTGTCGTGCTCGGGCGACACCGAGGCGCGCATCTACGAGTCCAGCGTTCCGATGGACTACAGCACGTTCAGCGCGATCACCTGCCCCACCGTGGTCGCTCGGGGCGATTCGCCTGCGCAATGGAACGACATCCCTCCCCAGATGGCCCAGCCCATCGCCGATGCGCTCGGCAACGGCCGGCTCGAAGCCTTTGCCGAGCTCAGCCATTTCGGCCCTATGGAGAACGGGGAACGGGTGGCTACGTCGATCCGCTCCCACCTCGAGCCGCTCGTCGCCAACTAAGCGGCGAGCAACAAGCACAGCGCGGCATGACCGCGAACCGCGTCGCTCAGGCGGCTGCGGGGAGCGAGTCGGGGTCGAGGCTGTAGAGCTCGAGGACGTTGCTCCAGACCATCTGTTCCTTCTCGTCGTCGGGAACACCCGAGAGGATGTCGTCGAGGATCGGGCGCGAGTTGGGCCAGATCGAATCGTGGTGGGGGTAGTCGTTGCCCCACAGCAGATTGCTGACCCCGATCGAGTGCCGCGTCGCAACCCCTTCCACGTCGTCCTCGAACGTGACCCAGAAGTTGCGATCGAAGTACTCCGAGGGCTTCATGGTGAGCTCGTCTGACACTTCCCACGGCGTGCGGTATGCAGCGTGGTCAAGACGCTGCTTGAAGTGGCCGACCCAGCCGGTCTCGTATTCGGCGCACACGAAACGCAGATCCGGGAAACGCTCCACGACCCCGCCGCAGATGAGGTCGATGATGGTGTTGGCAATGGTGGTGTGGGCCAGCGTGTAGCCCTTCAGGTGACCGCCGGGGGTGCCCCAGTGCTCGGGCATGCCGCCCTCGAGACTCGACCCGGTGAAGATGTGCATGGTGAGCGGCACGCCGAATTCCTGAGCCCGGGCCCAGAACGGGTCGAAGTCGGGGTGGCAGTACGGCTTGGCAGGGTCGACGTGGGCGGGAATGGCGAAGCCGCGCACGCCCAGTTGCGCCGAGCGGTCGATTTCGGCGATGGCCCGCTCCACGTCGGGCAGCGGCAGGCAGCCGACGCCGATGAGCCGGTTGCGGTCCACCGAGCAGTAGTCGAGCACCCAGTCGTTGTGATTGCGGAAAGCGGCGTCGCGCACCTCGTCGTCGGGAATCGCGAACGTGAACATGGACAGGCTCGGGTACATGACCTCGCCGACGATGCCGTCCTGGGCCTGCTCGTCGAGCCGGGCTGTCGGATCCATCACGCCGGGGTTGAAGCCGTCGTAGCCCTTCTCGATGCGGGCGTGCGTGGCCGGGTCGGACAGGTTGGCGCCGGCGATGCCCAGTCGGCCCACCGGCACCGGGCGGATGCCGCCCGGAAGCACGAGCCATGTGCCCGGCTTGTCGTTGTAGTCCTTGCTGATGAACGGTGCCCGATCGCCGAACCTGTCCGTCAATCCCGCATAGATCTCGGCTGCCTCGACCACATGCGAGTCACACGAGTAATACCGCATCGCTCTCCCCTGCTTCTGTTTGAGCATCCGTACGCCTGGTCTCGCCGGCGCAGACGGACTGCGGGGTCAACAGTACCAGCGGCCTCGCGTGTACTCCCAAGGCACGGCGCCACTGCACAGATGCTCTCGCATTCGCTGTGCCCGCTTGCCCCTCGTGTGAAACAGTGTCGCCATGCGTGCTTTGGAAGTGCAGTCCCTCACAGGCCCAGCCGGCGTCGCCGTGGTCGACGCTCCCGAACCGGTCGCCGATGCAGGCGGCGCGTCGGTCATGGTCGACATTGTCTGCGGCGGCGTGT
>JAJDTF010000007.1 GCA_022827265.1 Acidimicrobiia bacterium | reverse complement strand
GCTCCTGCCGCCGACAGCGACGAGCGTGGGGTGGCCCGAACCGCACAGCTCGATCGCGTGCTCGCAGCGGGGCTCGAACCAGCATCCAGGCGGCAGCGCATGGCGCGCCGGGACGATGCCGGGAATCGGATCGAGCGGTTCGTCGGGATGCAGTCCCGGCAGGCTTGCGAGCATGGCGGCGGTGTAGGGGTGGCGGGGCCGCGCGAACAGCTCCTCGGTGTTGGCCGTCTCGACAATCTCTCCGGCGTACATGACGACGACCCGCTCGCAGGTCTCTGACACCACACCGAGATCGTGCGTGACCAGCAGCACCGCCATGCCCATCTCCGCCTGCAGCCCCGCGAGCAGGTCGAGCACCTGCGCCTGCACGGTCACGTCCAGCGCCGTCGTGGGCTCATCGGCGATGAGCAGATCCGGCTCGCACGACAGGGCCATGGCGATGAGAACCCGCTGGCGCATCCCGCCCGAGAGCTCGTGTGGGAAGCTGTCGATGCGGCGATGGGGGTCGGTGATGCCGACCCGGTCGAGCAGCTCGACGGAGCGCTGTCGCGCCTGCGCTTTGGACATCGGCAGGTGGCGTCTCAGCACTTCGATCATCTGCTTGCCGACCGTGAACGCGGGATCAATGCTGGTCATCGGCTCCTGGAACACCATCGCGACCTTGCAACCACGGATCTCGCGCAGCTCCCGGCTGTCAAGTGCGAGCAGATCGCGCCCGTCCAGCCTGATGCGGCCACGTGCGACCCGCCCAGACCGCTGCTCGATGAGCCCGAGCACGGCCATGGCCGTCACCGACTTCCCGCACCCGGATTCACCGATCAGCCCGACGGTCTCGCCCCGGCCCACCTCGAACGACACGCCGTCGACCACCGTCAGCCAGCCGTGCTCGGTGATGAACTCGACAGCCAGATCCTCGATCTGCAGCACTGGGTCGACTACCGGCGACGCATGACTACTCACGGCGGATCTCCCGTCCGAGCGAGTCGTTGAGACCGTCCCCGAGGACGTTGAAGGCCAAGACCGTCAACAAGATGGCGGCGCCGGGGAACAGGATCAGCAGCGGCTGCTCTTCGAGCTTCACGGTGCCCTGGCCGAGTATCACGCCCCAGCTGGCGTCCGGCGGCTGGACGCCGAGTCCGAGAAAGCTGATGCCGGCTTCGGCCAGCACGGCGAAGCCGAGCGCCAGCGAGATCTGCACGAGCAGCGGCGAGAGCACGTTGGGAATCACGTGCGTGCGTGCAATGGTCAGCATGCCGACGCCGCTTGCCCTGGCGGCGTCGATGTAGGTCTCTTCTCGCACCGAGATGGCCGCGCTGCGCACGACCCGGAACAGCCGCGGTGCATACACGATGCCGATGGCGATCATCGCGTTGGTGAGGTTGGGCCGCAGCACGCCGATGATTGCCAGGGCGAGCACGATGGCCGGGATCGACAGGACTGCGTCAGCGACCAGCGAAGCAACGGCGTCGATCTTCCCCCGGGCGAGGCCCGCAATCACGCCGATGGGGACGCCGAGCACGGTTGCCACGAGCACCGCTTGCGCTGCTGCGAGCAACGAGTACCTGGCACCGAAGATCAGTCTGGAGAGCGTGTCGCGGCCGAGCCTGTCGGCCCCGAGCCAGTACTCGCTCCCCGGCCCGGCGAAGCTGTCGCCCAGGCTCTGGCTGAGTGGGTCGTGCGGGGCCACCCACGGGGCAAAGATCGCGCTGATGGCGACGATGACGAGGAACACCAGCGCCCCGATTGCCCAGCCCTGGCGGCGGAACCGCCGCCCGAAACGTGCCCTCCTCGATTCAGTCGTCGCAGCTTCCATTGCGGTGCTGGACATGTCGTGATCGGCGATGGTCATGCTGCCGCCCGCACCCTGGGGTTGAAATACCCATAGGAGATGTCCACAGCGGCGTTCACCAGCACGATCACGGTCCCGAGTATCAGCACCGTCCCCTGGATGAAGGGCACATCGTTTTCGAACACGGCGGCGATGAGGCGGCTGCCAAGGCCCGGAATATTGAAGATCTGCTCGATCAGCACCGACAGGCCGAACAGCCGCCCGATCTGCAGGCCGATCACGGTGATGACGGGGATCATGGCGTTCTTGAGCGTGTGCTTGCCCAGCACCTGCCACGTCGCGAGCCCATTGGCCTGAGCTGTCCGCACGAAGTCCTGCTTCTTGACGTCGATCACGCCGGCACGTGTCTGACGGGCGATCTCCGCCGCCCCGGTCAGGGCCAGGGCGATTGCCGGCAGCATCAGGCTGCGCGCCCAGTCGAAGGGGTTCGCAGTGATCGGCACATATCCGGTGGCAGGCAGCCAGTCCAGCTTGATGCCGAAGATGAGGACCAGCACCGGAGCGGCGACGAAGACCGGCACGGCAACTCCCACAGTGGTTCCCATCGTCAGGAAACGGTCGAGCACCGTGCCCTCCCGCCAGCCGGCGAAGGTGCCCGCCGGCACCCCGATCAGCGCCGAGATCGCCAACGACAACCCGATCAGCGACAGCGTGGCCGGCAGTCGGTCCCAGATCTGGGTTGCCACCGACACCTTCGAGAACAGCGACACGCCGAAGTCGCCCCGCACCGCGTCGCCGAGCCACGAGGCGTAGCGGACGGGCCACGGGCGGTCGAGACCGAGTCCTGCGCGGATGTCCTCGATCTGTTCCTCAGTGGCGAACTCGCCCGCGATCTGCACCGCGGGATCGCCGGGCACGAGGTTCAGCAGCCCGAAGGAGATGAAGCTCACCAGCAGCAGGAGCGGGATGACCTTCAGCAGCCGTCGGGCGGCCAGGCGCAGCATCGGGCTGTGTCAATCGAGTCCGGTTACTCGACGAAATAGATCTGGGACACGTCCACGTCTGTCTGGGTGGCCAGTATCTGCACCCCGCCGACTTCGGGGCGGTGCACCATCAGGTTTGCTGGGGTGCAGAAGACGATCGTGGGCTGCTCGTCGGTCAACAGCTGCGCCATCTCGTGGTACGCGCCGGCACGCTCCTCGGGAGTCGTGCCCGACTGTGCCTGGAGATGCAGCGGGAACAGCCCCGGCACTTCGTAGCCGCCCGGATTGAACGGGCTGGGCGGCAGCCAGATGGTGCCGACCAGTTTCGCCGGATCGACTGCACCTGGGTTCACCGAGAAGTACGCCTCGGCGGTCTTGTTCACGATGAACCCCGCGATGAGCTCCGGTATCGGCGTTGCCGCAACGTTCATCGTGACGCCGATTTCGGCGAAGAACCCTGCGACTGCCTCGGACATGGCGACGAATGGCGGCAGGTTGGCCGTAATCGAGGTGAACTCGAGGTCGGTGATGCCCTCGGCCTCGAGCAAGGCGCGGGCGGCAGCAGGATCGTAGGGGTAGTAGTCGGCGTCGATGTCGGGGTTCGCGGCCCACCAGCCCTTGCTGAACACCTGATCGGACGGGGTGCACTCGCCGTGGTGCAGCGCATCGCTGAACGCCTGCTGGTCGATCGCCATCGCCATGGCGCGCCGAACGTTGACGTTGGCGAACTCGGGCACCAATTCCGTGTTCAGGAACAGCTGGAACATGCCGGTCGAGACCCTCTCGGTGATCACCAAGCCGAGCTCGATGGCGTCGTCGCGCGAGTGGGTAACCACGTCCATGAATCCGCCGTGCAGCTCGCCGCTCGAGATGGCATTCAGGCGGGTCTGCGGGTCGAGGATGAACCGCAGCTCGAGCTTGTCGACCTTGGGGATCTCGGGGTCCCAGTAGTCGTCGAAGGTGTCGGCGAACATCACCTCGTCGACGCGGAACTCGGTAGCCACGAACGGGCCGGCCCCGACTGGCATGGTGCCGATGTCCTCGTTGTCCATGGCGGTGGGGGAGATCATCATGCCCGCCTGATCGCCGAGCAGCATCGGCAGGGCGCCGCCGGGTGCCGAGAGGTTCAACCGCACCGAGTACTGGTCGACCACATCGACGCTCTCGACGGCGAGCAGGTCGACAAACGTGGCCGGTGCCGACTGCGGATTGCGTGCCCGGTCGAGGTTCAGCTTTGCCGCCTCGGCGTTGAACGGCGCTCCGTCATGGAACACCACCCCCTCGCGCAGGTGGAAGGTGAGCGAGCTGCCGTCGTCGCTGAATTCCCACGAGGTCGCGAGCATCGGCTGGGGGGTGCCGTCGGCATCGACGTTGGTGAGGCGGTCATAGAAGGGATACATCCATGACCGGGCGAAGGGATTGGTCGAAGCGTGGGGGTCGTAGAAGTTGGCGCCGTTGGAGGGAAGGGCCCACAGCAGCGTCCCGCTTCTGCCTGCTGGCGGTTCGGGCTCGTCGGCGGCCGGCGCAGCAGCGTCGCCGGTGTCGGCATCGCTTGTGTCGGTGTCGCTGGTGTCGTCGGCGACGTCGGCAGCGGTCTCGGTCGCCGCGTCCGTCGCCGCTGGTGCCGAGTCGTCGTCGCTGTCGTCGCTGGTGCCGCATGCGCCCGCGAGGAGCACGAGCGCCAGCGCGGCGGCGAGCCACCTGACTCGGTTCCGCCTCGTTGTCACGATCTTCTGAGCCACGATGCCCCCCCCGGTTGTGCCGTCATGCGCATCATCGACGGCCCGCGTGACCCTAGGCGGGATAGTTCGCGAGGTCAAACAAATGTCGAAATTCACAGAGAACTTCGTTTAACGCGGCGGGAAGTTCGGAGTGGGATGACCGTGGTCGGACACCCGCACGCAGCGGTTGGTCATCGTGCCGACGCCCTCGACCGTGGTGGTGATGACATCGCCGTCGGCGAGAAACAGTCCCTGCACCGCGCCGATTCCCTCCGGCGTGCCCGAGAAGATCACGTCGCCGGTCTGCAGCGTGGTGATGCGCGACAGGTACGAGACCAGCGTCGGGATGGAGAACATCAAGCTGGCCGTCGTGTCGTTCTGGCGTTCCTCGCCGTTGATATGGGTGGAAACACGCACGGCGTCGAGATCGGCGAATGAGTCGGTCGATACGAGCACCGGACCGATCGGCCCAAAGGTGTCGAACGACTTGCCGAGGTCGAAGTGCGGCGGCTTGGAAGCCATCTGCATGCCACGGTCAGAGACGTCCTGGCCGGCGGTGAGCCCGACGACGTGGCTCCAGGCGTCGGCTTCGTCGATGTCCTTGCCGCCAGGGCCGATGACGACGACGATCTCGCCCTCGTAGTCGACCCGTTCGCTGCGCAGCTCGACATCGTCGTTGGGCCCGACGATGCACGAGGGAAACTTGGTGAACACGAGCGGCGCATCAGGAACGTTCATGTTGGCTTCTGCGGCGTGCGACCGGTAGTTGAGCCCGATCCCGTACGAATTGCGCGGCGCCAGCACCGGCGCATTCAGCGGGGCGTCGGCAAGCGAACCGGTCGGATCATGCGCGTCGAGACCCGCAGACAGCTCAGCAAGCCGGTCTGCGGCGTCGAGCGCGGCCATCGGATCGCTGCCGAGCGCGCCTGCAGACACAGCTTCGAGGTCGTAGTAGCTGTCGCCCGCCACCAGTGCGGCGCGACCATCGACGTTGGCGAGTGTGAAAGGCATTGGCGAACCCTCAGGCGTGCCGGCCGATTTGCCAGCCGACGGCGCTCAAGTAGTCGCTTCCGAACTCGCTGGGTTCCGACTCGAGCTGGGTGGCCATGGTGTCGTTCCAGCGGTTCAAGTAGCCGAACAGCGCACACACGGCCACGATCGCCACGATCTGCTCTTCGGTGTAGTGCTTGCGGCACTCGTCGAAGTCCTCGGCCGTGGCAGCATTCGGGCTCGAGCCGGAATGGAAGGCCAGCCGCAGGGCCGCCCGCTCGGCGTCGTTGAAGACGTCGGATGTCTCGAACTCCCAGACGGCAGCGATCTTTGCGGGATCGGTTCCTTGGTTGGCAGCGGTTGCGCCGGTGTGCGCCTGGCAGTAGCGGCAGCCGTTGGCAGCGCTCGCAGCGTGCGAGACGAGGTTCTTCAATTCGCCGTCGATCACCGGGTTCTGGAGAACCGCTCCGCCGAGCGCCAAGAAGCCGCCCAGAATCTCGGGC
>JAJDTF010000099.1 GCA_022827265.1 Acidimicrobiia bacterium | reverse complement strand
GAGCATGTCGGTGATCTCGAGCGCCTGCTCGCCGGTGTCGGGCTGGGAGATCAGCAGCTCGTCGACATCGACGCCGATGTTCTTCGCATACACCGGATCCATCGCATGCTCGGCGTCGACATAGGCGCACACGCCGCCGGTGCGCTGCGCCTCGGCCACCAAGTGCATGGCGAGCGTGGACTTGCCCGATGCCTCAGGGCCGTACACCTCCACCACGCGGCCACGGGGAAAGCCCCCGATGCCGAGCGCCAAGTCGATCGCAAGGCTGCCCGAGGAGATCGCCTCGACCGCCATGTGGTGCTTCTCGCCCATCTTCATCACGGATCCGTCGCCGAACTGGCGGCGGATCTGCGTGAGCGTCATATCCAGCGCTCGGTCTCGTTCTGTGCTCTGCTGGCTCATGTCGTCCTCCTCGGACTCTCGTTCGGCCGCACCCGGTGTGCGATGCCGTCTGGGGGCACCGTAGAAGCGGGGTGTGACAACTCACGGGTGAATTTCTGCCGGTTGATCTCCTGAGAGCAGCGGCGCCGATCTGTGCACCGCGAGCCCGTGCGCTGGCGACCGCCGCCCGCGTGCACTGCGCGCGCAAACAGCGGCCGTTTCGAATGACAGCAATGTAGTTCCGAACATCAGTTCGTGTCAAGCCAAGAGGGGTACACGAATGCGCGTCACAGCTATGTGGCACGCTGCGCTCCATGAACTCCCCTGCTGAGAAATCCACTGCAATGACCGACAACGACTTCGAGCTGCTGGGAATCGAGCGCGACGCCGGTGTCGTGTTCGCCACCATCGACGCTCCCCCGATCAACGTGATGACGCCGGCACTGTTCCGCGAGCTCGCGAAGTTCAGCGTTCACGTCGCCGATGACGACTCGGTGCGGGTGGTGGTGCTGCGCAGCGACAACCCGGACTTCTTCATCGCCCACTTCGACGTGACGGCGATCCTGGGCTACCCGACCGACGGTCCCGCCGAGCGGCCCACCGAGCACGTCGGGTTCCACGCCATGTGCGAGACGTACCGCACGATGCCCAAGGCCACGATCGTCGAGATCGGCGGGCGGGTCGGCGGCGGCGGCAGCGAGCTGTCGATGTCGTGCGACATGCGCTTCGGCGCGCTCGACCGCACGGTCATCAACCAGATGGAGGTGCCGATCGGCATCCTGCCCGGCGGCACCGGCACCCAGCGGCTCCCCCGTCTGGTCGGGCGCGGCCGCGCCATGGAGGTGATCCTCGGCGGCGTCGACATCGATGCGCGCACGGCCGAGCAGTGGGGCTACCTGAACCGGGCGCTGCCTGCCGACGAGCTGCGGCCGTTCGTCACCGAGCTGGCGTACCGCATCGCGAAGTTCCCGCCCCAAGCCGTCGCGCTGGCCAAGCAAGCGGTCAATGCGGCCGACGAGCTTCCCCTCAGGGACGGCATGTTCGAGGAGCGGTACCTCTTTCAGCGCCTCCTGCGCACGCCCGAGGCGCAGCCTGCCATGGAGCAGTTCATTGAACTGGGCGGGCAGACCCGTGATGGCGAGATGCGGGTGGGCGACCTCGTGGCCGAGATTCGCAGCGAAGGCTGAACGCTGTTCTGATGCCGAACGTCTGATGCCGACCCTCTGATGGCCGTCGCCTCCGCGCCGCTTGCGAGCCGGCCCGAGCTCATTGACTCGTGGCGCGCCTGGCTGGTGGCGGTCGGCGCCGGCCTGTCGTGCGGCGTGGCCTTCGGCACCATCTACACCTTCGGCGCGTTCATCGAGTCGATGTCGGCCGAATTCGGGGCCGGCCAGGGCGGCACCTCGATCATGATCGGGATCGCCACCCTGCTGTTCTTCAGCACCGGGATCATCTCGGGCCCGCTGCTGCATCGGCTGGGGCCGCGGCCGCTGCTGGCGGTGGGCGGCGCGATGTTCGTGGCCGGCTTGGTCCTGACCTCGTCGGTGTCGCAGATCTCGCACGGCTACGTGGTGTACGGCATCGGCTGCGGGTTCGGGGCCGGCCTGTTCGTCTCGCCGCTGTTCGCGACCGCAGCGTCATGGTTCCTGCGGAACCGGGCAGTGTCTCAAGGGCTGGTCGCGACCGGGCCCGGCCTGGGCACCATGTTCTTGGTACCGCTGGCCGAGCGCATGATCGAGGTCCTGGGCTGGCGCGAGGCCTTCCGGTGGCTGGCCGTCATCGCAGCGATCACCTTCGTCGTGTGCTTGGTGCTGGTGCGGCGCACGCCGATCGTCGCGACCGCTCATCCGCGCGAGCACGTTCGCCTCGTCTGCCGGACGAAGGCGTTCTGGCTGCTGACGATCGGCTCCGCTCTGTTCGCCGTGCCGGTGATCGGCTCGCTCGCTGCCATCATCCCCTTCGCCCGCTCGGCCGGCATCAGCGCCAGCGCGGCAGCCCTGCTGCTCTCGGTCGTCGGCGGCGCGAGCATCGTCGGGCGCCTGCTGCTGACCAGCTTCGCCCGGGCCCTCGGGTCGGTGCGCTTGCTGACCATCTCGTTCGGGATGCTGCCGGTCGCGTACGTGATCTGGTTCTTCGCTTCCGACCGCTACTGGCAGATCGTGGTGTTCGCCGTGTTGCTCGGCGTCGGCTACGGCGGCTTCGTCGCGCTGCAGGGCGATGTCACGCCGCACCTGTTCGGTGTCGCGGGCATCGGGTCGGTGCTGGGCCGCCTGTTCTTCTGCTACGGCATCGGCAGCATGGTGGGACCGATCCTGATGCTCACCATGCACGAGCAGACCGGCGGGACGCTCGTGCCCATCGCCGTCGTGGCAGTGTTCGCCCTGGCGGGAACGCTGGTCATCTCGAGACTGACCCGCGACCCGGTGCCGCTCGGGCCAGCCGAGGGCCCGCCGGTGAGGCGCTCACCGGCGCAACTGTCGCCGCCCAGCGTCTGGATGCCGGTACCGGCGAGCAGCGACGTCGGCCGCTGAAGGCGGGCAGCAGGCGCTGCGCGGCTCTATCGTCGTGCGGCGTGGAACGACCGCTCGAAGACGTGCTCGTGCTGGATCTGACCCGCGCCGTGGCGGGGCCCATCACCGGCCGCCTGCTGTCCGATCTGGGCGCCCGCGTGGTGAAGATCGAGCCTCCCGATGCTGACCTCACCAGGTTCATCGTGCCCAACGTCGACGGGTTCTCTCCCTACTTCGCCCAGTTCAACGTGGGCAAGGAATGCGTCTCGCTCGACCTGACCCAGCCCGCCGGCCGCGACGTGCTGCTGTCGATGGTGCCCAAGGCCGACATCGTGCTGGAGAACTACCGACCGGGAGTGCTCGACAAGCTGAGGCTCGGCTACGACGTGCTCAGCGAGATCAACCCCGGCATCATCGTGGCGTCGGTGTCGGGCTGGGGGCATGGCAACAGTCGCAGCGGCCGGGGAGCATTCGCATCGGTGCTGCATGCCGAAGCCGGCGTGACCGAGATGGTCTCCCGGCGCCGCGGCGGCGACGCCTACCGCAACGACCCGATGTCGCACGCCGACACCTACACCGGGCTGCATGCGCTGGGCGCCGTGCTGGCGGCGCTGCACATGCGCACGCGGACCGGGCGCGGCCAGACCGTCGAGGTGTCCATGGCCGAGAGCACGCTGATGTGCAACGACCAGGCCGCGACCGACCTGACCGGCCAGGATCCGCTGATCGGCTTCAAGGGCGGGCAGAACTGGGCAGCGGTGTACCCGCTGTCGAACGGCCGCCACGTCACCGTGACGCTCGATCTCACGGCCAACTTCGGCTTCAAGGTGATCGCTGCTGCGATGAACCGGCCAGGCCTGCGCGACGACCCACGTTTCGCCCGCATCGAGGATCGTGTGCTGCATCGCGACGAGATCGAAGCCATCTTCAGCGAATGGGTGAGCCAGTTCGACAGCGCCGAGGCGGTCGAAACAGCGATCGGCGTGAAGTCGGTGATGGCAGCAGAAGTGCGCACCGTGGCCGAGCTCGCCGAAACCGACTGGGCCGCTGAGCGCGGCGCCTTTGTCGACATCGTGGGGGGCGAAGCCGCCGCACCGATGACCGTTCCGCAGTCGCCGTGGCGCTTCAGGGCAGCCGATTCCGGCGTGGCATCCGGTGCCATCGCCGGCGACCGGGGTCAGCACAATCGCGAGGTGCTGCGCGACCTCGCGGGCCTCGACGACGGGGCCATCGATGCGCTCGAAGACCAAGGCATCGTGTCAGCCGGCGACGCGATTCGCCGGCCGGGTGCTGCGGGGCGTCGGTAGCTCAACGTTCGACTGCCGCACGCGCAAGACCCGGCCGCTCACCGTCCGGAGAGGAGCCGGGTCCACTTCCTCGAGCTACTGCCCTCGGCTCCTGCAGTCTCGTGCAATGTGGCACGCAACGCAAGCCCTGGATGGGCTCGCTCCAGCGTTCAGTTCAGAATCGTCGAGCCGATGTGGTTGACGAAGGCCGCGATCTCGTCGACGGTCTGGCCATTCGGCAGCAGCACGAGGCGGTCCACGCCCATCTCGGCAAATCGCTCGACCATCTCAGGTGTCGGGCGCACGCGCGGCGTGACCGTGATCTCGAGCCGGCCGAGCTCGGCGGGCCGGTCGTAGCGGGCGGCAGCCTCGGACAGACCGTCGATGCAGCGCTGCGTGCCGTCGTAGTCGAGCGCGAACCCGTACCAGCCTTCACTCATCGTCACCGAGCGGCGGTACGCGGGCGCAGTGTGGCCGCCCATCACCACCGGCGGACCCGGTTGCTGGACGGGCCTCGGTCGCGCCTGCACATCGGAGAAGTTCACGAACTCGCCGTCGTACGCCGGTTGGTCCATCGACCAGATGGCCCGCATGGCCTCGATGTACTCCTCGGTTCGGCGGGCGCGGTCTTCCATCGGAATGCCCAGCGCTTCGAACTCCGGGCCGAGGTAGCCGACGCCGACGCCGAACAGCAGACGGCCGCCCGACAGCACATCCACGCTGGCGAGTTCTTTGGCCAGCACCAGCGGGTTGCGCTGGGGAACGATGATGATGCCCGTGCCCAGCTTGATCTCGCTGGTGAGCGCTGCGACGTACGCGAGGGCGACCGCGGGGTCGAGCATCGGATGCAGCGGCGGCAGCGGCGATGGCGGCGCCTGTGGGTCGGGCAGCACCACGTGCTCCCCCGTCCACACCGACTCGAAGCCGGCTTGCTCGGCGGCCACGGCAATGCGGCCGGCGCCCTCAGCGCCGGCTGCATCGCCTAGCGCCCCCATGTTGATCTGAAACAGACCGATCTTCATCTCGTTCTCCCGTTGTCGGAGTGTCGTGTGGTGTGGTGTTGCGCTGTCGTCAGCGGAAGTTGGGTGCTACCTCGTTGATGAACAGGTCCATGGAGTGCTTCTTGGCGTCCATGGGGCCGAAGGTGAAGTCGGGGATGATCAACTCGTCGACGCCAACCTGCCGGTACTGCTCGACGACCTCGCTGACCTCATCGGGCGTGCCCACGATCGTGGCCCGGCCGAGGTCCATGGCGCGGAAGCGGTCCAGCTTCGCCGAGTCCTCGTGGATGAACAGCAACGCGCACGCCGACCGGCTGATCTCGCCAGGGTCGCGGCCGATCGCCTCGCAGTGCCCGTCGAGCACGCTGCACAGTTCGGCGATGTCGTCGGGCATGCCCCAGTAGTTCCATTCGGTGGCCCAGCGGGCAGTGGTCCGCAGCGTGCGCTTCCGACCGCCGCCGCCGATCAACAGCGGGACCGGTGACTGCACCGGCTTGGGATCGAGCGGCGCCTCGGCCACCGTGTAGTGCTCGCCGTCGAAGCTCGTGCGCGCGTTGCCGAGCAGCGAGCTGATGATCTCGACGGCCTCGTCGAAGCGGTCCATGCGGCTGCGCAGGGTGCCGAATTCGAATCCGTACGCCTCGTGCTCGTTCTCCTGCCACCCGGCACCGATGCCCAGCACCACCCGGCCGCCCGACAGGTGGTCGATCGTCGTGGCGATCTTGGCCGTGAGCGCCGGGTTGCGGTACGTGTTCCCCGCAACAAGGGGGCCGAGACGCATCCGGGGCACCGCCACCGCGAGCGCCGCCAGCACCGACCACGCCTCGTGGACCGGCTGGTCCACGTTCTCCTCGTTGGGCATGAAGTGGTCGGCGAACCACAGTCCGTCCCAGCCAGTGGCCTCGGCGTGCTGGCAGCACTCGATGACCGCCGAGGTCTCTTGGTCGTTCTTCGTCCAGAATCCGAATCGCATCGGGACAGCCTGCCATCCAGAGTTCGCGTTCGCGGGATGTGGGAGTGGCCGTCCGTGGGCCGCTCGGGCCACGGCTTCGCCCTGAGCTTCCCGCTCTAGCTCGCTGCGCTCGCGGGCCGCTCGGGCCCGGGGCTCAGCCTCTAGCGGCGGCCGGTGAGTGTGAGGCGCAGCAGGTTGAGCGCCGAGATGGCGCTGTAGTCGGCGAGCCGCTCGCGGTCACCGGGCAGGCGGATCTCGTCGGCCTTGTCGCGGTGAGCGACTGCGGGAATGTCGCCGCGCACGGGCTGCGCCGAGATCGACACGGCCAGGAACGCCGTGCCAAAGGGATGCTCGGGCGTGGCGGCGTCACGGTCTTCGATTGCCGTGACAGCGAGGCCCACGCTGGCACCGGTGCGCAGGCGGGCCGCTCGGGCGAGGGCCTCGGCGCCGGCGGCCGATGCGAGCGGCGGAACCAGATCGTCGCCCATCGGCGACACCGTCGACGAGCCAGCATGCAGCAGATACTCCATCAGGTGCTCTGAGCGGGCCACGATGCCGCCCGCGAAAGTGCGCGGGCCGGTCCCGCCGTCGGATTGGCCGGTGTCAGCTGCAGATGCGAGCCCGGGATCGCCCAGCTTGGCTCCGCCCGGCGCCCGGCCGGCACGCGTCGCCGCCTCTGCTGACGACAGACGGTTTGCCATGCGGCCACCGGTGATCGTCTCGGCAACTCCGAGCGTCAAGCCCAGCCGCCCCAGCTCAGCGAGCACTGCAGCTTCCATGTTGTCGTCGTCGTATGCGAAGACCAGGTCGCCCAGCAGCGGCTCGAGCACTGCCTGCTCGGCCTCAATCAGGCGCCACGCTTCGGCGGAGTCGGCACCCTTAGCGGTGATCCGCACCTTGATGCCCTCGATGCCGCTGGCCAGGAACGCCAGCGTCGGGTTGCCAGCCTCGTCAAGCTCGTCAATGCGGCCGGCCAGCATCTCGGCCAGCCCCGATTCGCTCTGGCCCCACGTGCGCAGCACCCGGCTCTCGATGGTCGCGCTGACGCCAGCGCGCCGCTGCAGGTCGCCCAGCACGGTGCCGTTCATCATCTCGCGCATCTCGTACGGCACGCCGGGCACCACATACACCACCCGGTCGACTACCGCCGCCCCTTCTGGCGGCTCGGCGTCGGGGGCGACGGCACCAAAGCCCTGCACCCAGCGAATCGGCGCCACCAGGCCTGGCGCGGTACCGGGCTGCTGCGGGATGGGGGACGCGCCGACCGGAACCATGGCCTGGCGCAGGTTGTTCTCGGGCATCGAGCGGCTGCGGCTGGCGAACATGGAGCGGATCCGCTCGGCAATGCGCTCGTCGAGCACCAGCTCGACACCCATCACCGACGCCAGCACCTCACGAGTGATGTCATCTTGGGTGGGCCCCAAGCCACCGCACACGATGACGGCGTCGCTGCGGTCAAGCGCCAGCCGGAACGCATCCTCGATGCGATCCCAGTTGTCCCCCACCTTGGTCTGGTAGTGGCTGTCGATGCCGGCCAGGGCGAGCTGCTCGCCCATCCACGAGGAGTTCGTGTCAACGATCTGGCCCAGCAGCAATTCGGTGCCCACGGCGACGATCTCTGTCTTCACAAGCCGTGACCCTAGGGGCAGAGGATGGCGCGGTTCAGCCGGAAGTGTCGTCGCCGAGCTGCGCGGCCGCCACGCCACGAGCCGACCGCAGGTACGACCAGCCGGTCCACGCAGTGAGCGCCACCGCCAGCCACAGCGTGAGCGTGGCGACCCAGTGGGCGTGCGTGGCCAGCGGCGGCATGACGGCGAAGCCGATTGCCCACAGCTGCACAAACGTCTTCCACTTGGCGAGCTTGGTCGCCGGCACCGTGATGCCTTGGCGGCTGGCGCGTGACCGGTAGGCGCTGATCAGCAGCTCCCGTGCCGCGATGACGATCACCGGAACAGCGTGGAATTGGCCATTCCACACGAGCGCCGCCATGCCGCCGAGCACCAGCACCTTGTCGGCCAGCGGATCCAGGAACGCGCCCGCACGCGTCGCGCCGTGTCGGCGGGCCAGCCAGCCGTCGAGGTAGTCGGTCATGGCGATGGCGAAACCGACGGCGAACGTCAGCCACCGTGCCTCGTCGGTCCGCACGATCATCCAGATGAACACCGGCGAGGCCGCAATCCGGGCGACCGTCACCAGGTTGGCCGGCGTCGCCAGCGCCGTCGGCCCGAACGCCGGGGTGCCTTCATCTCCCTGCGCTGCGGCCATTGCCTGCGACCCTACGCGAGCACCGCGCTTGGCCAACCCACTTGCATCTCACCCAGCCATGGCTTCACGAACCGGATCTGCAGTCGCTTCCAGAGTCTGACCAAGCAGTCCACGTAGTATCGGCATGTGGCGTTGCGGACGGTCCCTGGGAACGGCTCGGGGAATGGCGACGCTGCCGCATCAGACGAGCCCGGCACCAGCCTGCGCCCCGCCCAACAGATCCTGAGTGCTGCCGAAGCTGTGGAGCGCATGGCCGCTCGACGCCAGGGCAAGCGCGGTTGCTACGCCATGTTCAGCTCCTACCTGGGCGGTGTCGTCACCGACCCCACCGTGATGACGGTGCCGCTCGACGATCACATGGTGCACCGGGGCCACGGCGTGTTCGACACCTGCTCGCTGGTGAACGGCCGGCTGTACCGGCTCGGCATTCACATCGACCGGCTGCTTGCGAGCGCAGCGGGCGCCCGCCTCCAGATCCCGTGGTCGCGCGACGAGCTCATCGGTATGGTCGCCGACACCGCGGCAGCCTCGGGTGCCCGCAACGGCATCGTCCGCTACTGGCTGACGGCGGGACCGGGCGGGTTCTCGTTCATGCCGGCCGAGTGCGAGGAGCCCTGCTTCTACTGCGTCGTGCTCGACCCCATGAGCTTCGGCGATGGAGGCTTCGACCCGATGCGGGACGGCTTCCGCGAAGCAACGGTGCGCGAAACACCCCAAAAGCCGCCGCTGCTGGCCCAGATCAAGTCGAACAACTACCTGCTGAACGTCTTGACCCACCTCGAGGCTGCTGACGGCGGCGGCACGTTCGGCATCATCGTGAACAACGACGGATTCATCGCGGAAGCCTGCGTGCTGAACGTGTGCAGCGTCAGCCACGACGGCGTCTTCGTGACACCCCCGTTCGAAGGCATCCTGCACGGCACCACCATGCGGCGCCTGCTGGATCTGGCCCGGGGGCCGCTCAGCGACGAAGGACTGCTGCGCGGCGTGGAACAGCGCCCACTGCGGGCCGACGAGGCGCGAGCGAGTGCTGAGGTCATCATGTCCGGCGGCGACACACACGTCTTCCCGGTCGTGGAATGGGACGGTGCCCCGATCGGCAACGGCACAGTCGGCCCCGTGGCGAAGCGCCTGCACGACCTCATCACCGCGGAAACCGAAGCAGGCGACGGCTCACCCGACGATTTCATCGACGTCCAGTACGCCAACTGAACAAATTCATGCTCGTCGCTAGCTACGGTACGAACGTGAGTCGCACGGCCACCACATGTCAAACGGCTAGCCGCAACCGGTAGTTCACGTGTCCCGTCCGATGCTCACCAAGTTGACGGCCAAGCGGTTTCGCTCGCTTGCGGACGTCGAGTTGCCTCTCAATCGATTCTCGGTGCTTGTCGGCCCCAACGGCTCGGGTAAGACCAACATCCTGAACGTGCTGCGATTCCTGGCATCGACGGTCCGCTTCGACCTTGCTGCCGCCATTGATGAGTGGGGAGGATTTGAGTTCATCCGGCGACAGGACAACCCATCCAAGACGGATCGAGTCGTGCTGGGTGTCGAAGGCAACGTGACCCGCTACGCAAGTGCAGGCGCCCCCGACGAATACCAACTGACATTCGGTCAGACTCCACGCGGCGCACTGAGCCGTAGAGAGACATTCTCGTTCAAGCGTGTCAAGGGCCAGGGTCGTCGCATCACCGTTTCGGGTCAGAAGGTCGAGATCGTTCGAGACGATCCGGGTGACCATGAGCCGACCACTCGCCGCCTTGCAGACCCGCAAACCACAGGCCTAGCGACGCTTCCCGACTGGTCCGACGAAGAAGGCGGCGAGGGCATCCGTTCCTTGGCACGATTCCTCACGGATATCCGTGTGCTCGAACCGGACATGATCGCCGCTCGGAGGCCCTTCCGAATCATCCGAGAAACTCTCGCGGACGATGCCAGCAATCTGGCCTCGGTACTGCACCATCTGTCGCAGGAGGCACCTGACACGTTCTCGATCCTCGTAGACGAGGTGCGCGACTGCCTGCCGGGTCTCAAGGGCATTGAGTTCGAACCAGTCGGCGGCTCCAGTCGCGGCGTGGCCGTAATGTTGCGCGAGCGGGGTGTCCGCGCACCGATCGACTTGGCCGACGCATCATTCGGCACCGTTCGGCTGCTTGCATTACTGGCTGCGTTGCATGAACCAGACCCGCCCCCGTTCACGGCGATCGAGGAAGCCGATCACGGGCTGCATCCCTACGCACTCGACCTACTCGTCGAGCGCATGAGGGCTGCTTCTCAGCACACACAACTGCTCGTCACGACACACGCCCCCACCTTCGTCAACCGCCTTCAACCAGACGAACTAGTTGTGTGTGACCGAGACGCCGAAACGGGTGCTTCGCTCATTCCCTGTATCCCGAGCGGCAAGTTGCGACGGGTGGCGCTCAAGTCCAAGCTGGGCCTCGGTGAACTCTGGTTTGGCGGTGCCCTCGGCGGCGTTCCCGACTGAGCCGACAGATGGCAACGGTGGCCCGTCGAACACCGAACGCACGCGCCTCAGTCGTGCTCGTCTTCGGTGAGAACACCAACGATGCTCGCTCTGTTGCGCGCTTGATCGAGGCGCTCTGCCCCGAACTCCAAGGACGTGTCAAGGCCCGGAACGCACCTCCCTCGCTGCAGCGGTCTGCTTCGCCTGAGGCCGTTCACGCATGGACAGAACGTGTCGCCGATGTCGTACGTGCAAACCGGCGACCCGTCGCCTGTGTCTTCGTTCATAGAGACTCCGACGCGCCCGACGCCACGGGTCGACTCCAAGCCCAAACCGAAGATGCGCTTCGGGCAGTTGGCCTGACCGATGCCCATGCCGTCGTGCCTGTTCAAGAAATCGAGTCGTGGTGGATGCTCTTTCCCGACGCAGCGGAGGAAGTGCGCAATTCGTGGCGAGGCCAACTCGACCGGTCTCCAGCAGATCGAGACGCGGTGCAGAACCCGAAGGAAGATCTGAGCCGAAGAACCGGTCGAACCAACCGGCGCGACGCCTACAGTGCCGCCGACTCGCCACGCGTCGCCGGCCGTGTCGCCGCCGCCCTCGAGGCGGGTGCCCAACCGACAGGTCGGAGCCCTTCGTTCGACCGCTTCCGCGACTCGGTTTCCGAATGCTGCGATCGGGTTGCTACGAACGGATAGCCGTTGCCTGGGGTGCTGGGGGCCAGCGGCGGGCGATGATGCGGTCGCGTTCTTCGGCGTCGCGGACCTCGACGGTGGAGGTGGGGGTGCGGAGCCAGAAAACCTGGCTGTCGCCCTTGCGTTCGTAGATCGGGAAGCCCGATGGGTCGATGCTGACTCGGGCAACGTGGTTGCCGTTGATCACGTGGAACTCCGTCGCCAGCAGCGGCAGCACAGAGTCCCCGAGGCGGTTGCGGATCAGGTTGTCGAGGTGTTGCCCCCACAGGTCGTGGTCGCCACGTTCGCCTCGCTTGGAGAACGTGGCGAAGTCATCCTCTAGGCCGAGCACCGTGCCGTCGTCGGCAATGCCCACCAGCAGCGTGCCGCCGACGGCCGAGTTTGCGAACCCGGCGATGGTCTTGATCGCTGCATCCTCAGGGTGGCCGCCCTTGCGCTGTTCACGGATGTCCCAGCGCAATGTGGACCTGTACTCCAAGAACTGCGACTCCCGGTCAGCGCCGAGCAGTTCGCCGATGGGACAGGTTCGCTGGCGAGCCACCGTGGCACGCCGATGGACTTCCACGGCATAGATGTCGCGCACCGCCGCTTGCAGGTTCTCGTCGTCGAGGTACTCGTAGATCAGTCCGCTGTTGCGGTCGATTCGTGCCAGCAACGCCTTCTCGTACCGGTCGGGGAACACGTGGTCACGGAATGTGGCCTCGTCGTTGCTGGCGGCCTGGTTCTGCACGTGAACGTCGGCGATCAGGTCGCTGGCGGCTGCCTCGAACACCAAGCGGTCCTCGTCGGTCCAAGTGGTGCCGAAGCGCTCATTCATGCGGGCGATGATCTCCGACAGGCGTTCCTCTTCGGGGTCCACCATCGGACCGGTTCCGGAGTAGATGGTCGTCACCTCGGCTTCGCCGCCGGGCAGTTCGATCGGTCCTTCGAAGGCCAGTTCGTGCCGCAGGTGGGTCAGCTCCACCTCCGAGCCCAGGTTGATGGTCTCGCCTGCCGAAGAATCTCGGATGATCGCGGCCAGCGCACGGCAAAACAGGCAGTCCCTTTCGAGCTCAGGGTTGCGGAACGGCACCACGAGCGACAGGAAGCCATAGACGCGCACGAATCGCCCGAGCGCATCCCGAAAGGCTTCCTGATCCTCGTCGGACAGCCCGCCGAAACGTTCAACCGCCGGCTGAAGCGCAGCATGCACCTGAGCGTGTGCGTTCTCGCTCAGCAGCAGCGCAGCGGCCCTCTGCATCTCGCCCGTGTCGAGCACGCCGAATCCGTCGAGGTCGTGCCGGGTGTCGAACAGCAGGTTCGGGTCGGTCGGCGGCGCGACAGTCTTGCCGTGGTACACCGCGAACGCCTCGCCGATCTCATCGGCGTCGTTCACGAAGTCCACGACGAAGGTTCCCGACTTGTCGGGATGGATGCGGTTGAGCCTCGACAGCGTCTGCACAGCGGCCAGCCCCGTCAGCGTCTTGTCGACGTACATGGCGGCCAGTTTCGGCTGGTCGAACCCGGTTTGGAACTTCTCCGCCACCACCATGATCTGCCACTGGTCGGTGTCGAACTGCGCCGCGGTCTGCGACTCGCCGAAGCCGTTCGCCTTCGTCTCTGTCAGCCCGTCGACCTCGCCCGAGAACGCCACCAGCACCCCGAGCTCGTAGCCGTTGTTCGCTGCGTAGCCGCGCAGCGCCTCCCACATCCGCACCGCATGGGGTCTCGACGAGCACACCACCATCGCCTTCGCCTTTTTCCCGACTTGGCGGGCGATCTTCGAGCGGAAATGCTCCACGACGATCTCGGCCTTCTGCGCCAGGTTGTCGGGGTGCAGAGTGACGAACCGGGCCAGCGCGCTGCGGGCCTTGCCGGTCTCATAGGAGGGATCCTCGAGGATCGCCTTTTCCAGATGGGAGTACTGCGTGTAGGTCGTGTACCCGGCCAGCACGTCCATGATGAAACCCTCTTCGATGGCTTGGCGCATCGGGTACAGATGGAACGGCTGATGCTTGCCGTTGTCGTCGGGCTCGCCGAAGAGCTCCAAGGTTCGGCCCTTGGGGGTCGCGGTGAACGCGAAGAACGACAGATTGGGCTGTGGTCCCCGCGCCGCCACGGCCTCGGCCAGCAGCACCTCGGCCTCGCCGGGCTCCACGTCTGCGCCGTCGTCGATCTCAGGCTCGGCCGAGCCAAGCGCTCGCCGCAGTTCCTTGGCGGCCTCGCCGGTCTGTGACGAGTGGGCCTCATCGACGATGACCGCATAGCTGCGTTCGGGCAGCGATCCGATCTTGTCGAAGACGTGCGGGAACTTCTGCAGCGTCGTGACGATGATGCGCGCCTGCTCGCCAGCCAACGCCTCAGCGAGCTGCGCGGAGGACTCCTCGATGCGCTGCACCACGCCCACTGCATGTTCGAATTGGCTGATCGTGTCTTGCAGTTGGCGGTCAAGCACGAGCCGGTCGGTGATCACTACGACCTTGTCGAAGACCCTGCCGTCGTCTGCGGCATGCAGCGAGGACAGCCGGTGCGCCAGCCATGCGATCGAGTTGGACTTGCCCGAACCCGCAGAGTGCTGCACCAGGTAGCTGCGACCCGGCCCGTGCTGCCGGGCGTCGGCCTCGAGTCGCCGCACGGCATCCCACTGGTGGAACCTCGGAAAGATGACCTCGGGACGAGCCTTGGAACCCTTCGACGGCTTGTCGACATGAATGAAGCGGCCCAAGATGTCCAGCCAGGCGTCACGGTGCCACACCTGCTCCCACAGGTACGAGGTGCTGTGCCCGTTGGCGTTCGGAGGGTTGCCCTTGCCGAGTTCATGACCTTGGTTGAATGGCAGGAACCGAGTGCTCGCTCCGGCCAGCCGGGTGGTCATCGCCACCGAGAACGGATCAACGGCGAAATGCACCATGCCGAGCCGACCCAAGGTTCGGTTCCCCTGCGGACGCTTGCGGTACTGAGCGACGGCATCCTCGACGCCTTGACCCGTGAGCGGGTTCTTGAGCTCAGCCGTGGCCACGGGAACGCCGTTCACGAACAGGCCCAGATCGACGGTCTGGTTGCTGCCCGGTTCGAAGGGCAACTGCCGGGTGACCGACAGCACGTTCGCGTCGTAGCGCTCAGCCAACTCGGGCGTCAAGCCATGAGCAGGCCGAAAGTAGGCGAGCTGGATCGTGACGTTGCGATCCACCACACCCCGCCGCAACACGTCAACGGTGCCCCGCTTGTCCAACTCGGCCGCCAACCGCAGCGCGAATCCGGTCTGCGCCTTGTCACGGTCGCCGCCGTAGGCAGTCGTGACCAAGCGTTCCCAATCAGCACCCTGTGTCTTTCCGATGAACTCGAATAGATCAGCCGTATCGACCCCGGCCGCAGCATCGAAGTCCTGCGGCTCGTCTGCCGCATTGCCGATCTTGACCCGCAGATAACCACCATGTGCCACCAACCAGTCGGCAATATGCGCCTCGAACGCGGCCTCTGTGGCAGAACTCATGCTGACAGCCTCTTCCGTTCTGACGTCAGCATCATGCTGTGGCTGCAATCAGAGCGGCAGCCGTCGCGCCCTCTTTGCGGATGAGTTTGTGGACCGATTGCTTGGAATGAAGTGGCGACGAGTGCTTCACGATTTGCAGGACGTCATCGCGCAGGGCTTCAGGCGCGTTCTCGACAATTTCCGGCAGATACGCAGTATCGAGCCGGCCTCGGCTTGCCAAGAAGCGGGCGGCTGGCAGGCGCCGCATCCAGCCCTGTTCGGTGGAGGCCGTATGAATCTGCGCGAGGTCGTCGAATGCCCCGGTCGCGCCCGCATCACCGAGTACCGAATACAGGCGCAGCCATTGCGCGTCGTAAGTGATCCCGGTCTCCTCGATGCGCTGCAGCAGCCCCGCAACGGCGGCCGGGTTCGTCGGCGCAGTTTCTTCGACGTAGGTGGACAGGAAATCGGCGTACTCGGGCCGCGCAACCACCGATGCCTTGAACTCCTCAGCGGGGGCCGCATCGCCGGCAGCTGCGAGCAATGAAAGCCCCGCTTGCATCAGGAACGTCTCGGGCTGCCTCCGACGGCGGGCGGCCCATCGCTGGTGGAATCGCGCGGAAGTCTCCTCTGCCTCGGCTACTTCCTGCAGTACGTACATCAGAGCCTCGGTGTCGCTCGGCTGCAGCGTCGAGCCCACAGACGACAAGACTTCCTGGACTCTGAGCGTGTCGTGGTACCAGCTCCACGACAATTCCTCTTCGGCACCCAGCGCGTCGAGCAGAGTGATCACGGCCGCGCTGCGCTCGACGCGGTCCGGTGCTGCGAGGTACTGGCGAACAGCGCTGTCGACCTCCGTGCGACGGTCCATGTAGGTGTCGTGACAGAGCACTCGTGTCTTGTCGTCATTGACCGTCAGTTCCAGTGTCCTCAGCTGCGCTCGCGCCAGTCGCTCTGCGTCCTCGACTTCGTCATAGGTGCCAAGGATTCTCAGGTCGTCGCCGTGGCGCACGTAGCGGGCCCCAGTCGCGGCCAACGCCTGATCGAGCGGTGCCAACACCAAAGTGGCGAGCGGGTCGGACGCGGCAAGTCCTTGGGGCAGGCCCCGCTTGCGGCCACAGGTGATTTCGCCGAGCCACTCCTGCAGGGCGACGACCACAGCACGGTCGCATCCCGCTCGCTCCAACGCTTCGGCGAGCACATCGTGCCGAATCGAGTCGTAGAACGATTGAATGTCGAGGGACAGCACATGCGTCTCAGCGCTCTCGCTGACGAACCCCTCCAACTGCACCCATTGCTTGTCGCTCTTGAACCCCCTCGGCCACAGCACGGCCCGGCGAGAGGTCAGGCTGGCCTCGATCTCGGCCCGACAGCGTTCGACCAGTGCGGCATACGCCAGCCGGTCAGCCAACCGCAGCGCCGCGGCAGGACGCACTCCGCCGCTCGTCTTGGGAATATCCACCTCGTACACAGGCGTCGGTTCGTAGCGGCTCCATTCGAGATCCTGCCGGAACGCCGCACAGACGGTGTCCATCCCCTGCCGAGAGAGGTCGTCACCTGCGCGCCCCGGCAGCAAGTCACTGCTCACGTCGTCGGCGCGCAGCGCCGATAGCCGCTCCACAAAAGCTCGCCAGCCTTGGCGACGTCTCGCCCCAGCTTCGTGGTGCACAGCTCGGTACAGCCTTCGGCGACCATCGCCGGGCACCTGATCCACGGCGAGTTCGCCGGAGTCTCGCAACCCCCGAGCGGCCCTGCTGACCTGGCTGATCTCGACGCCGAGCCGGTCGGCCAGCTCGCTGGGGGACGCCGGCTGCACCCGCACCGCGTCCAAGATGCGCTCGCCGATGCTGTGGGCAAATTCGCGGGCATCTCGCCGCGCCTCTGCCGTGAGCGCGACGAGCAGTGATGCGTCGAACTCATCACCGAGCGCCACCAGCGCCTCGGCAGCTACCCCGCGGCGGCGCAGGATCCGAACGGCGCTGTCCAACTCCGCCGCTGCAGCTGTGACCTCCTGGATGGCCGAGTCGACTAGCAGAGCGCGACCGCTGACGACGGCTTCGTCGACACCAGCCTGCACTGCGTCGGTGTCGACGCCCGCCGCGCTGCGCTGCAGCACTACCTGCACGCTGTCCCGAAATGCGCTGAGCGCCGCTTCGCTCATGCGTCAAGCATATGTCAACTAGCTGCCTCGGCACCGCCAGTCATCACGGCAGCCATCCACTGCCGAGGCGGGCAATGGCGAGATCCGGCGCACCCTCGCTTCGGTGCTCGCGCACCCGCGGCTCGGCGTCCCGCACCGGCTGCCCGAGCAACGCATGCTCCACATCGCTCTCGTTCCACAGACGCGGGTTGTTCGCAACCACTGTGGCCCCTTGTGCTTGAGCAATCAGCTCGTTGGCGGCGGCAGCGAAGTCCCCCAATCGGTCTGACATGGCCGGCACTGCCAGCACGTGTACGCCGAGGTCAGCAACCAGTCGGTAAGTGTCGGCATCGAGGGCGTCCTTGCAGATCAGCGTGGCCACGCGTACCTGATATCCGCAGCCGAGCGTGATGCACGGTTCACCCGGATCGATGGGTTCACGGTTGCCCTCGCGGTCCTCGAATGCGACTGTCTTGTCGTGGTGCCACGCAGCACCCACCCCTGGCAGGAGCACTGTCGTCCGATTGACACGCCGACCGCCATCGAGCAAGTGCGCGCTCCCCGCGAAGAGCATCGGATAATCCGTCGACTGCTCCCATTCCGACGCCAAGGACTCGGCGATGTTCCCGTCCACGCTCAGCTCGGGCAACACCACCATGCCGACGCCACGCTCGCGGGCTTGCTGCAGCATCTCAGAGAGAACCGACTGCTGCGCCTCCGAGTCAACCGGACCTATGCGCCCTGGTGGCTTGGTGAGTTCGCTCCATGACTCATTCGGCAGCAGCACCGCCGCCTCCAAGGGAAGCGACGAAGCCAGCCGGTCGACGATGCGCGGATACTTGCCGTTAACGATCACGCGGATGCGGCCGACGCGGAAGCGGCGAACATGAGCCAGATCGCCCGCGCGCAGGCCCCGTCGCTCAGGCCGTGCGCTGTACCCCACGTCGCCCCTCAGGCGCATGTCGTCGACTGGGTAACGGTCCCCAGGACGCAAGTCGAAGACAGGACCCCGCTCCGTCAACCAGTCCCGGGTGAAGCTCCGCCAGTACTGCTCATCGAGTACCGAAGCGACCACGTACGACAGCTCGCCCGTGGTCAACGACGTCGTCATCATCGCCACAGCGTCTCCAGCGTCCGAGGCATCGTCAGCTGTGCCCACGTGCAGGGGCACGTCCGCCGGCCAACTCAGGGCACGCTCCAGACGTTCCCGAACCCGCTCCGCCTGCTGGCGCGCATCGCCGTCAGCCCATGGATCCCGCTGCACACCTAGCGAATCTGCCTGCTCCAGCAGCTCACAAGTCGCCAGCCACACCGAGCTCGCTCCGCGGCAGATGGAAGCAACCTCGTCGACAGCCCCATTCACCGCCTCTGCCTACCAAGCAGATCTACGGTCTCAACAGGCCATGCATCACGCAGCTACCTAACGCGGCACGCACAAGCATGTCGATGGGGGCCGAGCGCTTTCCGCTCGTCAACACCTGCTAGCGGGCAGCAGCAGGCCCTTCATGCACCGAGAGATGGCCAGATCAACAGATTGAGTTCGCAAAAAATGGCCGGACCTCGCCTTTGGATCTCGTATCGGCAATTTCAGCGCTAACCTACAGAGCCTATTTGGCTGATCCGCCAGTAATTTCCCAACCTAGATCACTAAGCCGGACTCGTAAACGGCCGAGAACCCACACGATTCAGAGCGACACACTGTGACATGGGGCATGATTCAGACACTCTCATCTGTTTCTGAGACGGTTGACACAACTGCATTCTGGGCCACAACATTCTTGGGCTGGCTTACGATCGGCATATTGGGCTTCAGTGGCGTTGTCTTGCCGGCAACATATTGGTACATCGCCAACAGGCCCAACATCATTGTTCGCCCAAGCTTCGACAGCACGTTGGTTACGTTTCGCGTGCGAAATGATGGTCGTTCAACTGCACGAGGACTTCGTATCGAATGTCCAGCACTTATCGTCGACCGGGAATCCAACGACCAGACACTCGACGTTAAGCTGCCAGAGTTTCATGCTAGACAAGAAGTCGAGTACTTTGTGGGAGCTGGTCATGACGTGATCGAGTCCGATCCTTACGTCGTTACAACCAGCCATCGACTCTGGCTCTTAGGATGGCTTCACATACGCATCACGCGTAGTTTCACAATCGATTTGCGCGGCTACAGACATGCTTTAGTCAGTCTTGAGCCGCCGAACAAACTGGTTGATGAAGTCCAGCGCCTCAATCGCAGTATTCAGGATGTCCTGCAGCTCGGCATTCGTAGATTTGACCGAAGGCAATACCGTGTTGCTGCGCTAAAACGACGAATAGGAGACTGTATCTCTTTCCTTGCTTCCATCCCCAATAGAATCAGGAGCGGTCCATGAGCAAGCTCAGGTTGTCTTTCGGGTCCAAGTCAGAACACGAGCGTTTGTTCACTACAGAAGAAGATGGGTTGATCATCTTTGCGAACCATACTTCAACCGCGTTGTATGGCTATGCGAATCTGGGCGACCTTATGCGACGTTATGTGAGCATAGACACGCGCACAAGGGAGCTGCGATTCACAGTGTGGAGGAGCAGCAACACGGTTTTGTTGAACGATGTCATGCCATCGAGCGCTGACCGGCGCAATTGCATCTTCATCGACGAACATGAGTATCAGATGACGGAGTTACGTAATCTCTGGCAACATGGTACCTTTGCTCGGTATTACGTTCGCCTAGTCACGATGTACTGATATCGCTGCAATCTGATTGGGTTGTGCGGATTCACCGCAGCAGGCTATTGAACCACCCGGGGGTTACCATTGGTTGCCATCCCCGAAACTCGAACATATCGCGCGGCAACATTCAGCTAGTAATCGTTGTCGTGACAAGTGCACTCCAGCGTTCCATCAAGAGTGCCACTTGCTTACTTTGGCAATCGAGCACATTAGCGATAGCCGCCTCCCTCGAAGCCAAGTCAGACACCAGATCTTTCTGAGATCTCATGGACGGAACGGGGATACGGATCTCGCCAAGCTCCGAGAAATTGATGCGGGGTGTCCGGACTTGTGCCTGATTGGTGGCACCGATCCCGCGCACGCGCCGAGTCATTTCGGATATGAACCAAGGCGAGCGCATAGCAAAATGCAGGTAATCGCTGGCAACCTGATCACCTACTCTAAGCACGGTATAGTCGGGACTCACGACTCCCTCTTGGCGCACGGCACCCACTCCGCCTTGGAAAGCTCGCATCCTGTTGATGACAATGTCACCGGGCCGGCAAGTCTTGTAGCTAGCAAATTCGCTCGCCCTAGATTCAGTAGCGGAAACACTGCTGCGTGGAACCACACCCTGATGAATCGATACTGACAAGATTGTTGGCTGTCGGTCAGAGCCGTGGCGTTCATTGCTCTCCATAACCAAGCGCTTCAAGGGCACAACTCGTTCCTGCAGCAGCATGTCCCTCAGAGCCTGCTCTGCGAGCAATAAACGTCGTTCGCCAAGTAGCTCCATTACCCGGCGCTTGCTGTCGAGCAAAGCGCCGATACGAGCTTGTTCGATCTGCAGATGCTCGACCATTGCCGTCTGCTCCCTGGGTGATGGCCACGGTATGCGGAGCCGGCGTAGTTTTTCGACAGTCAAATGGCCAAAAGTCGTCTTGTTGCAGAGTACATCTAACCACCCGGCGAGGCGTATGGATTCGAGCGCGTAACGGACGAATCGCAGGTCGCCTTCAGTGCGCAGGCGCACTCGGTGAAGGGAATTCTGAAAGATGGCATCTGTCGGCAGTTCAGGGACAAACTCGGCACGACCTACATCACCGCCTTCAGCCACGAGGAGGTCGCCCGCTTTCAGACCGTATGCCCTGAGTTCATTCGGGCTGCAGTACATCGTTCGCCAAGCATCAGTTTGTCCGAGGCAGTCAAGGGAACCAGAACGCAAATACGGGACTTCACAGTCGTGAGGCCCATTGGGCGATAACTGAAGCATCTTCCCGAGCGTGATATCGCACACATGACCCAATTGGACGCCACTATGCGAAGCGCTGTGATTCACCCGGTAACTTCAATCAGTAGGGTCCGAATCTCATCTTCAAGGTCCATTATCTCTATATCTATCTCTTCTATTGGGCGGGGTGAGTTGTAGGTATAGAAGTAGCGGGTGAGCGGAATCTCGTAGCCGATTTTGGTCTTGTTTTCGTCGTGCCAAGCATCTGGGACATACGGGACCACTTCGCCGTGCAGATAATGCTTGATTGCGGAGCGGTACTCGATAGTGTCGATGCGAGCGCTCGGGTCGGACTCGTATGCGACCGGGGTCAGGGGTAGCGGCACGTGCTCGTGGTCGCGAAGCTCCGGGTCGGGCTTAGGGTTGTCCCGCCGGTCGACCTGTACTGGTGTGGATGGATCACGGATGGCGAGTGCACCCGCGACGGCCTTGCCTACCGCCGCGGCCTTCGTGCCGGTCGCTGGAAGCACTGCCGCGCGCACCAGCGCCTGCACTGTGTCGTCCGATTCGAACTCTTCGTCGAGATGTTCCCGCAGCGCGACGAGCAACGCTTCACGGACTTCGGGGTCGAGCTTGGCCAGCGCCTTGTGAGACTCGACAATTGCGAGCGTTTCTTCGGTGATCTCCCAACGCAGTTGCAGCGGGCGCTCCACGGTGATGCGCAGGAACCCGAAGGACTCGTTGGGGAAGATCTTCGAGCGCGGGCCTTCCTCGAAGGCGCCGTAGAGGCGGGTGATGTCGTCGATCTGCTCGGTGGCAATCTCCTTGCGCTTCTGGCCGAGGCTCTTGCGCATCTTGGTGAAGCTCTCGCGGGCGTCGATGAGCTGTACCTTGCCGCGCCGTCGGGGCGCCTTGCGGTTGGTGACCACCCAGAAGTAGGTGGAGATGCCGGTGTTGTAGAACAGCTGGTCGGGCAGGGCGACGACGGCCTCGAGCATGTCGCTCTCGATGATCCACCGGCGGATCTCCGATTCGCCTGAGCCGGCGCCTCCGGTGAACAGCGGGGAGCCGTTGAACACGATCGCCAGTCGGGCGCCGCCCTCTTCGGGGCGCTTCATCTTCGAGATCATGTGTTGCAGGAATAGGAAGCTGCCGTCGTTGATGCGGGGCAGCCCTGCGCCGAAGCGCCCGGCGAAACCCCTCTCGGCATGCTCGTCGCGCACGGCATCGGCCACCATCTTCCACTCCACCCCGAACGGCGGGTTGGCCAGCAGGTAGTCGAACCGCTGTCCGACGTGCTGGTCGTTGTCGAAGCTGTTGCCGAAGCGGATGTTCTCGGCTTCGAGGCCCTTGATGAGCATGTCGGCGCGGCAGGTGGCGTAGGTCTCGGCGTTCAGCTCCTGGCCGAACACTCGCAGTTCGCCGTCGGGGTTGAGGTCGCGCAAGTAGTCCTCGGCAATTGACAGCATCCCGCCGGTGCCGCACGCCGGGTCGAGCAGGGTCTTCACAACGCCGCGGCGGGTCAGCAGTTCGTCGTCTTCACGGAACAGCAAGTTCACCATGAGGCGGATTACCTCGCGGGGCGTGAAGTGCTCGCCTGCGGTTTCGTTCGACAGCTCGGAGAACTTGCGGATCAACTCTTCGTAGAGGTAACCCATCTCTAGGTTGGACACCGCATCGGGGCTCAGATCGATCTCGGCGAACTTCGACACCACCAGGTAAAGCAGGTTGTGGCTGTCGAGCCGCTCGATCTGAGCCTCGAAGTTGAACTTGTCGACGATGTCGCGGGCCGAGTCTGAGAAGCCGGCGATGTAGTTGCGCAGGTGGCCGGCGACGTGGTCGTGGTCGCTGAGCAGCGTGGCGAACGTTTGATGGGACGTGTTGTAGAACGACTGGCCTGATGCTTGGTACAACACCGGGTCGCGGTTCTGCAGCGTCACCGGCAGCGTCTCATCAGCCTCCAGCACAGCGGCCTTGGTGGGCTCCAGCACGCAGTCGAGACGACGCAGCACCGTCAGCGGCAGGATCACCCGTCCATACTCCGACTGCTTGTACACGCCACGCAGAAGGTCGGCCACCGACCAGATGAAGCCTGCGTAGTTGTTCACCGCATCGCTGGTCATGTCCCTCCAGTTGAGCCGTGGTTTGGTCTGGCCGTCACTCTGCGGAAGTTACTGGCGCGAGCGCGCCGGGAAAGCGTTCCACGCGCAACGACGCGAACCGCTTGCGCGCCTCCCAGAGATCGAACGACATCTGCATCTGCAGCCACACCTCGGGGGTCGAGCCGAACGCCGCGGACAACCGGATGGCCATCTCGGCTGACACACCTCTACTGCCGTTCACCAGACTCGACAGCGCCCGTCTGGTCACGCCCAAGCCTCGCGCCGCCTGATTCACCGTAAGCCCGAGCGGTACCAAGCACTCCCGCTTGACGATCTCGCCGGGGTGGGGTGGGCTGTGCAACGACATGACTGACGCTCCGGTGATGGCCAACTCAGTTCACATCGGCCGAGTGCGGCTACCAGTTTCGCAGTGTGCGCATGTCAACTGCGGTCCGGTCGCTGTCGCAGGGCCGTCCTAGGGTGCGCTCGTGGACGCCGCCGCTGATGCTGCCCGTGCTCCAGCGGACCTCCGGCGGCTCGATCCTCGTCCTGACGCTTCGCGTGACCCTGCTCAGGTTCCCATCACAGTCGTAGGCCGCGACGGGCTCGGCGACTTCGTCGACGCGCTCAGCGTATCCGCAGCCCGTGCAATGGATACCGAGACAGACTTCGAACCGCGCGATGCGGAGACGCGCGGCCGCGTGCCGAAACTGCGGGTGATCTCCGCCGCGACCCGTGCTCCCGATGGCACCGAACGCGCTTGGGTCGTCGACGTCGGCGGGCACGATCTGGTGGATCTGGCGACCGCCCTGCACGAGGGTCTCCGGGTGCCGGATCTGGCATCGGACGCCTGGAACGCGACGTTTGACGATCGGGTCATCGACACCCATCTGATGGAGCCGGCCGCTGCTGCAGGTGCGACGGTGGGGTCGTTGCGCTGGTGGGACGCGCAGCTGGCCGATGCCCTCCTGCATCAAGGGCTCACCGGCTTCAGCTTCTTTCACGGGCTGGCCTGGGCGGCCGAGCGCTACCTGGGCCTGAGCGTCGAGGGCAAAGCCACAACGCAGTTCTCGTTCGGCGCCAATGGGCCGCTGAGTGACCGCCAGGTTGCTTATGCCGCCGCCGACGCTGTCGAGACGCTGTGGGTGTCGGAGGTGCTGCGTGATGGGCTGCGAGACGCCGGCTTGGAGGAGGTCTGCCGTCTGGAGCAGGCGGCCCGTCCGTTTCTCGACCGCATGGAGCGCGCCGGTCTGCCCTTCGACGTGCAGGGTTGGGAAGCCGAGCTGGCAGAGCTGGCGTCCCGGCGCGTCGAGGTGCTCACCCATTTGGCCGAGCTGACTGGCGGCGGTCAAGGCGATCTCTTCGGCGGCGGCCTCGAGCCCAGCTGGAACCCCGACAGCGAGCAGCAGGCGCGTGACGTGCTGAACCGCTTCGCGTCCGACGAGGTGAAGGCATGGACGACCAAGACCGACGGCCGAGCCCGATCGCTAGTGCCGACTGACTCGCTCGGCGCATCGGTGCTGGCAGGCATCGGCGGCGAACTCTGCAGTGCGCTGCTGGCCTACCGCGACCTGTCCAAGACGTTGAGCACGTATGGGCACACGATGGCCGAGCACTTGTGGGCCGACGGCCGGCTGCACCCGGAGTACCTGCAGGTGGTGGGCACCAACACGGGTCGGCTGGCCAGCCGCAACCCGAATGCGCAGAACTTCACGCCTCGGCTGAAGCCCTACATGAAGCCCTCGCCCGGGCGGGTCTTCGTCTATTCCGACTTGAGCCAGGCCGAACTGCGCTTCGCCACCCAGCTCGCGGGCGACGAGGGCCTGCGGACAGCATTCGAACAGGGTCTCGACATCCACACCGCCACCGCCGAGCGGATGTTCGACGTGCGCCTCGACGGACCGGCGGGGCTGGCAGCACTCGACCGGCCCCGCTACGAGGAGTTCCGCACCAAGGCCAAGCGCATCAACTTCGGAATCCTGTACGGGCAGCGCGGTGCGGGGCTGTCGCGCGGCCTCACCGACGCCGGCGTGCCGACCAGCCGTGGCGAGGCCGACGCCCTCATCGATGCCTACCTGAACGCATACCCCGGTATCGCCCACTGGGTGGACGAGCGGGATCGCTTCATCGGGCGTTTCGCAGCGACCGAGCTCGATGCCGACTGGCCGCTCACGCTGCGGTTGGGGGCACTGTGGCCCCGCACCGACGACGCTCGCCGGACGCTGCGCAGCCAGCAGCGCCGGCATCACAGCGCCGAGGAGGTCCACGAGGCCCTGCTCGCGGCCGAACGGGCCGGCGCGATGGACCCGGGCCGCTTCGCCGGCGGCCCGGCGATCGGCCTGAGCGAGATCGATGTTGCCGAGGTGGCGTGGGCGCTGTCGTTCGCCGCGCCGGTCGTCGTGTGTTCCGATGGCTCGCCGCTGTCGTTCAGCTCACACACGCCGGCCGGGCGGCGTCAGCAGTTCACGTTCTCGGTCGACTGGGTGCTCGGCGAAGCCGCTGCTGTGGTCGGCTGCTCGACCAAGCCTCGGCCGGCCGAAGTGTGGCAACGGGTGCTGGCCCGCTTCGATCTCGCGCCGCCGTCGGCAGCGCCCGGGAGCGCGCTGCGGCCGGCGGTGGACAAAGTGCTGGAGCAGCGGCACCTGCGGCGGGCCGTCATCGATGAGGTGGGCGTTGCCATGGGCGACGCCGACCAGCAGTTCCTGCTGCAGCGCGCGTTGCACACCCGGGTCGGCCAGATGGCCAATGCCTACCGCAACGCCCCGATCCAAGGCGGCGTCGCCGATGTGATGCTCGACGCCTACGGCCGGCTGAGCGAGGTGCTGGCGCGCTACCCCACGGCCGACGCGGTGCAGACCGTCCACGACAGCGTCGTCATCGAGTGCGACGAAGCCGACGCTCCGGCAATTGCCGCCGATGTCAAAGCAGCGCTGGAAGCCGCAATGTCACGCTGGTGCCCCGACGTCCCCACCGTGGCCGATACCGACATCCGCACAAGCCTGTCGGAGACCGCCATCATCGAACAGATCGAGTGAGCTTCTCGGGCAGATCGGCCCGAGCACGACAAGTACGCAGATGAGCGTCGCGTCAGGAGAGCGGCACCGGTCGTCACGGCGTCATCGCGCAGCATTAGCGCGACGGTCGACCTACTCGTCGGTCACGAGAAACACGGCCATCGCGACAATCACCAGAATGCCCATGATGGCCAGCGCCGTGCGGACATTGATCGCCTCTGCGAGACCGCCCAGAGGCCAGGCCACAATCGCGAACCCTGCAAACGGCAACTGCACAAGCGACTGCACTCGGCCTTGATGTTCGTCATCGCTTGCACGCATGGCAAGCGTCTGGGTCAGCGACATGAATCCGGTCGAAGCGGCGCCGACGCCCAGCGACACCACGGCCGCGAGCCAGAAACTGGGCATGACGGCAAGCACGACGACGGTTGCGCCGAAGCCGAAGCCGAAAGCGACGAGCAAGACGCCAGCGTGGGGTCCGTCGGCACGGCTGGCCAGCAGCACGGCGGCGGCGACTGCACCCAGCGCTCCGACGCTCGAAATCAGCCCGACATGCAGCACGCCGAGATCGAACTCGCCCTCGACGAACGCAGGCATGAACGCGACGTAGTTGAAGCCGAACATCATGACGATGAGCGAGACGAGGATGGTTCTGCGCAGTTTGCGGCGCGCCATGGCGTAGCGCACGCCTTGGCGGATCTCCACAAGCGGATTGGGGCGAACGGACGGGGCAAGCGCCCCGTTGTCGCCGCCGCCAGCCGAGCGTGGCAGAGGAAGCAACAGCAGAAGGCTCAGCGTTGCCAAGACCGAGGACACGAAATACGTGCCGGCAAGTCCCACAAGTGCCCAGCCGGCCAGCAGGCCGGCTATCGACGGCGCAAACACTCGGCTGCCGCTCAGCGACAGCGACGAGAGCGTGATCGCGTTGCCCATGCGGTCCCGCCCGACGAGATCGCCGGTCATCGAAATGCGCGCCGGACCGATCAGGCCGAACATCAGCCCTTGCAGCGAACTCGACAGTGCGAGCATCCAGAATGCGACGACGCCGGTTGCGAGCGCGGTGCCCATGCCGACCGCCGTCAGCAGCAGGATCAGTTGGCCGACCAGCAGCAAGGGGCGTTTCGGGAGCCGATCAGCCGCCACGCCCCCCAGCGGCGTGGACACCAGCAATGTCACACCGAAGGTGAACATGACGATGCCCAGTGCGCTCTCGCTCTCGGTGAGCTCCCACGCCAGCCAGCCGCGCAGCAGGAATTGCATCTGGATGCTCATGAACGAGAACACGCCGCTGAGCCACAACGCCCGAAAGGCCGGGACGCTCAGCGCGGCGAAGGTCGTGACGCGTTTGCGGGGCTCGGACTTCGAGATCACCCCGCTGCGGTCATTGCTGCCTTCAGCGGGCCGGGCCTGCCCATCGGGCGCCGTCGTCGCCCGTGATTCCGTCATCCCTCTGGCCCCTTCGGACAGCCGACTGCCGACGCTAGCGGTTCGGCCGCGCGGGCAAACGGGTGTGTTCAGGCTGTTGAGACCGCCTTCAGCGACGTTGCTCCGCCGAGACGTGCGACGCCGCGAACGGGCGCAGATGCAGCGCTAGCGTCAATCCGACTCAGGTGTAGCGCTGGCGGCTGCGCCTGTCCTTCGCCTGCGGCCGAAGCAAACCAAGCCAGCGCAGTCCAACCAGGAGGTTGTCCACATGCCGCGACTTGATCTCAGCGGAGCATCAGCCATCGTCACCGGCGGAGCGTCGGGCATCGGCGAGGCCAGCGCCCGCCAGCTTGCCGATGCCGGAGCCCATGTCGTCATTGCCGACCTGCAAGACGACCTCGGCGCCGAGGTGGCCTCATCGGTCGGCGGTCTGTTCGTCCGATGCAACGTCACCGACATCGATGACGCGAGTGCCGCAGTGGATGCGGCCTCGGAGATGGGCCCGCTGCGGGCGCTGGTCAACTCGGCCGGGCTGGGCCGTGCCGGTCGCACCATCGATCGCAACAACGTGCCGATGGACCTCGAGCAGTTCCGCTTCGTGATCAACGTGAACCTGATCGGCTCGTTCAACATGCTGGCGCAGGCGGCGTCGGCGATGGCCAAGACCGAGCCTGCCGACGAAGACGGATCCCGTGGGGCCGTGGTCAACATGGCTTCCGTCGCGGCCTTCGACGGCCAGATCGGCCAAGCCGCCTACTCTGCGTCCAAGGGCGGCGTGGTGGGAATGACCCTGCCGATCGCCCGTGACCTGTCCGCCACCGGCATCCGCGTCAACACGATCGCGCCGGGCCTCATCGACACGCCGATCTACGGCGAAGGCGAGCAGTCAGATCAGTTCAAGGCGCACTTGGGCCAGAGCGTGCTGTTTCCCAAGCGTCTGGGCCACGGCGAGGAGCTGGCCTTCATGGTGATGGAGTGCATCACCAACCCGTACATGAACGGCGAGGTGATCCGCGTCGACGGCGGCATCCGGCTTCCTCCCCGCTAGTTCGCGAGACCGCAGCAGGGCCGGCAGGACTCTCTGCTCCCACGATCCGGCAGGTCGCAACGTGGCAGAGGGTCCTGCCGGCTCCGCTGCTACTGCGCCTGTGCCTATCCGGTCACGCGTGCCAGGAAGTCGGCGATGACGTCGTTGAATGCGTCGGGCTGTTCTTGGTTGGCGAGGTGGCCTGCGTCGGCGATCTCCCTGTAGCGGGCGCCCGGTATTCCCTCGGCGAGCCGCTGTGACGTGCGGGGCGGGGTGACCTCGTCGTGCTCGCCGACTACCACCAGCGTCGGCGCAGCGATGCGCTCGAGGTCTGGGTAGTGGTTCGACTCTGCCATCGAGTCGCAGGCCCACTGGTAGCAGGGCATGCGGATGGACGGAATCATCATGTCGGCCACGTGAGACCGCAGCTCGTCGGAGGCGTCAGGGCTGACCAGCCGCTGCGCCCGGGCCGCGGCGAAACCCTCGGGGCCGAGGTCGACGAAGTCGATCGCCCGTGCGCGCATGGTTTCGGCCTGCTCGGGTTTCGTGCCGGCACCGGCGCTGGAATCGGCCAGAATCAGCGCCGAGACCAGATCGGGGTGCCGCAGCACCAACCGCGTCGCGGTCACGCCGCCCCACGAGACGCCCAGCACCGCGACCGGGCCGTCTGATTCGGCAGAGATCAGTGACGCTGCCGCATCAGCCCAGCCGTCGATGCCGGGGGCATCGGCAGGATCGGCCGAATAGCGGTAGCCGGGAGCGTCCCACGCCACGAGCCGCATGCCCAGGCGTTCGGCGAGCGGGCGCTGACCCAAGAACGCATCCGCACACGAACCGATGCCGTGCAGGCACAGCAGCACCGGCGCATCATGCGCGCCGTAGGACCAGCGGAAGATGTTGCTCATGCTCTCAGTCTGACCGGTCACGTCTCGGCGTCAGCGTGCACCGGATGAACGCCATGCGGCTCGCCCTGTGCCTCAAGTATCGGCCGGTCAGGCAGTCGCAGGCGCACTGCGGGTGTCGCGGGACAACTCGTCATCCGCCGAGGCGCACCCGAGCCAGCGGGGTCGGGACGCCGGCAACGGGAGCACGAGTGCGGAAGATGCACCCGCCGCCCGACGTGCCGCCGCCGTCCGACGCCCCGGCAGTCACGATGTAGAGGTCGCGCATGTCGGCGCCGCCGAAGCAGACGCTGGTGACGAACTGGTCGGGAACCGGCACGGCGAGATCGGGTTCGCCGTCGGGCGTGTAGCGCTGCACGCGTGCGCCTTCGGCCAGCGCGACCCACACGCCGCCTTCGACATCCACGGCAAGGCCGTCAGGCACCTTGCCTTCTCGCACGAACTCCCGGCGGTTGGTCACCGAATCGCCGTCGACATCAGACACCCACACCCGGCCCGGGATGCTGTCGGAGTGATACAGCCGCGATCCGTCGGGCGAGAAGCCGATGCCGTTTGTGAGCTGCACGTCGCCATACACCTCGTCGGCAGTGCCGTCGAGGTTGATGCGATACAGCTCGCCAGCCTCATCCGGTGACGACAGGTCGAACGGGTTACGCCGCAGCGAGCCGACGTACACGCGTCCCAGCGAGTCGGTGTGCATGTCGTTGAATCCGGCAACATCGGGAGCGAACAGCACTTCCGAGCCGGCGTCGGTGACGTGCTGGATGTTGCGACCGCTCACCACCACGCCGCCGTCGGCGTGCAGCACCATGCCGCCCACGCCGCGCCGCTTCGGCACCACCACTTCGATCTCGCCATCAGGCTTGCGCCGACGCACGCCACCGTTGGGCACATCGGAGAAATAGAGGTTGTCGTGCTCATCCACCCGAGGACCCTCGATCAGGCCCCACCCCGAACTCAGCAGCTCCAACTCGAAATCAGCGCTCATGTCTCATCCCCTTGACACCAACGGGCAGGCATGGGTCGCGCCAGCCGCAGTGTGGGGACCATAACGAACGCATGGCTGCAGCGACGGGGCTTGCTCAGCTGGATGGGCTGAACTGGATCGGGAGGGGGTGGCCGGCGCGGGTGAACAGGTCTTGCAGCATCCGCAGCGTCGTACCTCGGAACATCGGGTCGTGCATCATCTCGACGCCGAAGAGTCTCAAATCTCCGGGTTCCCCGTCACAGCCCCTCGGTACTCTGCGGCCGTGCGCATCCTGCACACGTCCGATTGGCACCTGGGTCGCAGCTTCCACGGCGCGTCGCTCATGCGCGAGCAGGAAGAGGTGATCGGCCGGGTTGTCGAACTGGCCAATAGCGAGAGAATCGACCTAGTCGTGATCGCGGGCGATTTGTACGACCGGGCGATCCCGCCAACCGATGCCGTACAACTCTTCGATGAGGCGCTGGTGCGGCTGCACGGGACCGGCGCGCAGGTTGTCGCGATCGTCGGCAATCACGATTCACCGTCTCGCGTCGCCGTCGCAGATCGGGTGCTCGAACAGGCCGGTGTCGTCGTGCGCGGCGATATCTCCCGGTGCGTCGAACCGCTGAAACTCGATCCCGACGACGGCGGGCCATCCGTCAGCGTCTTTCCGGTGCCCTACCTCGAGCCGTTGCTGGCCCGCCAGCACCTCGACCAACTCGGCGGAGACGCTGAGGCGGCAGACGCCGCGCAAGCAGAGGCTGCGGAAACAGAGGCAAAGGCGGCAGAAAGAGCAGGGACAGCAGGGTCTCGCCGAGCCGATCGCCACCACCCGGCCATCGCCCTGCTAGCCGGGCGGCAGTCTCCCGAGGCCGAGACAACCCGACGCGCCAGCCCTCGACGCGCCAGCCACCACGACGTCACGGAACTCGCCACAACGCTGATCCGCCGGGCGGCGGCCGCCGGTGGTCCGACTCGCACCGTCGTGGTGGCGCACACCTTCGTCGACGGGGCAACGCCGTCGGATTCCGAACGCGATCTCAGCATCGGCAACATCGACAGGGTGGGCCTAGACGTGTTCGGCGGGTTCGACTATGTGGCACTGGGCCACCTGCACCGCAGCCAAGCCTTCGACGATGGCCGCGTCGCGTACTCCGGCAGCCCGCTCCCCTACTCGTTCTCCGAGGAGAACGACACGAAGTCGGTGCGCATCATCGAGATGGACGCCGAGGGCCAGTGCAGCACTGAGGTTGTCCCGCTGGACGTCGGCCGCCCGCTGCGTACGTTGCGGGGCCGGCTCGAGAGCCTGCTCAACAGCGCCGAGTTCGCCGGCGCCGAGGGGGCCCGGGTCCGGGTGCGGCTCACCGATTCCGAATTGCCCCTGCAGGCGATGGCGCAGATCCAACGGCGCTTCCCGCACGCCGCCGTGCTCGAGCACGTTCCCGACGGTCGCAGGGCGCCCGGCGGTGGTGACGTGGCTGAAGCAGTGGAGAACTCGAAACACCCGCTCGAACTCGCGCTGCGATTCTGGGAAGACCAGCACGGGGACAAGGCCTCGGTGGCGCAGCGAGACGTGCTGGCATCCGCGCTCCAAGCGGCAACCGGCGAGAACGACGCGTGAGGCCGCACCGGCTCGCGTTCTCCGCCTTGGGTCCCTACCCCGGCGATGTGGAAGTCGACTTCGACCGGCTCGTCGTCGACGGACTCTTCTTGATCTGGGGTCCCACAGGCGCCGGCAAGACCTTCCTGCTCGACGCGCTGTGCTTCGCATTGTTCGGCGAGGTGCCCGGAGAGCGTCGCCATGACTCCCTCCGGTCAGACCACGCAGCGCCCGAAGCGTCGCCCTGTGTCGAACTCGAGTTCACGGCGCACGAAGCACGCTGGCGCATCAGTCGCAGCCCGTTGCACGAACGCGCCAAGAGGATCGGAGAGGGCACCACCAAGGTCCAGCCCAGGGCCACGCTCGAACGGCAGGCAGGCGACGGCTGGCGGCCGGTGGCTCAAAATCTGACCGAAGTCAACGACGAAATCGCTCGACTGCTCGGCCTGACCGCTTCGCAGTTCCAGCAGGTCGTTCTCCTTCCACAAGGGAGATTCGAGAAGGTGCTTCGGTCGAAGTCCGAAGACCGCGAGAAGCTGCTGCGCACGCTGTTCGACACGTCGATCTTCGCGTCGGCCGTCAACTGGCTGGACGAAGAAGCCAAGCAACGTCGCGAGAAGGCAGCGAACCTCGAACAGGAACTCCTCGACCTTCGCAGCCGGGCCGCTGACAGATGGAGGGAACTGCGCCCGACGGCCGAGGACGACGATCTGCTCGGCAAACCAGCCGCGACGGCCGACGAGGCGGACCAGCAAGCACCCGTCGACGCAGTCGCAGATGACCTGGCCGACGAATCCTGGCCTGCCGATCAAGCTCAGTTCGATGATCTCACGGAACAAGCCCGTGCACTCGTCGGCCAAGCTGCCACCGTCGAGGTATCCGCCGAAGACCAACTCAGGACTGCTCGCGTTGCCGACGAGGTTGCCAGGCGAATTGCCGAGCTTTGGGATCAGCGAAGGGCACTCGTTGAGCGCCGTGAGGAACTCAACGCAGCCGCAGCCAGTATCGCCAACGATGAGGCGGTATTGGAGCTCGCGAACACTGCCGAGGTCATGCGGCCCTTGCTTGATGGCGAGCAAAGCAGCCAGACACAACTGCAACAACAAGCCGCCAAACTCTCGGAACGGCACGCCGAACTGCACGAGAAGTGGGCCGGCGCGCTGAGCACTCCCGAAGGGATCGCCGTGCCGGGCAGCGACGACCCGGCGCTGCAGGATCGACTCGCCTCGATGAGCAGGTCCCTGGCTGCCCATCGGACCCAGCTCGACAAGCTGGGCAAGGACGCCACGCGAGCTAGCGATTACGAGTCAGACTCGGCAACCGAAGGGACACTGGCGGCCCGCCAGCGCGCGATACAGAACGAACAAGAGGAGGCCGCCGGCGAGCACGAGCAGCAGTGCGCCGACGCCGACGAGGAACTCCGTAGAGCCGTGTCAGCCGTCGAGCAGATTCCAGCACTGAGAGCGGCCGCCGACCATGCGCGAGCACGTTCTGAAGCGGCGGTCGAACTTCGGTCGTTGGAACCTCAACTTCGCAATGCGGATGAAGCGGCGCGGGACGCCAAGCGAGCAGCACTCGATCGTCGGGAGCAAGAACTCGATCTACGAGCGCAATATCTCGAAGGCATCGCTGCCGTCCTCGCGAGCGAGCTTGAAGCGGCGACGCCCTGCCCGGTGTGTGGTTCTACAGACCACCCGAATCCAGCTGAAGCGGCCGCTGATGCCGTGCGGATCGAGGAAGTCGAAGCAGCAGAGGCCGAGACCCGTTCGGCCGCCGACTCGGAGGCCCAAGCACAAAAAGCGCTCCGGAAGATTGAGTCCCTGCGTGACGAAGCACGAGGACGAGCCGGCGACATAGCTGACAGCCCAGATGCTGCAGCCGAACAAGCAGCGAACGCCGCCACTGAACTGGAGGATGCCCTTTCGCAAGGCGAGCGCGTCGAGGAACTTCAGCAAGAAGTTGCGGCCCACAAGAGCGCTGCCTCCGAAGCCAAGAAGGTTGCCAAGCAGGCTGAGACTGCTGCGAATGCTGCGGTAGAGCGTGCTAGCGCTGCCGATCGCGAGGCGGCCAGATTGCGGGCCGCCATCCACGAGGAGATCGGCGAGATCGACCCGCATGTCGCTGTCGCCGATGTCGAGGCCGTCGAGGCGTCTCTCGGCCAAGTGCAACAAGTTGCCCATGATCGTGACGAGGCTCACGCTGCGCTTGGCGCCTGGGCCGACTCGCTCGCCGCGCAGCTCGAGGACTCCTGCTTTGCGACGGTCGCGGAGGCTCGTTCAGCGCTACGCGGCGAGTCCGAGCGAGCGGCGCTTCGCGACAGAGTGGACCGCCACAAACAAGAGGCCTACGACACCGAGCGTGATCTCGGCGCCGAGGAGATGCAGGACCTTCCCGACGAGCGTCCGGACACCGAAGCGGCGCAGGCCGCAGTCGACGGCGCCGAACAGCGGGCCAACTCGGCACGGGAACAACACACTCGCGCCGCGGATGCCCATAAGGCGATCAGCGATTGGGCTGACAAGCATCGGAACACGACCGCGAAGCACAACGACGCCATCGCGGACGCCAATAGCTGGTCCGCCATCGCAGACCGTTGCAGCGGACGGCTGCCACCGAAGGTGTCGCTGCAGCGGTGGGTGCTGTCGGCTTATCTGGAGCAGATCTGCGAGTTCGCCAACCGGCGGCTCAGCTCGATGACTGGTGGCCGATACCGGCTCATCGCGCACCGCGAGAGCGAACGGCGTGGCGCCCAGGCCGGCCTCGGTTTGCGTGTCCACGACACTTTCACCGGAGCAGAGCGGGAAGTGTCAACGCTCTCCGGTGGCGAGACCTTTCAAGCGTCGCTGTCACTGGCGCTAGGCGTCGCAGATGTGGTTACTCAGCGCAGGGGCGGTGTGCATCTCGACGTTCTCTTCGTCGATGAAGGCTTCGGGACACTCGACAGCGAAGCTCTGCAACTCGCGATGGACGAACTGGACCGATTGCGCGAGGGCGGTCGTGCCGTCGGCCTCATCAGCCACGTGTCAGAGTTGCGCGAACGCATCCGCACTGGCATTCAGGTCCACCCAACGGACAAGGGATCGGCAATCAGTGTCGGTGCAATCTCCGAGCTGTGACTTCCAAGTCCGCGCGGTTCACGCTCGCCACGTCTCGAAGCACCCCGCCGTGATGGCGCTGTGGCTTCTATGGGAATAGGGCAGGTTCGCGCGCCAGGTTGAGTGTGCGGGTCGGCGCAGCCTCGCGCGATGGCGCAGGGTTGCGGCGCGGGGTGGACTTCTTGGATCTGGCGGGGTTGGGCGCTGAATCCGCGTCGGGCGGCATGAGCCGGTAGCGGTTGTTGCGTTTGATGACTTGCCAGTTGTGGTCGTGGATCTTGTCGTGGCAGGACCAGCACACCAGCACGAGGTTGTCGATCTTGGTGGGGCCACCGCAGAGCCAGGGGATGATGTGGTGCGCTTCGCAGTCGCCGGGCGGGGCGCCGCAGCCGATGCAGGCGCCGTCACGGGCGATCAGGGCGCGGCGCTGGGCTGCGGTGGGCGCTCGTGCAGCGACTGCCTCGTAGAGGGGTGTGAGTTCCTTGCCGAACAGCACGACGGAGATGTCGGCGTTGCAGCAGAGCCGGTCGATGACGCTGGCGGGCACCGGGCCGGTGCCAGCGATCTCTCCGATGCCGCCGTGGCCGTCGAGCAGGTCTGCGAGATCGGCTCGCACGATGATCTGGGTCGAGTGGGCTTTGTGACCCACAGAGCCCGTGCTGTCGCCGGCCGCGTGCTCGCAGCCGGTGACCGTGAAGTTGGCCTCGCTCGCCTTCTCTTCGTCGCCGGCCGCGTTGTCGCCAGCGGCGGCAGCTCTTGGCGGTATGCCGTTCGGGACTGTGCTGGTCGTGGGTGTGCAGCCGCCCGTCTTCTCGCCAGCAGCAGTGTCACCGCAAACAAGATCATGAGCGGCCGTGGGCGCGGAGCCGGCGTGGGTGAGGATGCGGTCGAGGGCGTCAGCCATGCGCTGGTCGCGAGTGCGCACCGCGGCGCCGGCTGCCGGGCCGTCACCTGCCGCGCCGATGTGCTCAGCGTCGGGGCCGTCTGTGCCGTGCGGCCCTGCAGCGGGGGCGTCTGAGTTGTCGAAGCTCGCCTCTTTGGCAGCGCGCTGCAGGCGGCGGTCGGTTTTGCGGAGGCGTTCGGCTTCGTCGCGGATGCGGGTTTGGATCCGGGCGCCCATCTCGGCATCGAACGCGCCGCGCATCTGCACGGTGCCGTCCTCGCCATTCCAAAAGCGCACGTTGCGATTGCGCCGGTTGCGGCGATGCTGCTCGGCGAGGCTCGCTCCGCTCTGGTGTTTCGCAGCCCAGCGCGCCGATGCTTGGGCGAACTCATCGGGCGGCAACGTCTTGGCCAAGTCCACCAGCTCGGGATCGCTCTGCACTGCTTCGGGGCTCGTCTGGCGTGCGGCACGGGCCAGACGGGCGGCGTTGGCCATGCACATCTCGCCATCAGCCAGCGCGGACCGGGCCTCGGGCACCTGTTCGAGCTCGGCGGCGGTCCGCACGTTACGAGCCGCGTCCGAGCGCGGGACCGCGGCGATCTGGTGCAGTACACCCGCGCCGCCATCGCCGTGGCACTCGCGCCGCGCGATCTGCGACGCAACGGCGGTCTCAAGCGTCTCGAGCCGGACGCGCAGCGGTTTGGTCAGAGCGAGCGCTTCGCGCAGATCGGCGGTGGGCGCACCCTCGACACCACCGATGGCCGCTGCGAGCGAGTCGAGCGCCTGCCGCACCTGAGAGAACATGCGTTCACCCTAGCGGCCCGGTGTGACAAACGAACGTTTATACGCTACAAGATAGATTGCGGTTATGTGACATTTGGTCTCATGGCTGAGAATTATTTTTCAGTGTTTTCCAATATGAGCTCGCAGCCGTCGCTCACCACAGGTCACTCGCATTCATACGCTGTGCCTGCGCCGAGGCCATCAAGCCGTTCACCACTGCCGAACGCACGACCGCAGCGACGGGGCTTGCTTAGCTGGATGGGCTGAACTGGATCGGGAGGGGGTGGCCGGTGCGGGTGAACAGGTCTTGCAGCATCCGCAGTGTCATGCCCCAGATCACCCGCCCGTGGCCGACTTCGATGCCGGGGAAGCGCTCGTCGGGTCGAGGCGGGTAGTGATAGTCGATGTGGTGTCGGGGGTCGGCCAGTTCTGCCACCCGCACCCAGAACGCATCGGCCACTTCGTAGTTCAGCGTCAGTGCCGGGCGTGCACCGTCGAGCCAGCACACGTGCGGCGTCACCCGCAATGCCGCGCCGCGCCAGCGCGGGTTGCCTTCGAGGTCATTGAGCCGGCCGAGCCAGCGCACGCCGGCGTGCGCGGTGATGTCGAAGCCAATCTCTTCGCGGCTCTCGCGCACTGCCGTGTCGAACGTGTCGTCGTCGTCGGGCTCGGTGCGCCCGCCCGGAAACGCCATGTGGCCCGACCACGGGTCGCCGTCGCGGGTGGCTCGTTCGATGAAGAGCATCTCGGGGCCGCTGTCTCCCGAGCGCGCCACTGCGGCGACGGCGGCTGTCGGGCCGTGATGCGGAGTGTCGAGCTCCTGGCTGAGCACCGCCGACAGGGGTTCCGCTTCGAACGCCTCAGCGACAGAGCGCAGACCGACCACGACCTCGCAGCGTAGGTGGCCGAGCACCGCTGGCTCCGGGCTGCGCTCGAACCTCACGAGCCTCGTTCGCAGCGGTTCGATCCCGCCCGCACTGGAACCGAGCTCTGACGCATGCACATGGCCGTCGACGCGAATCCGTGATGCGATCCCGCCTGCACTCAGACCGGGCTGCGGCGCAAGAGCCGCTGCTACCGTCGCCGCGATGAGCGCCGCCGATCCTCACGCTGCCGACACTGGATCAGGGAGCCTTGGCGAATCCACCCAAGGCATGGACGCAGCGTCATTCGAGGCGTTCGTCGGCGAGGTCGCCCAATTCCGCGACACGGTCGTGGCGCCGAACGTGAACCGCTGGGAGAGCGAGAAGCGCATGGCACCCGAGGCCCTGCAGGACGCTTCAGCGATCGGGCTGCTCGCCATGGAGGTGCCTGCCGAGTTGGGTGGGCTGGGGATGAGCTTCGCCCAGAAGTGCCGCATCGTCGAGGTGCTGAGCGCCGTGTCGATGCCGTTCGCCTTCAGCCTGGTGAACACCGGCAACGTCGCAGCGCGAGTGGCTCGGCTGGGCAGCGACACCCACCGCGAGCGGTACCTGGCCGATCTGATGGCCGGACGCCGGTTCGGCTCCACGGCACTGACCGAACCGGGCGCCGGCAGCGACTTCGCCAACATCGCTACGACCGCGACGCCTGTCGATGGCGGCTGGCGGCTCGACGGCGCCAAGGCCTGGATCACCAACGCCGCGCACTCCGACGTCATCTTCTGCTACGCGCAGACGCAGCCGGGCTCCCGGGGTCGAGGCATTGCGTTGTTCCTGATCGACGGCACCCAGCCCGGCTTCGAGCGGCTGCCGCCGTACGAGCTGGCCGGAGGTCACCTCATCGGCACCGGCGGGTTCCGGCTGGATGGCTACATCGCCGCCGCCGAGGACCTTCTCAGCCCTGCGGGGGAAGCCTTCATCGCAGCCCTGTCGAGCGTGAACGGTGCCCGCACCTACGTCGCCGCCATGTGCTGCGCCATGGTGGAGGCCACGCTGGCGAGCGCAGTCCGCTACGGCACCCAGCGCGAAGCGTTCGGCAAGCCCGTCATCGCCCATCAAGGACTGGCATGGAAGTTGGCCGGAGTGCAGAACCGCCTCGAAGCCGCCCAGCTGCTCACCGCCCGCGCCATCGAAGCGGTCACCGCCTCGCTGCGCACGGGTGATGCGAGCGGAGCGATCCTGCCGGCTGCGCATGCCAAGAAGTTCGCCACCGAGACGGCCGAGGCCGACATCGCCGCCTGCATCCAAGCCATGGGCGCCGAGGGCCTTCGCAGCGACCACCCGGGGGGTCACCACCTCGCAGGCGCGCGCATCGCTAACTATGTGGACGGCAGCACCGAGATCCAGACCGACCGCATCGCCCGCTCGCTCGCTGCCACGTACGCGGCAAGCTGATCCCGCCGCAGCACGCGCTCTTCCGCCGCAGCCCACTCGGCAGGCTGATCCCGCCGCAGCACCCGCACCCCCACTGCAGCGCACTCGGCAGGCTGATCCCGCCGCAGTACGCGCTCCCCGCCGTCGGCAAGGCACAGGCTGCGTCGACAATCTCAGCCGAAGACGCCCTCTTCCCGCAGGGCGGTGATGTCGTCCCACGTGTAGCCGTGCTCGAGCAGCACTTCCTCGGTGTGCTGGCCGAGTTCGGGCGCAACGGCGCCGGGCTGCAGCGGCGTTGCCGACATGCGGATCGGGGTGCCGATCACTGCACGTTCGCCGTCGGTGTGCTCCACCCGTTGCAGGTAGCCGTTGTCGTACATCGTCTCGTCGGCCGCGATCGTCTCGTAGTCGCGGACCAGCCCGTAGCGGACGCCGGCGCCGGTGAGCACGGCCTCCCACTCGTCGAGGGTCCTGCTGGGGAATACGTCGTCGATGATGGCGACCAATTCGGCCCTGGCTTCCGAGCTCAGGATCAGTGCCAGGAACCGTTCGTCGTCGGCAAGATCGGGCCGGTCGAGCAGCTTGGCGAATTCAGGCCATCCCGGACCGGTGCCGCTGAGCAGGTGGATCCAGCCGTCGGCCGCCTCGACGGTGTGGAGCAGGGTGGGCACGAAGGCGTGACCCGAATCGATCCGTTCGGGGTTGCGACCGGTCAGCAGCGTGTAGGTCATCTCCGATGCCTGGGCGTAGATCATGCCGCCCACGAGCGACACGTCGACCCGTTGCCCAAGCCCGGTTTCGGTGCGATGGAGCAGCGCAGCGAGAATGCCGGTGACCATGTTCTGGCAGCCGACATGGTCGGAGATGACCGCCCCATTCATGACCGGTGGGCCGCCGTCGATGCGGGTGGCCCACATGAGTCCGCCCTCTGCCTGACCGGACGAGTCGGCTCCCTCGCGAATCGACTTGGGGCCGACCGGCCCGAAGGTCGAACCGGTGGCGTACACGAGCCGGGGATTGATGGCAGAGAGGTGCTCATAGGACAGGCCCCAGGCCTCCATGGTCCCGGGCACGAAGTTGTGGATCAGGACATCAGTGGTCTCGACGAAACGTTCGAGCGCTCGCTTGCCGCCCGGGGTGCGCAGGTCGAGGGTGACCGAGCGCTTCCCCCGGTTGCACGCTTCGTAGTACGGATTTCGTGGATCGTCGGGCGACACGGGGATCACCCGGGCGAGGTCGCCCATGCCCGGCAACTCGATCTTGATGACCGACGCTCCCATGTCATGCAAGGTCGCCGCCGCTTGGGGACCCTGCACCAAGATCGACAGGTCGAGCACGCTGTAATCGTCAAGCGCTCCCATCGCCGGATCGTAACCCCCGCCGTTCGCGCGGCACTTCCGATCGGGGTTTGCCAGACTGCGCAGACCACACCTCACAGGACGGTGACCATGTCAGCCGCGACCCTGCAAAGACCTTCTGCAGATCTCTACGAGACGATGAGCACCCTGCGCGCCGTGCGCCGCCTGCGCACCGACCCGATTCCCGCCGACGTCCTCGAACGGGTGCTGCAGGCGGCATGCTGGGCGCCGACCGGCGGCAACCAGCAGCCATGGCGAGTGGTCGTCGCCACCGATCCGGCAATCAAGCAGGGCTTGGCCGATGTCTACGCACCCGAGTGGGCGAAGTTCGCCAGCGGGTTCCTCAAGCGATTCGAAGGCCTTCCTGCCGACGAAGTCGCCAAATGGGAGCGAGTCGTGGCTGCGGGCGATTACCTCGCCGATCACCTGGGAGAGGCCCCGGCCATCCTGGTGTTCTGCGCCAACCCGGAGAAGATGGCGATCACCGACGCGAATCTGGATCGGGTCAGCATGGTCGGCGGCGGCTCGGTGTACACCGCAGTGCAGAACTCGATGCTGGCCTGCGTAGCCGAAGGGCTGGGCAGCACGCTCACGACACTGCACTGCCTGCGGGAGAACGAGGTGAAGTCGTTGCTCGGCGTGCCCGACGGATGGGCCACCGTCGCGATGGTGCCCATCGGATACCCGGTGGGCAGGGGCAACGGCCCGATCACCCGGCAGCCGCCGGCCGAGATGGCCTACCGAGACACGTTCGGCAAGGCCTGGACGGGCTGATCGCCACGACCCGACGGGGCACTCGCTCATCGCCTCGCGGGCACGTCCCCCCAACCCGGTCTGCCGGGGCGCGGCTGCTGCGATCCCGCATGCGGTATGTCAGGCTCTAGCTGTGTTCACAGGGGGTAGGTCATGAGCGAGCCGATGCCAACTTCGAAGTCTCAGGAGCTGTACGAGCGGGCGAAGGCCGTGGTTCCCAAAGGCGTGTACGGCCACTACGGACCCGCAGTCATCGAGGACGGCCCCGTCTTCTTCTCGTCGGCAGAGGGCGCACGGTTCACCGATGTGGACGGGAACTCCTACATCGACTGGATGTGCGCCTACGGCCCGAACATCTTGGGCTACAACCATCCCGCAGTCGAGGAGGCTGCAGAGAAGCAGGCCGCCGACGGCAGCACGGTCAGCCTCGCAGCGCCCGTCATGGTGGAGCTGGCCGAAGAGCTGGTCGACATGGTCGAGGGCGCCGACTGGGCGCTGTTCGGCAAGAACGGCGCCGATGCCACCGGACTGGCGGTGATGGTTGCGCGCGCGGCAACCGGCCGTCGGTACATCATCAAGATCGAGGGCGGCTATCACGGCTCGACACCGTGGATGCAGGCGCCGGGCAACAAGGGCACGATCGCGGAGGATCAGGCCTTCGTCATCGAAGTGCCATGGAATGACGCAGGCGCCGTGCAGGCGGCCATCGATGCGCATCCGGGCGACATCGCGTGCTTCATCTCGTCGCCATATCACCACCCCGTGTTCGCCGACAACCAACTGCCCGCCGAGGGCTACTGGGCTGCAGTCGAGAACGCCTGCCGGTCAGCAGGGATTGTCGTGATCGTGGACGAGGTACGCAGCGGGTTCAGGATCGACTTGGCAGGCGCGCACATGGCCTACGGCTTCACGCCCGACTTGATGTGCTTCGGCAAGGCGATCGGGAACGGGCACCCCATAGCGGCGTTGGCCGGCAGCGATGTACTGAAGGAAGCCGCCGGCGAGACGTTCTTCACCGGAACGCAGTTCTTCAACGCCGCTCCCATGGCGGCAGCCCTCGCGACGCTGCGGGAGCTGCGCGCATGCGATGCAGCTGCGGTAGCCACCGAGACTGGCATCGCGCTGGGAGAGGCCCTGACCGACGTAGCAGCGGCTCACGGGCACGAGCTGCGTGTGACCGGCGTGCCAGCCATGCCGTACTTCCGCATCATCGGCCCCGGCGGCGGACACTTCCACGCACGATGGGTTGCCGAGTGCATCCGCCGGGGCGCTTACCTGCTCAGCTACCACAACAACTTCGTGTGCACTGCCCACACCCCCGACGACATCAAGCGCACCTGCGACATCGCAGACTCGGCCTTCGCCGCACTCGACTGACGTCCGCCGCACGCCGTCGCCCCACAATCTCGCTGTGCCGTCTTCCACACGTGCTGCGACCGCGACGGCGCGGGCTCAGGTGGCCAGATCACGTGCGGCCGTGCGGGCCTGCGGCCGGACTGGCGAACTGCAAGCTTCTTTCGCAGGCGGTCCGCCCGCAATGATCGAGAACGCTGCTGCCCCGCCCGCCGATGTGCGGAGCCAGCGAAACGTAAGGAGCACATCGACATGAAATACGGCTTCACCGTGCCCAACAACTTCGGGGTCGACGACCCCGCCGAGGTGGTCGCTCTGGCCGTCGAGGCCGAACAGCTCGGCTTCGACTCGGTGTGGGTGAACCATCACGTCCTCAACGTCGGCTACGTGTGGGACCGGCTGGGCGAGCGGCCCTACCACGATGCGCTGGTGACGCTGACCTGGATGGCAGCACACACGTCACGGGTGCGTCTGGGAACCAGCGTGCTGGTGATGCCGTACCTGCACCCGATGGTGCTGGCCAAGGAACTCGCCACGCTGGACCGGCTGAGCGGCGGTCGCCTGGTGGTCGGGCTGGGCGTGGGCAGCCTTCCCGAGGAGAACGCCCTGCTGGGCGTGGAGTACGACGACCGCGGCAGGCTCAGCAACGAGTTCGTCGAGGTCCTTGACCTGCTGTGGACACAGCCGAGCGCCAGCTACGACGGGCACTACTACTCGTTCGAGGGCGCCGTTAGCTCGCCCAAGCCGCTGCAGCAGCCCCGACCCCCGATCCTCTTCGGCGGCAACCGCCCCCCGGCGCTGCGGCGCGTCGGACGGCTGGGAGACGGTTGGCACCCGATGATGCTGTCGCCCGAGAGCGTCGCGAAGCGCCTGCCAGTGATCAGAGAGGCCGCCGAGGCAGCAGGCCGTGCCGGCATCCCCGCCGAGGTATCCGTGCGCCGGACCGCCAGCGACGTGACGCCAGAGCTGGCTGCCAGCTATGCAGCTGTCGGGGTGACCGAGCTCGTGGTCTCCTGGAACACCGGCGACGTCGCCGAGATCAGCGAGGGCCTTGCCGCCTTCGCCTCCGAGCACGGCGTCGGCGGCTGAACCGCCGGGCTGTCCGGTCTGGCTACTTCGAGCGGAACGAGGCCTCCATCTCGTCGATGTCGAAGCCGCCGTGCGCCACGCCGTCGGTGGCGTACTCGTACAGCGCCGTCTTGAAGTAGAGGCTCAACGCGCTCACGACAACGCTCACGGCGAGCACCCCGATCACGCCGACGGCGATGCCGACGAATACGCCGATCCCCGGGACCAGGCTGGCGATCAGCACTGCGATCAGAATGATCGGCAGGGCGATCACGAAGCCCAGCAGGCCGAACCCCGCCTGGGCGATGAGGTTCTCGCCCCAGGTGCGGCGCACCAGCGACATGGAGTGCTTGACGCTGGCGAACGACCGGTAGTCGTCGATGATGATGGCGGGAACGACCAGGTAGGTGGCCACGCCCCACGCCGCCTCGGCCAGGAACGTCAGCATCTGCCCCAGCCAGCCCAGGCGCTCTCGCAGGAAGCGCAGCACCAGCCCGACAGTCAACGTGATGAGCGCCCAGCCGAGCAGGCTCGGCAGCCGCGACGCTGCCTTGCCCATCGCGCTGCGCACGGTGGGATCGCCGCCGGTCATGCGCTCGTGCGCGCCGGCCACGAGTGCGCCTTCGAAGTACACCACTGTGGCCGTTGCCACGAAGGCGAACACGAGCCCGAGCACGACCGCGCTGCCCTGGACGCTCTCGGCGTCCCCGCTTGTATCGAAGCTGCCGGTGACGAAGCCGACCACTGCCGCCGCGACGGCGATGGCCAGGATGGTCAGCATGCTGAGGACCGGCAGCCACAGCAGTTCACGGTCCTGCTTCAGCAGCGACCACGAGTTCTTGGTCAGCCGCCAGGTGTTGGCGAATCGGCCCATGGAGATGCTCCTTGCCTGCTCAGCCCCCGCAAGCGGACCGATGACGACCCCCTGCGGCGCGGCTGACGCATCGTGCCCAACCGAGCGTACCCAGCCCGCCCGACTCCGGATCGTCAGTTTTCTGGGCGCGCGGTGGCAGGCGGTTCGGGCTCGGCAGCCGGTTCCGCCGGTTCGGGCACAGCGCGCGATCCGGCCGGCGTGCGGATCACCATGGCCACCGAGAACAGCACGACGGCGCCGCCCCCGAACTGCATGGGAGTCACCGGCTCGCCGTGGATGAGCCACGCCGCGCCCACGGCCACGATGTGCATGGCGAGCACGTACAGCGAGGAACGGGCCACCTCGATGTGGCCGTGGCACCACGTCATCAGCACGTGGCCGAACACCCCGGTCACGAAGGCCACGATCACGATCCACAGCCAGTCCAGCCCGCCGAATTCGAAGAACTGGTTCGGCGTCACCATCAGCACTGTGGGCGGCACTGCAGCGACAAAAGACCAGAAGTTGATGCCGGCCATCCACTCGATCGGATCGACTGCGCTCGTCGATCTGGCCATCCGGGTCAGCACGAAGTAAACGGTGAACGTCAGCACCGACATCGCCGTCAGGAACAGCCCGAACCCGCTGGCGCGGAACTCGCCGCCGGCACCCATGATCACGCCGGCGGCGCCGCCGACTCCGATCAGCGTGAAGACGATCTGACGAACGCTCACCCGGTCACCGAAGATCGGGCCCACCAACGCAAGCAGCATCGCCGGCTGCAAGGCCATCATCACCGACATCACCGAGATCGTGACTTCCTGCACCGCAGCGAAGACAAAGACCATGTTGATGCCGAAGGACAGACCCGGCAGTGCCGTCTGCCAGAACACCCGGCGCGACAGCCAGCGGCCTCGCAGCGCCAGCACCACGAGCAGGAACGGCGTGGACATGCCGAAACGGATGAAGGCGCTCACCATCGCCGGCGCGGTGAGCAGCTTGGAGATCGGCGGCCCGAGGCCCCACGAGATGACCACGAGACCCATGACCAGCAGTGGCAGCCCGCCGGCGGCGGTCTGCACCGTCGAGCCGCCGACCGCCGAGCCCTCAGCCGGTGCGCGCCGCGCAACCGCCGCAGCGCCGTTGAGCGAAGCATCGACGCCGCCTGCTCGACCAATGGCCGGGGCAACATGGAAGACAATTCCGGTGCCGGACGGCGCAGCCGGTCCGCTGTTGCTCGCCGCAGCCGGCTGGCCCGCACCCCTCACTGGAGCGAGGCTACGGCCGCCGGGCACTGTGAGCCCGGGACCAGCCAAAGCTGCGAGCCGCATCGCGACGGCCCAATACGCTGCGGTGCTGAACCCACCAGCAGCGTGGGCAAAGTGAGGCTGCCTGTGCGGCGGCCGAGGAGGCCAACATGAACGACGACGCCAGCACGCACAGCCCCGGAGCCGGAAGCAGCCTCGCGCCGCAGTGGTCAGCCGACCTGAGCGGGCAGACGGCACTGGTCACTGGCACCACGTCGGGACTGGGCCGCCGCTTCGCCGCCGTGCTCGCTGCCTGCGGCGCCAGTGTGGCCATCTGCGGGCGGCGTGTGGAGCGGTTGAATGCGCTGGCTGCAGAGCTGAAGGCCGACGGCGCCACGGTGCTGCCGATCCCGCTGGACGTGACCGACACCGAGGCGCTGTTCGGGGCGGTGGCCACCGCCGAGGAGCAGCTCGGGACCGTACAGATCCTGGTGAACAACGCCGGCAAGCCAGATGCTCGCCTGGCGCTCAAGATGGACCCGGCGTTCGTCGACGAGATGATCGCCACCAACCTCACCTCGCTGTTCCACCTGTCGTGCGAGGTCACCCGGCGGCTGGCTGCGGCCGAGCTGCCCGGGCGCATCGTGAACATCTCCTCAGGCGCAGCATTCAGAGCGCCCATGGGCACCTCGATGTACGCCATCACCAAGAGCGCCGTCGTGCGGATGACCGAGGTGCTGGCCCAGGAATTTGCCCGCTACAACGTGAACGTCAACGTGATCGCGCCGGGCGCCTTTGAGAGCGAGATGATGGACGGCATGCTCGAGCGCATGGGCGACATCACCAAGATGTTCCCGCGGCGGCGTCTGGGCAAGGCATCACAGCTCGACTCGACGCTGCTGTACCTGGTGTCGCCGCTGTCGGACTTCGTCTCGGGCGCCTGCATCTCGGTGGACGACGCCCAAGGCGCCGGCTGAGGCTGTGACCGCGCCCGTCGACGATCACACCGATGCCGACGCCACGAGCGTCGACGATCGCACCGATGCCGACGCCACGAGCGTCGGCATTGCCGATCTCGACGAGGCGGCGCAGCACTGGCGCGAGCACGGCTGGGTGCTCGTGGACGGCCTCGTGCCGGCGGCCGACATCGATCATGCCGTCGAGGAGCTCTGGGACCTGTACCCGCGCCCCGAGGAGTTCCATTCGGGTGACCCGGCACTTCGGGAACGCTTCATCGGACGCAGCCACAACCAGGGCCACAAGTTCCCCAGGGCCGACTCCGAGGGCGCGGCATTCCGGCCCGAGCAGTTCCTGGGCCACATCCTGTTTCCCTACACCTCGCCCCGGCTGAACCGGCTGCAGGTCCACGCCGATGTGCTGCGGTTCGTCCGCATGGCCATGGGCATCGACGACATCCGCATCTACCAGGCCCGCATCTGGGGCAAGTACACCGGCGTCGCCAACTACGAGCAGCCCTTCCACCAAGACCGCAACCACAACGTCGTGCCCGACCGGCTCGAAGCCGGCTGGTGGAACCTGGAGGGCTTCTTGTATCTCAGCGACGTGGACGACGGCGTGGCACCCACCGAGTTGGCCGGAGGCCCTGCCGACGCCACCCGGCCCTACGACGGCCCGCCTGACGGCGATCGGATCTCTGCCGCAGGAGTGCGCGGCTCGTTCTTGGCGTACCGGCCAGACGTGTGGCACCGCGGCGTCGACCTCACCCGTCCCGGCGGCAGCCGCTTCCTGATGAGCGCCTCGTTCAAGCCCGGCGGCGCCGACTGGATCGGCTACGACAACGTGCAGCCAGTCTCGAATGGACCCCTGTGGTCCAAGTTCGCCGCCTCCTGCACACCCGACGAGCTGTCCTTGTTCGGCGCCCCGTCGCCTGGCCACCCGTACTGGACACCCGAACTGGTCGACGCGCTCGAAGACCGCTACCGCGGCATCGACGCCTCACCCTGGCGCGACGCTCTCAGCTGACAGCGCTGCAGCACTGGTTTGGCAGGAAGCCAGCCACGGTCGCGCAGTAGCGTCGGCGGCCATGAGCTTTTTCGGACCTGACCATTTCGAGACCATCACCGACGGCCTGATCTTTCCCGAAGGACCGGTGGTGCTGGCAGACGGCTCGGTCGCCGTTGTCGAGATCGGGCGCGGCACCATCACCCGCGTCGACGTGACCGACGGCCGCAAGGACATCCTGGCAACGCCGGGCGGAGGGCCGAACGGCGCAGCTCTGGGTCCCGACGGGGCGCTGTACGTGTGCAATAACGGCGGCTTCGAGTGGATCACCGTGCGGGGCCGCACGGTGCCCGGCGAGGTGGCTTCCGACTACACGACGGGACGGATCGAGCGCATCGACCTCGAGACCGGCGAGGTGGACATCCTGTATGCCGATGTGAACGGCGTGTCGCTCAAGGGCCCCAACGACATCATGTTCGACTCCACCGGCGGCTTCTGGTTCACCGACCACGGCAAGACCCGCACCCGCGACCGGGACCGCGGCGGGCTCTACTACGCCAAGGCCGACGGCAGCCACATCGAAGAGATCGCGTTCCCGATGGACGGGCCGAACGGCGTGGGCATCTCGCCCGAAGAAGACCGGGTCTATGTGGCCGAGACGTTTCAGGGCGCCATGTTCGCCTTCGACCTCGAGGGCCCGGGCAAGGTCGCCGCTGGGGTGCCCGCACGGGGCTGGTTCCTGGCCCGGCCGGCCGGCCGCAAGTACTTCGACTCGCTGGCCATGGACGCCGAAGGCAACGTGAGCGTGGCCACGATCCTCACCGGCGGCATCAGCACCTTCACCCGCGATGGCGACGAGCTCGAGTTCGCCCCCACCGACGATTCGGCCACCACCAACATCTGCTTCGGCGGCGACGACATGCGCACGGCGTACGTCACCCTGTCTGGCACCGGCCGCCTCGCCGTCGGCGACTGGCCCCGCCCAGGGCTCAAGCTCCCGTTCTGACGCCGGCTCGCTGATCGACCGGAATCCGCGGTTCGGTACCATCGAAGCTGCGGCCTTCGCCACAGCCCTCGAAGGGACTCATGCCGGCCAAACGACAGGGTGGCTACCCGACCATCAAGGACATCTCGCAGCACGCCGGTGTCTCGAAATCGCTGGTGTCACGCGCCTTGCGCGGCGAGGGTCACGTTCGGGACAGCACCCGCCAGCGCATTCTGGAGTCGGCCGCCGAACTGGGCTACCGGGCGCACGCCGGTGCTCGGTCGCTCGCGGGCCTGAGCAGCGGCACCGTCGGTTTTGTCATCACCGGGCTCTTCGATGCGTTCTGGGGCGAAGTCATGTTCGCCGTCGACCAAGAAGTCAGCCGTCGCGGCATGCGCACGCTGTACCTGTCGAGCCCGCCTGAGGTGAGCGGCGAGCGCGAGGTGATCGAGCGGATGCTCGAGTACCGCGTGGACGGCCTCGCACTCGGGCTGCTCGGTCGACGTGACGCGGCCGAACTCGAGGAGTACGCGGATGTCCTGCCGGTCCTGGCGTTGATGTACGACCTTCGATCCGATCGATACGACACGCTCGTCACTGACGACGAGGCGGCAATGGCGTCCGTGGTTCGTCACTTGGCCGATCTGGGCCACAGCGATATCGCCCTCATCGGCGATGCCGAGATGCCCAACGTCGCAGCACGGACCCGCGGCTACACCAGCGAGATGGAGCGGTTGGGATGCTCGGGGCACATCTCATTCGAACCGGCCGGTTTCCTGCAATCAGACGGTTACGAAGCGACCGACAAGCTGCTGCGCCGTTCGCGGCGACCGACGGCCATTGCCTGCGTCAACGACGCCCAAGCCCGCGGTGCCGTCCTCGCCGCGGTCGACGCCGGCCTCAACGTGCCCGGCGACATCAGCATCACGGGCTTCGACGACTCGCTGTATGCCGTTGCAGGGGTGCCCCGTTTGACCACAGTGAGGCTGCCCCGTTCCGATATCGGGCAGACAGCGGTCAGCATGCTGAGCGATCGTTTGAACGGCCGGGACACCGCACTCGTGTCGGTGCTGAACGCCGAGTTGGTGGTGCGAGACTCGACCGGCCCGGCCAGCTAGCAGACTGACCGCCTAGGACAAGATCTCCGCCACGCTGACGGCACGCCCCTCGCGTGCCGAGCGAGTTGCCGCCAGTGCAATCACCAAGCATGCACGGCCGTCTTCCAGCGTCACGGGCGGCGGTTCGCCTGCGAGCACGTCGACGAACGCAGCCCACTCGGCACGGTACGACTCGGCATACCGCTCGGTGAAAAACCACGGGATCGGCGCAGACGCCGCGCCCGCCGGCCCAGACCGCACCGCACTGTGGACGGCGGGGTTCTGTGATGCCATCGCCCCGGCGCTGCCGAACGCCTCGACCCGCTGGTCGTAGCCGTAGATCGCCCGCCGGCTGTTGTCGATGGTGGTGATGGTCCCGTCGGTGTGAGTAAGCACTGCCACCGCGGTGTCCCAGTCACCCAGCTCGCCGATCACGGGATCGATCCGCACTGCGCCTGCCGCGTACACCTCGGTGACCTCGGCGCCGACCACGAAGCGTGCCATGTCGAAGTCGTGGATCATCATGTCGGCGAAGATGCCCCCCGAGCCGGCGACGTAGTCGTGGGGCGGCGGTTCGGGGTCACGGCTCGTGATCCTCACGACGTGCACGTCGCCGAGTTCACCGCTGCGGGCAGCGGTGGCCACAGCCCGATGCGAAGGGTCGAAGCGACGGTTGAAACCCTGCTGAACAGCCGTGCCTGCAGCGGCGACCGCAGACACAGCGCGCTCCGCCTCGGCCAGGTCCAGCGACACGGGTTTCTCACAGAACGCAGGCAACCCGGCTTCCGCCGCCGCCACGATCAGGTCGACGTGCGTCTCCGTCGGTGAGCAGATGGCCACGGCGTCGACGTCGGATCGGTTCATCAGCGCTGCCGGGCTGTCGGCAACGGGCACATCCAGCTCTGCTGCGAGCGACGCCGATGCAGCCGGAACGGCATCGCACACGGCCGCCAACCGGAGGCCGTCGATGCCGGCCAGATGGCGCGCGTGCATCTGGCCGATCCGGCCGCAGCCGATAAGACCGATGCCCGCAGTGCTCATGGCCGCTGCAACCCAGAACCGGCCGAGATCACGAGCCGCGCCGCTGGGCAGCCATTGCCTCGGCCATGCCCGCAGCTGCGGCGGCGATCTCGGGCCGGTCGCTGGCTTCGGGCACGCCCACCTGCCAGGCCACGCCGCCTTCGGTCCACGATGTGGGGTGTGTGGCGAGAACGATCACATACGTGCGCTCGGAGGCCTTTGCCCGCCCCAGCGCAGCCTCCAGCTCGGCGATGGTGACAACGGTCTCCGCTGTGCATCCCATGGATGCCGCGTGCGCGGCGAAGTCGACATGGGGAGGCTCCGGTCCCGATCGATCGGCAGTCCCCGATGGTGTCAGGGTCATGGTGTCAGCCAGGAAGTTGTTGAACGACTCGCCGCCTTGGGCCTGCTGCAGCCGGTTGATGACGGCAAAACCCCCGTTGTCGCATACCACCAGGGTGATCGGGTGGCCGCTCAGCACCGAGCTGTACAAGTCGGCGTTCATCATCAGGTACGAGCCGTCGCCGACGAGTGCAACGACATCGCGATCGGGCAGCGCCTGCTTCGCGCCCCACGCACCCGAGATCTCATACCCCATCGTCGAGTAGCCGTACTCGCAGTCGAAGGAGTGCTCCACATCACTGCGCCAGCCGTTCACCGTCTCCCCAGGCAGACCGCCGGCTGCAGTCACCACGTAGGTGCGCTCATCGGCCGCTCTCGACACGGCACCCACCACCTGTGCGTATGTCGGCAGTTCTGCCTGCGAGCTGATGGCCTCCGGGGCGGCGAGCTTGTCGATGTACGCGTGGTACTGCGCGGTCTCGGTCTCGGCACGCGCCGTCCAGTCGGCTGGTGCGCGGTAGTCCACGATCGCGGCGCCCAGCTCGGCAAGTCCCTCTCGCGCGTCGGCGACCAAGGGGCAGTTGGCGTGCTTGGTCGCGTCGAACCGTGCCGTATTCAGCCCGATAAACGTCGAGCCTTGATCGAACACGGTCCACGAGCCGGTGGCGAAGTCGCCTAGCCGGGTGCCCACTGCCACGATCACGTCGGCAGCAGCGGCCATCGCGTTCGCAGAGACACAGCCCGTGACGCCGATCGGCCCGCAGGCAAGGGGGTGGCTGGACGGGAAGCTGGTGCGGCCGGCCACCGTCTCGACAACCGGGATGCCATGACGCTCGGCGAACGCACGCAGCTCGGCCTCAGCCATCGACCAGCGCACGCCGCCGCCGCTGATGAGCAGCGGACGCTTCGCAGCAGCCAGCGCTGCCGCCGCGGCGGCGAGCTCGCGCCGATCAGGACGTGGGCGTCGCACACGATGCACCACGGGTTCGAAGAAGCGCTCGGGAAAGGCGTACGCCTGGGCTTGGGTGTCCTGAGGCAAGCCGATGAAGGCCGGGCCGCAGTCGGCCGGGTCGAGCATCGTCGCCACCGCGTTCGGCAGGCTCCCCAGCACCTGTTCGGGTGTAGTGAGCCTGTCCCAGTAGCGGACCACGGATCGAAAGGCGTCGTTCACCGTCATCGACGGATCGCCGAAGTGCTCAACTTGCTGCAGCACCGGGTCTGGCAGTCGATGGCTGAAGGTATCTCCCGACAGCAGCAGCAGCGGCATGCGGTTCGCGTGAGCCACCGCTGCGGCGGTCACCATGTTGGTGGCACCCGGGCCGATGGAGCTGGTCGCCGCCATGATCCGGCGACGACGCATCGCCCGTGCATAGCCGACGCCAGCCAACGCCATGCCCTGCTCGTTCTGCCCGCGCCACGTCGGCAGCGCGTGACGCGCGCTGCGCAGCTCAGGCCCGAGACACGTCACATTGCCGTGTCCGAAAATTGCGTACACGCCGCCGAACAGCGGCACCGACTCGCCGTCGGAGACATCGCCGGCCCCGAGCTGGCTCGCGGCCGCCGGATCGAGATCGTCGAGCGCTATCCGCTGCGCTGCCAGGTAGCGGACGATGGCTCCGGCGGTGGTCAGCTCGATATCTGCCATCACGAGACTCCCTTCGGGGCGGCGCCACGGATAATGCGCGCCTGATTCACCTGCCTGTCACACCGGCGGGGTCGTGCGGCGCGAGCTCGGCGACATTGTCGGCTGTCAGCAGGACGACGTCTTCCCAAGTGCCGCTCATCCAGCTGCGCAGCAAGGCAGCTTGCACGCTGACGTACGCCACAGCCTCGGCGAAGCCGGCTGAGTGCGGGCGATCGTCGCTGACAGCGGAGAGGTACTGGTGATCTTCTAGAGCGACAAGATCCTCGAACCCGATGGCGTTGGCGTCGCCAGGAACAAAGGCGCTGTGGCCGGGGTGCCGCTCGCCGGCGCGTACCGTCATGTAGCCACGCTCGGACGTGTTCGAGGCCGCCGGCGCCACGTACAGCTGGAGCTCATTCATGGTCTCCAGATTCCAACCCACCGCGCCCTCGGTGCCGTAGACGTCGAAGGCCATCTGGCTCTCGGGCCCCACCATCGTGCGGCTGACCTCGAACGTGCCCCGTGAACCGTTGGCGAACTCGACCAGGGCACCGAAGTAATCCTCGTTGGTGACCGAGCCCATAGGATCGTCAGGAAGGCCGCGGGCGTAATGGCTCGCGCCTGGCTGGGCGATGGGCCGCTTGTCAATGAAGGTGGTGCCGCTGCCGATCACGCGGCTGATCGGGCCGTTCAGCATCATCGCCAGGTCGACGGCGTGACTGAGAATGTCGCTGGTGACTCCGTGGCCCGCTTGATCCAGCTCGAAGCGCCACGACAGCAGGCCCAGCGGATCGGCGCCGAACATGGAGAAGAAGCGCCCGCGGTAGTTGGTGATCGCCCCGAGCACCCCGCCGTCGATGAGCGTCTTGGCGTGCTGCACGAGCGGCGCGTAGCGGTAGTTGTAGCCGACCCCGGTGATGCTGCCAGCGGCGCTGGCGGCTTCGAAGCAGCGCACCGTCTGCGCCGGCGTGCCGCCGACCGGCTTCTCGCAGAACACGTGCTTGCCGGCGGCCACAGCCGCAGTGACGATCTCGGAGTGCAGCATGTTCGGTGTCGTGACATACACCACGTCCACATCGGGACGATCCACGGCCGACCGCCAGTCGTCGGTTGCATGGCTGAAGCCGAAACCCTCACGGGCGACCGCGCGGCGCTCGTCGACCGTGTCGGCACACACCACGAGTTCAGGCGCGTAGCTGCGCTCGCTGAACAAGCTCGGGATGCGCATGACCGAGCGCGCATGCGCTTGGCCCATCCAGCCGAAGCCGATCACGGCAATGCCCAAGCGCTGACGCATTGATCGGTTCAGTGCGTTGCCAGCTCGTGCTGCAGCGCTTCGAGCTCGGCACCGCCGGCCATCATCTGCGTCAGCTCGGCCTGGCTGATGTCTTCCTTGGCAAAATTGCCCATGGAGTGACCGCGATTGAGGATCACGAAGCGGTCGCCGACCGGGTACGCATGATTGGGGTTGTGCGTGATGAAGATCACTGCGAGCCCTCGATCACGCGCTTCCACGATGCGCCGCAGCACAACGCCGGACTGCTTGACGCCGAGCGCCGAAGTGGGCTCGTCGAGGATCAACACGCGGGCGCCGAAGTAGCTGGCCCGCGCGATCGCTACCGACTGACGCTCGCCGCCCGACAGCGTGCCCACCGGTTGCTCGGTGTCACGGATGTCGATGCCCATCTCCGCGAGCTGTGCCTTGGCGATCTGCTTGGCCTTCTCGATATCGATCAGGCGGAACGGCCCGAATCCCCTTGTGGGCTCTGCGCCGAGGAAGAAGTTCCGCCAGACCGACATGAGCGGCACCATGGCCAAGTCCTGGTACACGGTGGCGATGCCGGCAGCGAGAGCTGCCCGAGGCGAAGAGAATTTGACCTCCTCCCCCTCCAGCAGCAGTTCCCCCTCGTCGTGCTGGTGCACGCCCGCGAGGATCTTGATGAATGTGGACTTGCCGGCGCCGTTGTCGCCGAGCACACACGTCACCTCACCGGGGTTGACCGTGGTGGACACCCCGGTCAGGGCGATGATGTTGCCGTAGAACTTCGAGATGTTCCGCAGTTCGATCAGCGAGTCGCTCATGGCTCAGCTCCTGCAGAGACAGATTCGTCGGCCGCGCCGGCATCGTCGCCCGGCGGACCGTCATCGTCGGGATCACCGCGCGCCGCCTGCGACCGCTCTGCTCGCTGGCGTACGTAGTTGTTGACGATCACCGCCACCACCAACAGCCCGCCGAGCACGAGAAAGCGCCAGTCGGTATTCCAGCGCGCGAAACCGATGCCCTGACTGATCATCCCCCAGATGAGCGCTCCGATCGCCGCGCCGATAGCGGAGCCATAGCCGCCGGTCAGCAGGTTGCCGCCCACGACGGCCACGATGATGTAGCGGAACTCGTTGCCGTCGCCGACATTGGCCTGCACCGAATTGAGGCGGAAGGCGATGAGCATGCCCGCGACCCAGGCGCAGACCGACACCAGCATGAACAGCGTCGTCTTGGTGCGGGCAGCCGGGACGCCCACCGACCGGGCGGCGTCCTTGTTGCCGCCCACGGCGAAGGTCCAGCTGCCGAAGCGCGTCTTGGCCAGGACCCATGCGCCGATCGCGGCGAACAGCAGGTAGAAGAGCACCGAGACGCGGAACCGGGTCACCGCCTGGGTCGCCTCTTCCTCCAAGGTAGTGATGAACATCAGCTTGACCGCAAGCGCCAGGCCCGCAGCCGCCAGCCCGACCCTCACGAGAGGCCGGCCCATGCCTTCGTCACGACTGAACAGCAACCGGTAGAACGTGCCGACGGCGAAGATGCCGAGCGCTATCGCGCCGCCCTTGGCGGCTCCGGTCGACAGGGCGTAGAGCAGGCCGTCGCCGTCGGTCAGCTCGATCACGGCGAACACGATGGCCGCAGCGCCGCCGACCGCCATGGCGACGCGCGGCCATAGCCCCATCTGCGGCACGGGCACCGCCGTGCTGCGACGCTGTGCGAGAGCCCGGGCCGCTGCGGTGGCCGCGAGCGCGAGCGCGATCAGGAGCAGCACCGAGAACAGCTCGACGCGCAGTTTGCGCGATTCGGACTCGGCCTGCACTACGAACGCGGCGACAGCCACGATGGCTGCGGTCGCCATCGGCAGCCATAGCGAGAGGTCGGTCCGCGCCGCCACCAGCATCAGCGCCACCACGCCGGCCACAGCGAGGCCGCCGAACAGCAGCGCCCGGGCGGCCTGGACGGTCATCATGAAGCTGATCGCGGGCAACAGCGCCACGACTACGCCGATGACCGGTGCGCTCGAGCGGACATGGCCGGTCGCGGCCAGCGCGGCCAACACACCGGTAGCAGCGATGCCGATGGCGAATACCGCACGCCCGAGACCGCCCCCGAGGAAGCCGAGCTGGTCGGTGTTCGTCGCATCCATGACGAGTGCCAACACCACGGCGACCACGACAGCGCCGACGCCGATGGCGATCATCCGCATCGTGCGGTTGTCGGGCGCCGGTCGGCGCCGCTGCACCGGCTCGTAGCGGGATCTGCACCAGCTAGCGACACCCGCCAGGGTTCCTGCGGCGATGACAGCCCCCCACAGCCAGTTCGAGGCAGTGCCGTCGGACCTCAGGAGCATCACGAAGCCGAACAGCGGCACCGCGACGGCCCCGGCGAACGCGCCGGGCGCAGCCCATGACGGCGGGTCGGGCCGCCGGGTGTAGCTCATCTCCAGCAGCCCCAACAGCAGGGCAACGCCCGCGAGCACGAGCAGCCCTGCCCATGCCCAGTCGCGGCCGTCCCAGATGTGCTGGTTGCGGATCCACTCGGCACCGAAGATGTCGTCCCAGAACGCGTAGCCCTGCGCCTCGTCGAGCCCCTCGACGATGACCTTGTTGGTGAACAGCTTGCCGAAGCCGAGCTTGGCGCCGATGAGGATGAAGAACGTGCCCAGCGTGACGATGAAACTGGGCAGCGACGTGCGCTCGACGAGCGTGCCGTTGAACCAGCCGATCGCCAGTGCGAAGCACAGCGACAGCGGCACAGCGAGGTGCAGGCTGAACCCGGCGCCTCCCAGCTCGCCCACCTCGCGGCTCATCAGGATGACGAAGACGGCGGTGGCGCCTGTCATGGCGCCCGACGACAGGTCGAACTCGCCGCCGATCATCAGCAGCGCCACCGGCACCGCCATGATGCCGAGCAGCGCCGCCACGTCGAGGAAGTTGGCTGTTCCCCCTGCGGTGCCGAATGCTTCAGATGTCAGCCAGAACAGCAGCCACACGCCGGCGAGGCCGAGCAGCGCACCAATCTCAGGACGGGTGAGCAGCTGTTGGATCGGCCCGCGATATGCGAGCCGTTCGTCGGCCCCGTCGGCGGTGGCGGCCGCCATTGGGAGGGCTACCTCGTGCCGGCGCTGACGAGCGCTGCGACCTCCGCAGCGTTGTCAGGCGTGACGAAACCTGGACCGGTCAGGATCGGCAGGCCGCCGCCGGCAGTGTTCTGGTTCGTTGCCTGCAGGTGCATCAAGATCACGGGGATGTAGCCCTGCAGGTACTGCTGCTGGTCGACGGTGAAAGCGATGTCGCCCGCTTCGATTGCAGAGATGAGGTCCGAGGACAGGTCGAAGCCGCCGATGTGCAGCGTGCGCCCAGCCGACTCGGCAGCGTCGAGCGCCCGCAGCGGCAGGTTCGGCCCGACGCCCAGCACCGCATCGATGCTGGAATCCGCAGTGAGGATCGAGGCGATGGTCTGCTCCTGCTCATCGGGGTTCGCGTCGAGGCCGACGAATTCGGAAGTCACCTGTCCGTTGAATGTCTCCGCGAGACCCTGGCAGCGCTCCTCAAGACCGATGTTGGCCTGCTCCTGGCGTGCGCACAGCACATGGGTGGCGCCCAAGGCGTTGAACCGCTTTCCGGCGCCTTGGCCGGCCACGATCTCGGTCTGACCGATGTGGGTGACGGCGCCGAGGTCCTCGTAGTTGTTGACGCCGGAGTTCAGCGTGTACAGGGGGATGCCTGCTGCCACGACCGCACGGGCGGCGGCTTCGAGACCTGCGGGATCCGCCAGTGAGATGGCGATGCCATCGGAACCGTCGGCGATCGCACCCTCGATGGCCTGTGACTGCGCCTGCGCGTCGTTGTTGGCGCCGAAGTAGACGACATCGCAGCCGATGGCATCGGACGCATCCGCTACTGCCACCTCTACGACCGACCAGAAGGTTCCCGAGTCGCCGTGGGTGATCACGTGGTACGTCTTGTCGCAGTCGCTCTGCGTGAGCGTGACTTCGGCCGCATCCGATGCGGCCTCAGTGGTCTCCGCAGGCGCCGGTGCGTCCGGCTCGTCGGTGGTCTCGTCGGAGCTGTCGCCGCTGCACGCTGCTGCGAACAATGTCATTGCCGCAAGCAGTGCAAGCAGTCGAGTAATACGCCTCATGTCTGTTCTTCCTCCTGAAGACGTGAACGGCACGAACGCCAGCGCCCGTTTCCCCTGGAGTGCTAGCGCACCGCGTCGAAGTCTTGCACAAACTGCAGGCTCTGGACGACGCCGCGCCGCAACCGTTCCACATCGGCGGTATCCGGACCGCTGAGCGCCGCATCCTGCTCCAGCACGTACCAGAGGTCAGACGGTGCTTGCTCCAACGAGCGGATGATGTCAGTCAACGGAACTGCGCCCCGCCCCAAGGGGGGGAAAAGCCCCAGCTGAACGGCACTCATCAGGCTGATCTCGCCGTTGCGAAGCCGCTTCGCCACCCCGGCATCGACATCCTTCAGGTGCACCAGCCCAATGCGATCGCGGTGGCTGCCAACCAACGCCGCGGGATCGGTTCCGCCCAATGTGAGGTGTGCCGTATCGAGCACGAGTTGTGTATCGGTGTGCTCGAGAACCGCGCGCGTCTCGACATCGTCCTGGATCAGCGAGCCCACATGAGGGTGGAATGCATGCTTCATGCCTGATTGAGCGGCGATGTCGTCGATGGCCGCAAGCCCGTGAAACACGTGGCTCCACTGGGCGCTGTCAAGCTGGGGGCGCTGCCAGTCGTCATGGTCGAACACCGGGCAGCTGACGAACCACATCCCGCTCGCTGAAGCCATCTGGGCGACGACCGCGGCGACACGCGCCATCTCGATCTCAAGACGCTCGGGATCATGGAGCACCACAGCAACGAAGCCCCCGAGCAGCGACAATCCGTAACGCTGCAGCAGTGCAGCGAGCTCGTGTCCATCGGTCGGCAGGAAGCCCACGGAGCCGAATTCCGTGTGCGTGAAGCCCAGCGCGGCCATGTCCGACAGCACTTCATCGGGGCTGAGCTGGTGTCCCCATCCCGGGACCTCGCATACGCCCCACGTGATCGGAGCCGCAGCCAGACGCTCGCGCAGTGATCTTGTCATGTACGCCTCCAGAAACTGGCCGACTATAGCCAGTTTTCGTCAACCGTTCCACGAAACGGCATGCCGAATCAACCCCGATGCTCTCGCCTCGTGCCGCCGGCGATGGCTACGCCAAGCAGCGCGGCAGGGCGCCGCCGTTGAAGGCGCAGCCTCGGATGGGTCGCCTCCTGCCGCCGGCGCCCGAACTCAGGCCAGACAGCGCGGCAGGGCGCCGCCGTTGTAGGCGACCATGTCCATGATCGCTTGGGGGACGCCGGGGAATTCGTAGCCGCCCGAGGCTGCCTCGCGGTAGGCGACGTGCAGGTTGCCGGCGAGACGCTCAGGGTCGGTGTAGCGGCCGTGCGGGCCGAGATCGGTGGCCTGGGCCTGCTCGAGCGGCGTCCTGCCTGCTGCGAGGCCTTCGGCGGCCGCTTCCTGCACGAAGCGCAGGTAGGAGCGCTGCTCGTCGAGCACGCGAGCGATGTCGTCGCCGCCGAAGTGCGGACCGTGGCCCGGCACGATCACCTCTGCGCCGAAGCTCTCGATGACGTCCATGGCCCGGATGGTCCCCGCGACCGATCCGAACAGCGCGAACGGCGTGCCGCCGTGGAAGATCAGGTCGCCGCAGAACAGCACCCGGCAGTCCGGCAGCCACGCCACGATGTCGCCGTCGGTGTGGGCCACGAAGCCCAGGTCCGACAGCTCGATGCGACGATCGTCGAGGTGCAGCACCATCGAGCCCTCGAAGGTCACGTCTGGCGCCCGGAATTGCAGGTCGCCCCACTCGACGCCGGGAAAGACTGCGCTGTAGTCGGGGATGCCGGCGGCCACCATCACGTCACGGCACTTGGCGTGAGAGATGATCGTGGCGTCGGCGAACTGGTAGTTGCCGTGGGTGTGATCGGCGTGATGGTGCGTGTTGACCACAACCCTCACCGGGTTCGACGTCACCGAGGCGATGGCGTCGAGATAGGCCCGGTTGCGGCGCTCCGTGGAGGTGGTGTCGATCGACACCACGGCGCTGGAGCCGGCGACGAACCCCATGTTGTTGATGAACCACGTGCCGTCGGGCTGCACGTAGCTGTACACGCCCGGGGCCACCTCGTTGAGCTGCGCCGCCTCGACTGACGTGTGCGTCTCATGACCTGCGTGTGCTGTGTGTGCTGGCATGTGCCCCCCTCGAGCCAGCGAAGCTGCCGCTCGTGACTGCTCAGTACTACGGCGCAGCGTAGAACCCGTCGCCTACGCTGGGAAGCGCCACGGACCGCGCCCGCGGGGACTCAAAGGGAGCCGCCATGAGCACGACTGCTGACACCGACAGCGCTTCTGCGGAGCGGGACTTCGACGTCTACAGCGACGAGTACATCCAGGGCGCCGCAGACGTGTGGGACGATCTGCGCGCCGAGTGCCCCGTCGCCCACAGCCCCCACAATGACGGGCACTGGATGCCCACGACGTGGGACGACATCGCAGCAGTCGCCTACGACACCGAGAACTTCAGCTCCCGCGACATCGCTGTGGCGCCCACGCCCGAAGGCGTCGGGCTGCTCACCGCCCCGCCGATCACCTCGGACCCGCCGTTCCACACCGACGCGCGCCGGTTGCTGCTGCCGTTCTTCGGTCCAACGGCCGTGGAGGAAATGGTCGAAGTCACTCGCAGCATCGCCCGCGAGCGCATCGACGCGATCGCAGCCGAAACCGGTGCAGACGAGGGCCGCAGCGGCGTGACCGATGCCGCCGACACCTATTCGAAGCACATTCCCGTGCGGGTCATCGCCCGCATCCTGGGACTGCCCGAGTCGGACGAGCCCAAGTTCACCCGCTGGGCGGTCGACGTTCTGCAGTCCAAGGGCGACGAGTTCGACCGGCGGGCAAATGCGACCCGTGAGGTGCTCCACTACTTCGGCGAGCTCACCGACCAGCGGCGCCAGGAACGGGCCGACGACCTGCCGTCGAAGCTGCTCGACATGCAGCTGCCCAACGGCGACCCGCTGGCCAACCACCACATCACCGGTGCCAGCTTCCTGTTGCTGCTGGCGGGCATCGACACCACGTGGAGCTCGATCTCGGCCAGCTTGATGCACCTGGCCATGAACCCTGCCGACCGCGAGCGGCTCGTGGCCGAGCCAGAGCTCATCCCCACCGCCATCGAGGAATTCCTGCGTGCCTACTCCCCGGTCACCATGGCGCGGGTCACGGCCACCGACGACGCGCAGATCGGCGGCTGCCCGGTCGCTCACGGCGACAAGGTGCTGCTGCCGTTCGGCGCAGGCAACCGCGACCCCGCCAAGTTCGACCGACCCGATGAAGTCATCATCGACCGCGCCGAGAACCGCCACTTCGCGTTCGGGCTGGGGATCCACCGCTGCTTGGGCTCGAACCTGGCCCGCATGGAGCTGAAGGTTGCCATCGAGGAATGGCTGGCCCGGTTCCCGAACTTCGAGCTCGCCACCGATGTCGGCCGCGGCGGCGTGGAATGGGGCGGCGTGCAGGTGCGCGGCCCCCGCAATCTGCAGATCCGCGTCGGCCTCTGAGCCAGCGGCGAGCGGAGCCGCTTGCCGTCACTCTCCCAGGGCGGCCGACAGTTCCTCAGCCCGCGGACGGATGGCTGCGATTAATCCAGTGGCATTCCCGATCCGCGCCGGACAGCATGGACTGAATGCACACTCGTGCGTGTCGGTGTGGGCTATCTGAGGTGCTGTGGATATCGATCTGTCGAACGAACAGCGCCTGACGTTTGCGCTGTTGGACAACACGCGGGCCTGGCGGGAGCGAGCCGTTCACGAGTTTGTGCTGCGGGACAGCGACCACGTCGAGGCGTCGGTGGCCTATCAGATCCGAATCCCTCTTGGGCTCGTGCAGCGCTTCAGGCGCGGTGCGGCGACCGGCGATGCGGTTCGCCTCGTGCTTCCGTTCACCGTGAGACCCAAGGAACTGCTGCTCAACGTTGACTTCCGAGGCACGGGCGCGAACCCAGTCACGTTGCTGCCACGACGAGATATCGCGGCACTCCAAGCCCAGTACATCGACCATGTCCGAGGCGAACCAGCTCAGGCGGAACCGCTCAGCGACCTCTGGTTCGGCATCTCCGCGATGACGACGTTCGAGTGGTGGCGGCAACTGGACGCGGCAGTTCCTCAGCGGCGGTGGCGACAACGCAGTGAGCCCGATGCCACAACCCGCATCAGAGCGCTCACGGCCTACCTCAATTCGGACCTCGGATTCGATGTTCGAGAATCCGAGGTCGCCGACTGGTGTCAGCAGATCGAGCCAACCCGACAAGCGCTCATTAGTGCTCTCAAAGAAGGCGAAGATCCAGCCTCCGCATCTGAGTGTGTCCTGCTCGCCATCCCATTCATGTCGAATCGACCGACGGATTCCTCGCACATCGATCTTCTCGTTCACGAGTTCTGCGCTGCGGTGCCCGACATGAGGCCGGAGGCCCAGATTGCGCTGGCGGAGTATGGGAGGCGATGGGAGGTATTCGTCGACACCGTCGTTCCGGCCGGTCAAGCCTGCACCTTGAAGGTGTTCGAGCAGCGTCCATGGATCGACGCTCCCTCGGCAACAATGACCCAGGCCGTGGTCTTTGGCGATGCCAGGAGCACACACATCGAGATTCGCTCAGCGGATCACGGCGTCGTCATTGAGGAGCCCTCGGTCGCGGACATTCTCGAGGAGCGGTGTGATCTCGCCGTCTGCGACGCGATACGCGATACCGCTGACGCCGTGGCGATCTACGCGTCCGATCCGGCTCGGCCGTACTTCGCGAACGTCAACGTTCGGGCGCGTGTTCGAACTGCCCACCGACTGATCATCGGCGGTGTGTTGACGCTGATCGGTGCCGCGTTCGCCGTCGCACTGGTGCTCCCCGAAGACGAGAATCTCGTCGAGAGCCTCTCGCTCTTGACCTTTCCTCTCACACTGGCTGGGGTCGTCGTGCTCTCGCGAGAACCGACGCCATTAGCCGAGCGATTGTTGCAGCGATGGCGGATCGGCTTGGTAGGTGCGATTGCCGCATTGTGGGCCGTGACACTCGTCCGGCTTGTCGATCTGACCGGGAGGTGGCCGTTCGGCTCGATCTGGGGGTGATTTCGGTTGACCCATCAGCGCGACTCGATCGACCGACCGGCACGTCGAGGGCTCGGAGCGATGTGGGTGCCGCCTCAGACTCCGACTTCGTGTCACATGGCCCGGCTATCTTTGAGTTCAGTCGCTCAAGGGAGCAGGTCATGGCAAAGAACGGCGCACATAGTGACGGCCAATTTGACTCTGCCTACGGCCTGAGGCAGATGCCGAATCCCATGCCCGGCAAGTGGGTCAAGCGAGACCCTTCCACCGGCCGCTTCAAGGCGACCAAGGAGGCCGGCGGGTCGTTCAAGCACATCCGCCGCGAGCGCTGAGCCCTTAAGCGCGGCGAGCGGAGCCGCTCGCCGTCACTCTCCCAGCGCGTTCGACAGTTCCTCGGGCGTCATGAGCACATCGCGGGCCTTGGAGCCCTGCGAGGGGCCCACGACGCCTCGCTGCTCGAGCAAGTCCATCAGCCGTCCGGCGCGGGCGAAGCCGACTTTCAGCTTGCGCTGCAGCATGGATGTCGAGCCGAGCTGGGTCTCCACCACGATGGCCATTGCCTGGCGCAGCAGCTCGTCGTCATCGGCATCGCCGGTGGTGCCGCCCGGCAGGATGCTGCTGCCATCCGAATCGTCAGTGCCCTCCACGCCTTCCACGTATTCGACATCGGGTGCTTGGCGGCGCCAGTGAGCCACTACGTGGGCGACCTCCGATTCGCTCACCCACGCACCTTGGATGCGGCGCGGCGTGCTGGAGTTCGCGGACAGCAGCAGCATGTCGCCCTGGCCCACCAACCGCTCAGCGCCGGGCTGGTCGAGGATGACCCGGCTGTCTGCCAGGCTCGACACGGCAAATGCCAGCCGGCTGGGGATGTTGGCCTTGATCACCCCGGTGATGACGTTCACGCTCGGGCGCTGGGTCGCGACGACAAGGTGCACGCCGACGGCCCGGGCCATCTGGGCCAAGCGGGTGATGGACTCCTCGACGTCGCGGGCCGCCACCATCATGAGGTCGTTCAGCTCGTCGACCACCACCACGATGAAGGGCATCGATTCGTGGGGCTGGTCGTTGCCCAGCAGCTCGGCCTCGTCGCTGTGCAGCGCCCCGTCGAGCACGGCCGCGTTGTAGCCGGTGATGTCACGGAAGCCCGCCTCGGAAAGCACGTCGTAGCGGCGCTCCATCTCCTTCACCGCCCAGGAGAGAGCATTGGCCGCTTTCCGCGGATCGGTGACCACCGCAGTCAGCAGATGCGGCAGCCCGTCGTACTGGCCGAGCTCCACCCGCTTGGGATCGACGAGGATCATCCGCACCTCATCGGGCCTGGACCTCATCAGCAGCGACGTGATGATCGAGTTGATGCACGACGACTTGCCCGCGCCGGTCGCGCCGGCAATGAGCACGTGGGGCATCGTGGCCAGATTGACCATGACCTCACGACCCGAGATGTCCTTGCCCATCGCCACTTCGAGCGGGTGCATGGCCTCGGTGGCGGCCTTGGAGGACAGGATGTCGCCCAGCGCGACCAAGTGACGATCGGAGTTGGGGACCTCGATGCCGATCGCCGATCGGCCTGGGATCGGCGCGAGGATCCGGACGTCGGCTGCGGCCATGGCGTAGGCGATGTCCTTGTGAAGCGCAGTGACGCGCGACACCTTCACGCCTGGGCCCAGCTTCAGCTCGTAGCGCGTGACCGTGGGCCCGGGCTCCCAGCCGGTGACCTGAGTCTCCACACCGTGACTGGCCAGCGCCGCCACCAGTGCTGCAGCGCCCGCCGACAGCTGGGCTCGGTCGAACTGCTGGGCGCCGCTGCGCTTCAGCACCGATTTCTTTGGGAGCTTCCAGCGAGGACGCTGGCTGCCAGTTCCCGTGCCCTTGCTGGAGGCGAGGGCCGCCGGCACAGGTGTCGGGACGGGATCGTCGCTGGGCGGCTCCACGAATTCGGGCGGCGATGGCTCGAAGACAGCCTCGTCGGATGCCGCCTCGCTGGTACCCGAGGCGCCCAGGTCCAGACCCGGAGTCTGGCCTGCTGACTCAGCCTCTAGGTCGTACTGCTCTTCCCCGAACGACGGGGGTTCGGGATCCTCGCCGACGCGCTGCAGGCTCCGGGCACCCTTCGACAGCGAGCCGCTCAGCGTCCGGCCCAGCGCAGACAGACCAGCCCATATCCATCGCAGGACCTGACCGAGGCCAACGTTGGCAACGATCATGACCGCGAACAGCATGACCAGCAGCAGCAGCACCCAGGTCGCGGGGTCGTCGATCAAGCGACGCAGCGGCTCGGCGACCACGGCACCCAGCACTCCCCCGCTGCCTCGCAGGTCCTCCAGCGACCCGAAGCCGTCGGCTGGTCCCGACAGGTGTGCGGCGGCGGCGAAGGCAACCGTGAGCATGCTCAGCCCGAAGGCGGCACGGCCGCTCCGCTCCGAAGCGGTCATACGGGCGAGTGCGACGCCGATCCAGACGAGCAGGATCGGCACGGCGTACCGGAACACGCCCAGCAGAATTGCGAGCGCGCTCTCCAAAACTCGGCCCACGACGCCCGCGCGGTCGCCCAGCAGCCCCAGCGCGCAGATCACGGCGAGCGCGAACAGCGACAGCGCCACGATCTCGCGGGATCGGCCGCTCAGGGCATTGCGAACCACCCGCGAGAGCCCGCTGCGACCGTCGTGTGCGGACAACGAATTGGACGTGTCCTTTGAGCCATTGGCCCCGGCAGCGCCGCTCGCACTCACCTCAGCGAGAGTACCGAGGCGGGGCCGGACCTTTGGAGACCCGCCGCTCAGACGTCGTCTGTTCCTGCCTCAGACGACGGTGGCTCCGCAGCCGCGTTCCGGCGCTGGTTGCGGGCGGTCTGAACCACGACCAGCACGAACATCGCCACGGTGAAGGGGATCGAGTAGCGGTTGATGAAGTCGATGACTGCTCCAAGGGGACCGTCGAACAAGCCGGCGACCCACCACACCAGCGCCAGCCGGGTGAACGTGCCCGCCAGATTCACCACGACGAAGGGAAGCTGGCGCATGCGCGCAATCCCCGACAGCAAGCACATCGGGTAGCCGGGAATGGCGAACAGCAGCAGCCAGCCTGCCCGCGGGAACCAGCGCTCCAGCCAGTCCATGGTGCGGATGACACGGCTGCGGGGCCCAAGCTCTGCTGCCAGATAGGCCTTGGCATTGGGGCCGTAGTCGTAGCCGAGCCGGTACAGGAACGGGTCGGTGATGAACAGCCGGGTCAGCCCGATCGCCATGAACGCCCACAGCGGGGCCTGATGGGCCACGCCGAGCAGGACGGGGTCCGTGGCGTTGAGCGACAGCAGCAGCAGCGGTGCGCGCGCAATGAGGGCAGCGAAGAAGATCTGCCCGGCATAGGCCGCCAGAGCGAAGCCCACGGGCACCGCAGCCAGCAGCTGCATCCGGCGACGGTCGGCGTCGGTGATCACTGGACCCGCCGAGGTCTCATCGGCGGACCGGTGCGACGACTCAGCAATCCCGTCCACGATCTCCTCGGATTCGGCGGCGTCGGCCGCAGCATTGTCGTCCGAGTCCGTGTGCGCCACCGCCGCCGAGGCTACGCACCCGCACAGCGATCGCACCGACCTGCGGCTGCCCGGCACGCCCTTCAAGGCAGCTTCCGATGGCCTCTAGCCTGCGGCGTCATGGACTCGACGATGATGGACCTGCCGCTCACCCTCGATCCACTGTTCGAACGCGCCGAGACGCTGTTCGCGGACAAGGAGCTGGTGACTGCCACCGCAACGGGCATCGAGCGCACGAACTACGGGCGCTGGGCCGAACGGACCCGGCTGCTCGGCGGCGCACTGGACGATCTGGGCATCTCTGCAGACGGGCGAGTCGCCACGTTTGCGTGGAACACCGACCGCCACCTCGAGCTGTACTTCGCCGCACCTTGCTCGGGCCGTGTGCTGCACACGCTGAATATCCGGCTGTTCCCCAAGCAGGTCACCTACATCGCCAACCACGCCGAGGACGAGGTGGTATTCGCCGACCGCTCGCTGCTGCCGCTGCTGTGGCCGCTGGTCGACACCATGAGCACGGTCCGCCACGTCGTCGTGATGGACGACTCCGGCGGCAGCGACGCGGCACCCGAGATTCCCGACGATTCCCGTATCGTCGACTACGAGGACCTGATCTCAGCGGCGTCGCCGGCGGGCTTCCGCGTCGCCGCCGAGACCCAAGCGGCATCGATGTGCTACACGAGCGGCACTACCGGCGAACCCAAAGGCGTCGTCTACAGCCACCGCTCCACCTACCTGCACACGCTGGCAGCGATGCTGGTCGACTCGGCCGGGGTCTGCGAGAGCGACGTGATCATGCCAGTTGTGCCGATGTTCCACGCGAACGCATGGGGCCTCGCCCATGCGGCCGTCGCAGCGGGCGCGAAGCTCGTCAATCCCGGCCCGAACCTGGCGCCGAAGCCGCTGGCTGAGCTGATCGAAACCGAGAGGGTCACGGTCGCTGCGGGTGTGCCCACGATCTGGATGGGCGTGCTGGGCGAGCTGGAAGGGCGCGACGTGTCCAGCCTGCGTGCCATCCCCTGCGGCGGCTCGGCTGTGCCCAAGGCGCTCTCCGAGGGGTACCGGGAAGCGGTGGGGCTGCCGATTCTGCAGGCCTGGGGCATGACCGAGACCAGCCCGCTCTGCTCCTTAGCGCACATCCGCTCCGGACAGCAGGACCTCGACGACGACGCCAAGGCCGACCTGCGCACCACAGTCGGCACGATCCTGCCGACCGTGGAATTCCGCATCTGCGAGCCCGACACCACCAATGAGCTGCCCCGCGATGGCGAGTCGTCCGGGGAGCTGCACGTCCGCGGCCCGTATGTGACCGGCTCGTACTACAACCGGCCCGACGCCGCAGACTCATTCACCGAGGACGGCTGGCTCCGCACCGGCGATGTGGCCACCTGCGATCCGCACGGCTACATCCGGCTCGTGGATCGCACGAAGGACCTCATCAAGTCCGGCGGCGAGTGGATCAGCTCGGCCGAAGTGGAGAACGAGATCATGAGCCATCCCAAGGTGGCCGAGGCCGCCGTGGTGGCCGTGGCATCGGAGCGCTGGATGGAGCGGCCGATGGCGTGCGTGGTGCCTGTCGAGGGCGAGACCATCACTCACGACGAGCTGATCGAGTACCTCACGCCGCGGATGGCGAGGTGGTGGCTGCCCAGCGCGACCCAGGTCATCGACGAAGTCCCGAAGACCTCGACGGGCAAGTTCTCCAAGAAAACGCTGCGAGATCGCTTCGCCGATCTCGTAGTGGAGTGACGTCGACATGAACGGTCCATTCCAATCCCAGCCTGATGCGAGCGGCCCATACCGCTCCGAGCCTGATGCGAGCTGTCCATACCGCTCCGAGCCGCGCCTGCTCGTGTGGCTGGCGCTGCGGCTGAAGGGACTCGGCGAGATCGACGACGTCGCGGCGATTCACGGGCTCGAGCCTGACGACACCGAATGGCTGCTGGCGGAGCTGGACACTGCTGGGCACTGCATGTCCCGCGAGGTCGGCGGGGTGCCGAAGTTCATCCTGACGCCGACCGGGCGCGACGACGGCGAGGCCGCGCTCGCCGCTGAGCTGGATGCAGCCGGTGCCCGCGACGCCGTGACGGCGGCCTACCGGGAATTCCTGGCGCTGAACCCCAAGATGCTGCATCTGTGCACCGACTGGCAGGTGCTGCCCGAAGATCACCCGGCGGCAGCCGATGCGGGACCCGGCGACGGCGGCCGGCTGAACGACCACAGCGACCCTGACTACGACGCCGCGATCATCAGCCGGCTCGAAGGCCTGCACGGCGAGCTCGGCGGGGTGCTCGAAGCCCTCAACTCAGTGATGGCCCGCTACGAGAACTACTCGCCCCGGTTCGCCGAAGCCCTGGGCAAGCTGCAAGCCGGCGACCTCGACTACCTCACCAAGCCGATGATCCCCAGCTATCACACGGTGTGGTTCGAGCTACACGAGGATCTGCTGGCCACGCTCGGCATCAACCGCGCCGACGAAGGCAGCGTCTGACGCATAACTGCCTGCGAACCAGCCGACAGTTTCGTCCGAGAGCCGACCGCCGAAACCGCGTTGAATCTCGCTCGCCACCAGTGTTAGCTTCAACTGCGGAAGTCGCTACGGCGGCATCGAGTGGCGGATCGCCCGGAGCGGCCGAGTCAGGTTTTTTGGATCAGCTCCAAGGCGATCCGCCTGCTCGCGAACCTAGGCACTCACGTCTGCAGGCACCCAACGATCTTCCGACGCTGACAACGGGAAAACAATTGCAGGCCCTCGAGGGCGCGGCAGTAGTCTCGGGGACATGAGCGCGCGATTCGGACGAGTGGTGCCGGCGATGATCACGCCCTTCGCGGCAGATGGATCGCTGGACGTGGACGCTGGGGTGACGCTGGCCCGCTGGCTCGTAGGCGAAGGCGCCGAGGGCCTCGTGATCACCGGCACGACCGGTGAGGCACCCACCATCACCGACGAGGAGGACTGGGAGCTCTGGCGCGCCGTGTCGGAAGCCGCGACGGTGCCGGTCGTGGCCGGCACCACCACCAACGACACGGCGCATTCGGTGAGTCAGACCCGCAAGGCCGCCGAGCTGGGCGTCGACGGCATCCTGGCCGTCACCCCCTACTACAACCGGCCGTCGCAGGCGGGTATCGCAGCGCATTTCGCCGCCGTGGCCGAGTGCACCGAGCTGCCAATCATCTTGTACGACATCCCGGTGCGTACCGGACGCAAGATCAACACGCCGACGCTGCTGGAGCTGGCACACATCCCCAACATCGTCGGGGTGAAGGACGCTGCGGGAAACCCGGGTGAGACCGCGAAGGTCATCGCCGAGGCACCAGAGGGCTTCGAGGTGTACAGCGGCGACGACACCTTCACGCTGCCGCTGCTGGCCGTCGGCGCGGTGGGCGTGATCAGCGTCGCAGCGCACTGGTCCATCCCCGAGCACGTCGCCATGTTCGACGCATGGGACGCAGGCGACGCCACCAAGGCCCGTGAGATCAACGCCACCCTGCTGGAGAGCTACGACTTCGAGACCGGCGACGAAGCACCCAACCCTGTGCCGACCAAGGCCATGCTGCGCACGCTGGGGCTGCCGGTGGGCGAACCCCGCCTGCCCATGGGCCCGACGCCCGAGGGTCTGGAAGACCGCGCCCGCGAGGTCTACGCCCGTCTGAAGCAGACTTGAGCCGCCGTCAGCGCCGCGCCCCCGCCGACGGCGCGCCAGCCCAATCCGCCGATCCCGCCGTACAAGACGGCGGTTCCACAAGGCGTACGCGGAAGCCAACTGGACGCAGTCACGGCGGGAAGGGCACAAGCAACAACAACCAAGGCGTCACTGTCACGTTCTTGGGCGGGCTCGGCGACGTCGGGCGCAACTGCACCGTCGTGGAGCAGAGCGGCAAGCTGCTCGTCATCGACTTCGGGGTCATGTTCCCCGATCCGGCGATCATGCCGGGAGTACAGCAGGTGCTGCCCGATATGGGCTGGCTCAACTCGCGTGCCCGCGACATCGTCGGACTGGTGGTCACCCACGGCCACGAAGACCACCTCGGCGGCGTCCCCCACTTCCTGCGCAGCATCGAGGTGCCCCTCTACGGGTCGGCCCTGTCCATGGCCCTCGCCGAGCACAAGGTGACCGAGGCACGCCTCGGAGACCGCACGTCCTTTCACCTCATCGGAGACGGCGAACGCCGCAAGATCGGCCCGTTCGACGTGGAGGCATTGCCGATCACCCACTCGGTTCCCCAGAGCCTGTGCATCGTGCTGCACACGCCGGCCGGTGCGCTCGTGCACACCGGCGACTTCAAGATCGACGAGGCGCCGGTGGACGGAAGGCTCACCGACCTGGAGCGGCTCCGGGCGCTGGGCGACGAGGGCATCGCACTGCTGATGGCCGATTCGACCAATGCCGACCGCCCAGGGCGCAGCGCGTCGGAGACCGAGATCGGCGCCACGCTCCGGCGACTGTTCGGTGAGCGCCCGGACCAGCGCTTGATCGTGAGCTGCTTCGCCAGTCACCTGCACCGCGTGCAGCAGATCTGCGACGCCGCCATCAACGAGGGCCGCGTGGTCGTCCCGGTGGGCCGCTCCATGGTGAACAACGTGCGCATCGCACGCCAGCTGGGTGTGCTCGACGTTCCTGAGCGTGTGCTGTTCGGCGTGGAGCAGCTCGATCGCTTCGAACCCGGCGAGGTTTGCATCGTGTGCACGGGCAGCCAGGGCGAGCCCAATGCAGCGCTCGCACTGATCGCGCAGGGCAACCACCCCGAGATTCATGCCGGGCCGTCCGACACGGTGGTGCTGTCGAGCCACCCCATCCCTGGCAACGAGCGCGCTGTGTTCCGCATGGTGTCGCGGCTGGCCCAAAAAGGCGCCGAGGTGATCCACGACGGGCACGAGCAGGTCCACACGTCGGGGCACGCCCAGCGTGACGAGCTGCGCGAGCTGCACCAGGCGTGCCGCCCGCGCTGGTTCGTGCCGATCGAGGGCGAATTCCACATGCTGGCCAGTCATGCCGGGCTTGCCCGCGAGATGGGGATGAAGGCCAAGCGCGTGCTGACCCTGACCGACGGCGCCCAGATCACGCTCAAGGGCAACGAACTCCAGGTCCGCGCCGGCGTTGCGGCGCCGTACCACTACGTGGACGGGGCGCTGGACGACCTCGACACCGGGGTCATCGGCGAGCGCCTGGCCCTGACGGCAGGTTTCGTGCACGTGACCGTCGTGTTCGACCGCAAGGGTCGTCTGGCGGCAGCACCCGACATCGCCTCGCGGGGCTGGCTCGACGTGACCAAGCACGCCGACGTCGTCGAGGCCCTCTCCGGCGAGATTGCCCAAGCAGTCGAACAGGCCGTCAAGGGGTCGCGGCCCAGTCCCGACCCAGACGACATCGAGCGTGTCATCCGCCGCGCTACCGGTCGTTTCGTCGGCAACCGAACTCGCCGCCGCCCCGCCATCTCCGCCACCGTGATCCCCCTCGCCTGATTGCTGGCTCGCCGCTTGCGCATCACGCTGATCCACCGCCAACGAATCCTCTACTCGTCGGCGGTATGAGTTTGAATACATATGTGCTATAGTGCATTACATGGAGGTTGTCCTCCACCCGCTCTTTGAGGCCTGGCTCACAAGCCTGACCGACGGCTCCCTCGCGGGAGGCACAGATTGGTGGGAGGTCGCGGCAGAGATCACTGCGTTGCTGGGGGCGCTGGAGAGACACGGCAGGAATCTCGGCGATCCCGAGTGCCACGAGGTGGTCTCGGCACGGTACGACATCCGGGCGCTGAGACGAACACCGCCGACCGGGACCACGCCCTACGCCGTCGGACCACCGGTGATTCGGGTGCTCGTCGGATTCGCCCGCAGCGAGCAGGCGAACACTATCGCAGTAGCGCTGGTAGGCGGTGACAAGACGTCGCTCGGCAATCGCTGGTACCCGGCAAACGTCGAGCGTGCGCAGCAGCGACTCGATCAATGGTGTAGTCGGAATCCCGGTTTCACCCCGATTGTCAGAAGAGGAGGCAACTAGGCGCCGATTGTGCGCAGCGCGTCTTCTTCAGAAGGAGAGCAAGAAAGGACACGATGAACGACAGCGAACGACTTGAACAGGTTCCTGTGGACACGGCAAGCGTCGATGATGTACCGCCGGATGCATGGCAACGGGACCTCTCGATGGGACCGGTGCTCGAACGAATCCGATCCCACCCGGAAGCCCGGGCGCATTACGAAGCAGTACGGGAGCAGATTGAGCAGCACCAGGCCACGCTGGCGCAGGTGCGAAAGGCCCGAACGCTGACCCAGCAGCACATCGCCGAACAGCTCCAAATGGACCAATCTGAGGTCTCTCGGCTGGAACACCGAAGCAACATGCTGCTGTCGACGCTGCGTTCGTTCGTCCGGGCTACAGGCGGCGATCTCCACTTGATCGCAACGTTTCCCGACGCAGAACCGGTCCACCTCTTGGTTGGCACCGAGTCAGACGAGCCAACATCGCCGACACCAACCACCGAATAGTCAAGAAACCGCCAGAGATCGACGGCGAAGCGGCGATTCGACTGTTTACGAACCTTCGTCGGCGGCACGCGGCCTGCGGCGGGTCACAGCGGCGAAACGGCTAGCACGCGAGTGAAGAGCGTGGGAGCTACAAGTCCAGTGGGTCGCCTGCCGATCCTAAGTCGACAGCTCTTGGAAGTTTGAACCGACAGTTTCAGGATTTCCCAACCGACTGTTTCGAAGCGGTGTCTGTAGGAGCCCGACGGGTTGCGCGTCGAGTGGAGATCATCCGCTTCAGCTACCCAGATTTCCATCACTACGGTGGAAGTCGATGGATGCCACCTCGCTGATCGACACTCGGGCCGGCGTACGGAACGGGAAGCCGTGCTTCATCGGCACGCGCATCACCGTCTACGACGTTCTGGAATATCTGGCATCCGGAACGTCCCACCAAGAGATCATCGGCGATTTTCCGGAGCTCACCGAACAGCACATCCAAGCGGCGCTCGAATTCGCAGCCGTACGTGAACGCCGGCTCGTCGCGCCTGCGTGAAGCTTCGCTTCGATCAGAACCCGTAACGCCGGTTGGTCAACCTGACCGGCGGGCCCGGCGCACCGCGAGGACGATGGCCAGTACCACTGCCATCAGCAAGGCAAACGCCGAGAACCCGAATGCAAAAGACCAGTAGCTACCTTGGCCGACGGACATCAGCCCAACGAAAAAAAGGCCAAAACAAAGGGCGAAACTGCCGCGAGGCAGATTGCCGCTATGACGAACTTGACAATGACCCACGGGCGATTGGCGGACCGCCAATCGTCCGGATGACGGAGCTGCCGCTGGTCTTCGGACAACGCCTCGTCCAGCCATCTCCCCACGTTCAGCAGACTAGTGAAGCCTGCTACGAGCATGACTGCGGGTGCCGGCCGCAGACGCAAGCCGCGGACAGGCGTCAACGGGAGGCTGATGGTTGATGCAGTCTCGCGACGGCGCAGAAGCTGTCTGTCGAGGTCACACGACGTTGATGGGGTGGGGCACTGGTTGGTTGAAGAGGTAGCCCTTGCGGTTGAAGGGGACCTGGTCGGGCTGGGTGTTGCCGGCGGCGTCGGTGGCGCGGGTCATCACGGTGTGGCGGCCGCTGGACGCTTCCCAGGTGAACTCGAATCGGGCCCAGCCGAGGCGCGCCTGCGGACCGACGAGCTGCGATTCGTGCCACAAATTGCCCGAGTCGTCGCTCCACTCGACAGCTGCGATCCCGCCTGCCGGGGAATGGGCGTAGCCGCCGATGCGGTGCTCGCCGGCATCGAGCTCGGCCGGCCAGGGCAGCGCGAGGGCGCTCTTGATGGTCTGGGTGGTCGCCACTGTGCCCTCGGCTTGCCCCTCAGGCGGGTAGGCATCGCCGATCAGGACGTACGACGTGGTGTTGTTGCGCGCCCACTGCTGCTCGGCCGATACCACGATGCGGCTGAGCCACTTGATGCTCGTGCTGCCCACCCAGCCCGGGACGAGCACCCGGAGCGGGTAGCCATGGTCGCGCGGCAGCGTGGCGCCGTTCATGCCGAGCACGTCGTCGTAGGACATCGCAAGCTCGGATCGCACAGCGTCGCCGGTGATGCTCAGCGACCAGTCCCCGACCGCGACATCGAGGCTGACCGAGTTGTTCCGCACGAAGAAGAACCCTTCGGGCGTGATCAGCCCGTCCATGTTCTCGAGTCGGGCTTCGAGGCCCGAAGCGCCGCGCAATGATGAACGGCGCCGGATCCTTGAACCACGGCGCCGTCGCGACGGCCGGGGCCGTCGACGCCGAAGGCTCAACCGGAATCCGTGTGCCCGTGCATGCGGCCAGCACGGCGGACGCCCCGCCGGCGGACAGCAGCCAGAGAAACCGGCGCCGGCTCATCCCCCGCTCGTGTGCGAACTCCCACAGTGGTCGAGATTGCGCGGCCTCAGTCACCGACTAGAGCTGCAGGTACGTATCGAGGCCGATCGTGACGCCGGGGTAATCGGCAATTGACTTGCAGGCGAGCAGCACGCCCGGCATGAACGACACCCGGTCCAGACTGTCGTGGCGGATGGTGAGCGTCTCGCCGGCCGTGCCCAGCAGCACCTGCTGGTGCGCCACCAGCCCCCGCAGCCGCACGGAGTGAACGGGAATGCCGCCGGGGCCCTTGCCGCCGCGGGCGCCCGGCACCACCTCGTCGCGGGTGGGGTCCGGCCCCCAATCATCGGAAGCCTCTGCCATCGCACGCACGGTCTGCATCGCGGTGCCGGAGGGCGCATCCACCTTGTCGTCGTGATGGAGCTCGATGACCTCGGCTGTCGGGAAGAACGGAGCGGCAAGCTCGGCGAAGCGCATCATGAGCACCGCCCCGATGGCGAAGTTCGGGGCGATGAGGCAGTTGCTGGCGGTGAACGCGGCCCGGCAGCGCTCGTAATCGTCCGGGTCGAGACCGCTGGTACCGACAACAGCGTGCACGCCGTTCTGCGCGCACCAAGCCAAGTTCTCGCGGGCTGCAGCGGCAACAGTGAAGTCGACTGCCACGTCGACCCCAGCCGGATCGATATCGGCAACCGACGCGACGATGTCGAAACTGCCGGTGACGTCTCGCTGGCCCGGCGCGCCGGGGTCGACCCCGGCCGCCAGCTCCAAGTCCGCATCGGCGGCAACCGCCTCGCAGACGGTTGCGCCCATGCGCCCGCCGGCGCCGAACACCTGCACTCTCACGGCAGTCACGCTAGTGGCGCCCACAAGCTGAGCCGGGGCCCAGGCGGGACGTGCGACCAGCGAACTCCAACGGAGAACACCACGGCACGGCGGCTAGGCGATTACCCCGCGAGCGCAGCGAACAAGAACAGGCAGTCGTCGATTTCACGGCGAGCGCCCGCGCCTGTTGGCACACAGGCTGCGCCGTGCCGGAAACAGCCCGGCGACCGACGCTGACTGACGGAGCCGCTCAGCGGCGACCGCGACGCCGGCCTGATCCTCGTCCGGACTGCTCGAGCTCGGGACCGAGGTCGCCGTAGACGTCCTTCGCGATCTGCTCGAAATGCTCGCCGAACGAGACGTCTTCACGGGCAGTGCCGCTCGGTGCCGACGCGGCGCCGCCCTCGTCATCGCCGTCGGCGACGGCAACCGGTGCATCTGCACCGCCGCCCGCCGGCACCGCGGCGGCCACAGGCGTGCGGGATCGGCGTGTTCCATTGCCACTGCCGCCCCTGTCCCGGTCGCGATCGCGGCCACGATCACGCCGCGGCGGCGCGTCGTCGACCCCGTCGTCGTCGCCCTCGGAGCCCCCGACCTGGGTCGGATCGGCCGGCGAGAGGCTGATCTTGCCGTTGGGGTCGATCTCCTCGACGATCACGCTGACCACATCGCCGAGCTCGAGCACTTCCTCGACCGAGTTCAGCCGCCGCCTGCCGCCCAGCTTGGAGATGTGCAGCAAGCCGTCGGTGCCGGGCAGCACGTTCACGAAGGCACCGAACTTGGTGATGTTGACCACCCGGCCCTCGTAGGTGGCACCCACGTCGGGCGTCGGCGGGTTGACGATCAGCCGGATCTGCCGCTCGGCCTCTTCCACCACCTCGCGGTCGGTGGCGCCGATGCTGACAGTGCCCACGGTGCCGTCGTCGTCCACGTTGATGTCGGCGCCGGTCTCCTCCTGGATGGAGTTGATGACCTTGCCCCGCGGTCCGATGACCTCGGCGATCTTGTCGATCGGGATCTCGAAGCTGGTGATCTTCGGTGCCGTGGGGCCCACGTCGGGCCTCGGCTCGGCGATGGCCGCGCGCATGACCTCGAGGATCTGCAGGCGAGCCTGGCGGGCCTGCTGCAGCGCCTGTGCCAGCACCTCGGCCGGAATGCCGTCGATCTTGGTGTCGAGCTGCAGCGCCGTGATGGCGTCCTGCGTGCCGGCGACCTTGAAGTCCATGTCGCCGAAGGCGTCTTCGGCGCCCAGGATGTCGGTGAGCGTCACGTACTTGCCGTCGGCATACACCAGGCCCATCGCCACGCCGGCGACGTGGTCCACGATCGGAACGCCGGCATCCATCAGCGACAGCGACGATGCGCACACCGACCCCATCGAGGTGGACCCGTTGGAAGTGAGCACGTCGGACACCAGCCGGATCGCGTACGGGAAGTCTTCCTTGGACGGGATGACCGGAAAGATCGCTCGCTCGGCGAGTGCGCCGTGGCCGATCTCGCGCCGTTTGGGGCCGCGCATGAAGCCGGCCTCCCCGGTGGAGTACGGCGGGAAGTTGTAGTGGTGCATGAACCGGCGTCGGTCCTGGGGATTCAGGGTGTCGACGATCTGCTCCATCCGGGACATCGCCAAGGTGGTGACACTCAGCACCTGGGTCTCGCCGCGCTGGAACAGGCCCGATCCGTGAGCGGTGCGGCCGAGGTAGCCCGCCACCGACGAAAGCGGCCGGACCTCATCTGTGGCGCGTCCATCAATGCGGAAGCCGTCGGCCACGATGCGCTCGCGCACGATCTCCTTCGACAGCGACCTGACGGCCTCACGGATCTGATCGGTGGCGCCGTCGAGGTCGGCGAATTCGGCAGCGACTTCGTCGATCACGGCGTTGCTGGTCTCGGACTGGGCGGCCTCGCGCTCGGCCTTGTCGGCGATGGCCATCACCTCACGCATGCGGTCGGTCGCGACCTCGCGCACGCGATCGAGCACCTCGTCGGAGTAGTCCTTGCTGGACGTGTACTCCATCGCCGCAATCGGGCCGGATTGCTCTTCGACGAGTCGGCGCAGCGATTTCTGCATCTCGATGATGTCGTCGATCCACTGCTTGGAGGCTTCGAGACCGCTGGCGAGCACGTCCTCGGTGACCTTCGGCGCGCCCTCGGCGTAGTACTCGAAGGCCTTCTCAGTGCCGCCGGCCTCCACCATCATCACGGCGATGTCGCCGCTGTCGAGCTGGCGACCGGCCACGACCATCTCGAACGTGGCGGCCTCGGACTCTTCGTGGGTGGCGAAGGGGATCCACTCGCCGTCGGTGGACCAGGCGATCCGCACGCCGGCAATCGGGCAGTCGAACGGGATGCCGCTCAGCCACAGGGCTGCCGACGCCCCGTTCAGCGCCACCAAGTCGTACGGGTTGACGTGGTCGGCGCCGAGGATCGTGCCGACCACATGGGTGTCGTGGCGGTAGTCGCTCGGGAAGTTCGGCCGCAGCGGGCGGTCGATCAGCCGGCAGGTGAGGATCGCGTCGTCGGACGCCCGCCCCTCTCGCCGGAAGAACGAGCCGGGAATCCGGCCCACTGCGTACATGCGCTCCTCGATGTCGACGGTGAGCGGGAAGAACGATGCGCCGTCGCGTGGTCGGCTCGACGCTGTCGCAGTGACGAGCACTTGCGTGTCGCCGATGCGGGACGTGACCGCCCCGTTTGCGAGCCCGGCGAGCACGCCGGTCTCGAAGGTGATGGTCTTGTCGGTGCCCGCGATGGGGCCGGTGACCGAAATGGCTTCAGCCATGTCTGCTCCTGTTGTGGGGTGGGGATCGGTGGTCAGCGCCGGAGGCCGAGCTTTGCGATCAAAGCCCGATACCGCTCGACGTCGTTGGCGTTCAGGTAGTCGAGCAACCTGCGCCGACGTCCGACGAGCTTCAGCAGCCCTCGGCGGCTGTGGTGATCCTTGTGGTGGGTCTGGAGGTGTTCGGTGAGGTGGTCAATGCGGGCGCTCAACTGAGCGACCTGTACCTCTGGCGATCCGGTATCGGCCTCGGAATGGCGATGTTCGTCGATCACCGAGGCCGCTGGACTTGATCTCTTGGCACTCATGCCGTTGCTGTATTCCCTCTGTGTTGCCGTCGCAGAGCCGATGGGAGGCCTGCTGCGACGATCCGGCCGGACAACCCAGCCGTGATCTTCTGTCTCTTGTCAGCCGTGCAGGCTACCAGCAGAACTGTGGTGCGCCCGCTGGGGAGGCGGCAGGACCCTCAGCGGCAGGCGAGTCAGGTGTGCAGGCATTTTGCGGCGTCTTCGATGTCCCGGCGAAGCTGAGCTTTCAGTTCGTCGATGCCGTCGAAGCGGCGCTCGGGCCGCAGCCTGCGGACGAAACGGACCTTGGCGGTCTCATCGTAGAGATCTCCGCGGAAGCCGATCAGGTGCGCCTCGATGAGCGAGCGCTCTGCGTACTCGTAGAACGTCGGGCGGCGGCCGATGTTCACCGCCGCCGGGTATTGGGCGCCATCAGGGCGTACGTACCAGGCGGCATAGACACCGTCGGCGGGAATCTGCAGGTCGGGGGTGGTGGGCAGGTTGGCGGTGGGCACACCGATCTGGCGGCCGCGGCGGTCGCCGAGCGTGACAACGCCACGGACCTCGAACGGTCGCCCGAGCAGCCGGTGGGCCCGCTCGACATCACCCGCAGCCAGCGCTTCACGGATCGACGTGGACGAGATCACGTCGCCGTCGCCGGTCATCTGCTTCACCAGCGGGAGCCCGACCACTTCGTAGCCGTAGGTGGCGCCGACCTGGCGCAGCGTCTCGATATTGCCCCGGCGTCCCTTGCCGAAATGGAAGTCGGCGCCGACCACAACAGCCCGTGCTGACAGGCATCTGACGAGTATCTCCTGCGCGAACTGCTCGGCAGGCACCGCCGCCTGCGCTTCGTCGAAGGCAACCACCAGCGTGAAGTCGACGCCGGTCTCGGCGAGCAGTTCGAGCTTGTGGTCGAGGTCGCACAGCAGCAGTGGCGCGGATTCCGGTCGCACCACCGTGGCGGGATGACGGTCGAAGGTCACGACTGCCGTCGCGCATCCCCGCTCCGCTGCGAGGCGATGCATCTCCGAGATGACGGTCCGGTGCCCGCGGTGGACGCCGTCGTACTCCCCCACGGTCACGACACTGCCGTGCTCGAGCATCGGGCACCAGTCCAAGTCGCGGATGACCTCCATGCGCGCAACGCTACTCAGAGGCCGGTCCGCGCACGCTCTACGAGGGCAATACCGTCGCCCGCAGGCGACCGTCAGCGCGCTCATGTACCGCGACGAGCTGACCGTCGGGATCGAAAAGCGTCCACGGGCCTGAGCCTTCGTAGCGATGAGCGGCCAGATGAGCACCTTGGCGAGCCTTGGGGGCGTCATCGTCGGACAGACGGATCTGGAGCAGGTCGCGAACCAACTCGCCGGGCGGTCGCAGCGCCGCCTGTTCGGGGAGCTCGGCCTCGGCCAGCGAGAACGAGCCGCTGCGCGTCCGCCGGAGCGCTCGAATGTGAGCCCCGCCGCCCAGCGCACTCCCCAGGTCGGCGCCGAGCGTCCTGACGTAGGTGCCAGCGGAGCAGTCAACCGACGCCCGGTACACCTGCGGATCACCGGTCGGCTCTACGTCGAATCGGTAGACCTCGACCGGGCGCGGCACGCGTTCTGCAGCTTCGCCCGCCCGGGCGATCTCGTGCAGGCGGCGACCACCGACACGGACCGCAGACACCATCGGCGGCAGCTGGGAGATCGAGCCGACGAAGCCTGCGGCCGCGTCGGCAACCTCCGTCGGATCGAGGTCCATGCACCAGGTCGCGAGGGTCTCGCCGGCGGCATCGAGCGTGCTGGTCTCGACTCCGAACACGATCTCGCACTCATAGCTCTTGCGGCCTGCGGTGGCGAATCGCAGCAGGCGCGTCGCACTGCCGATGCCGACCACCAAGACGCCCGTCGCGGACGGGTCGAGCGTGCCGGCGTGGCCGATGCGCCGCTCGCCGAATCGGCGGCGCAGCAGGGCCACTACGTCGTGCGAGGTGGGCCCCTGCGGCTTGTCGACGATGACGCTGCCATGAACGGTGGACGGACGGCGTCGCGCCATGCCGTTCAGGGTCCTTCGTCCTGCCCATCGCCAGCATCGGACGAGGGCGGTGGCTCGTGCCGCAGACCGGAGAGGCCCGCCAGCAGGTCGTCGATCCGCTCGGCAGCAACGGCGCCCCGGTCGCGGCGGAAGCGAAGCGTGGGAGTGCGTCGCAGGCTGGTGCTCGTACCCAAAGCCCTCTGGAGACGGTGATGGTGCTCATCGAACGCCGCAGCCGCCCTGCCTGCGGCATCGTCGTCGCGCACGTCGTAGTGCACGACGGCGACGCTCAGCTCACGATCGACGTCCACGCCGGCAATCACGATGCCCTCGAATGCCTCGTCGAGCCGCTCCATCTCCGACGCCACGACGCCGCGCACGAGCTGGGCAACCCGATCGGTCCGCTCGTATCTGTGCGAGGTCGGCATCGTGCGCCGCCGGCGGCGGGGGCGACGTGGCATCGGGTCGGGTGCTCCGTCAGGCGACGCGGGCGATCTCGCGCTCGGTGTACGTCTCGATCACATCGCCCTCTTTCAGATCAGAGAAGTCAGAGAGACCGATACCGCACTCCATGCCCGCGGACACCTCAGCGACGTCGTCCTGGAAGTGCCGCAGCGAGGCGACCGCACCCTTCCAGATGATCGTGCCGTCACGCAGGAACCTGACCTTGGCGCCGCTGCGCACATTGCCGTGCTCCACGACGCAGCCAGCCACGGGTCCCACGCCCGAGATGCGAAAGACCTGACGTACCTGCGCCTCGCCCACGACGATCTCCTCGAACTCCGGCTCGAGCAGGCCGACCATGGCGTTCTGCACATCGGTGATGAGGTCATAGATGATCTCGTAGAGCCGGACTTCGACGTCCTCGGTCTCGGCCGTCTGGCGTGCATTGCGGTCGGGACGCACGTTGAAGCCGATGATCGTGGCTTCCGATGCGGCTGCAAGCTGCACGTCGTTCTCATTGATGCCGCCGACCCCGCGGCTCACAAAGGACAGCTTGACGTCGTCGCGCTCGAGCTTGCGCAGGCTGTCGGTGACGGCCTCGAGCGAGCCGTGGACATCGGCCTTGAGCACCAGATTGAGGGTGGCCGTCTCGCCGGCCTGCACTTGCTTGAAGATGTCCTCTAGCCGGGCACCGCCGCCGCTTCCGCCGGCGGTGCCGGCCAAGCTGGCTTGGCGCTGCCAGTGCTCGCGGGTCTCCGCCACCTTGCCTGCGGTCTTCTCGTCGGGTGCCACGACGAACAGGTCGCCCGAGCGTGCCACCTCGCCGAGACCGAGCACCTCCACAGGCATGGACGGCCCCGCCTCGCTGAGCGGGGCGCCGCGGTCGTCAGTCATGGCGCGCACGCGGCCCCACGCTGCGCCAGCGACCATCGGCTCACCGATGCGAAGCGTGCCGCGTTGCACCAGCACCGTCGCAACCGGGCCGCGGCCGCGGTCGAGATGGGCCTCGAGCACGATGCCGACTGCACGTCCTGACGCGGGGGCCGAGAGCTCCTCGAGCTCGGCGACGAGCAGGATCTGGTCCAGCAGCTCGTCGACGCCCTCACCCGTCATGGCCGACATGGGCACGGTGATCACCTCGCCGCCGTACGACTCGGGCACTAGGCCCCGCTCGGCGAGCTGGGCTCGCACCCGATCGGCGTCGGCACCTGGCCGGTCCATCTTGTTGATGGCCACGATGATCGGCACCTCGGCCGCCTGCGCGTGGTCAATGGCTTCGGCCGTCTGCGGCATGATGCCGTCGTCGGCTGCCACCACCAGCACGACGACATCGGTGGCCTGCGCTCCCCTGGCTCGCATTGCCGTGAAGGCTTCGTGGCCGGGTGTGTCGATGAACGTGATCCGGTGATCGCTCCGCGTGGTCTGGTACGCGCCGATGTGCTGCGTGATGCCGCCCGCCTCGCCGTCGGCGACGTTCGAGGAGCGGATGCGGTCCAACAGAAGCGTTTTGCCGTGGTCGACGTGGCCCATGACCGTGACCACAGGCGGCCGGATCTGAGCGCCGTCGTCAGCGAGGTCGACTTCGAGTGCCCGCAGCAGCTCCTCCTCCTGTTCCGCGCCGGGTTCGGTGATGCGCACTTCGGCGCCGAGCTCGGCGCCGAAGAGCTCGATCATGTCATCGCTGAGCGACTGGGTGGCCGTCACCATCTCGCCCTGCTGCAGCAGGAAACGCACGATGTCGGCGGCCGAGCGATTCAGCCGGGCGGCAACTTCCTGTGCCGTCGATCCCCGCTCGATGACGATCTCGCCCTCGGGAACTGGCGCATCCACCGGCGTATAGGCGGTGAGCTGCTGAGGCTGCAATTCCTCGCGCTGGCGGCGACGGCGGCGGCGCGGTCGGCCTCGTGGTCCGCCACGCGGTGCGCCCCGCGGTCCTCCCGGACGAGCACCACCAGCGGGTCCGCCCGGACGACCGCCGGGAGCTGGCGGCGCTCCCGCGTGAGCGCGCCCACCGCCCGGGCCGCCACCGTGCGGACGGTCACCGCCGCCTGCGGGACGCCGGAACCCGCCGGGGGGACCAGATCGGTGCGGGCCGCCGCTGCGTGCAGAGGTGCGTGGAGGACCCGGCGGCGGGGGAATCCGCTTACCCGAACCCGAACGAGGCGCCGCGGGAGGCGGCGGGATCGGCCGACCGTCGGCAGACTTCGGCGGCAGCGGCATGCGGGGCGGCGGCGGCAGTGCAGGCCCGGCTGCGTCCTCTGGCGCGGGCCTCGATGGCGCCGCCGGTTCCTCGGTACGCGCTGCAGGGCGTTCAGCCGGTGGCAGTATCGGCCGCGCGGATTCTTGGCCGCTTGAGGTGACGAGGCGCCGTGGCGGCGGCACAGGCGGCGGTGCACCCGCCGGCGGCAACGTGCTCGGGGGCGGCGGGGTGCCAGGCGGCGGCATGACCGGCGGGGCGCTCGGCGACTTCGGCGGGGCCGACTCGGCCGCAGCAGCAGGTTGAGCTGGTGTCTGGGGGGGTGCTTCTGCGGCTGGCGCAGCAGCAGGAGCCTGCGGCTCGGCCTCGGAGACCGGCGCAGCCCGCGCAGCCGGCCTCGGCTCAGCCGGGGCCTTGCGAGCCGGACGGGTGGGCGGCGACTGCTGTGCCTCGGCCGAGACGTCACGTGGGGTTGCGCGCTCGGTCGCAGCGGCAGCCTTCGCTGGCGACTTGCGCGCCTTGCGTGCCTCCGGCGGCGGCTCGTCACGAATCAGTCCTTCACGCGCGGCCTTGCGTCGGACGCGGTCAGCCTGAGCATCCTCCATGCTGGACGAGTGCGTCTTCACGCCGATGCCCAACGACTCGCATACGTCGAGCACCTCGGTGAGCGTCATGCCCAGCTCTTTGGAGAGCTCGTGAACGCGGACTTTCTTCGGCAAGCGGTCGGTCTTTCTGTCGGAGGTTCTGTCGAGAGTTGACGGGGTGCCCGGCGGGGCTCAGGGAACGGAACGGGGACGCGACGAAACGGGCCATCGGCCTCAGGGCGCCGTCGAGTCCGATGGAAGCGTACTGGGGTCGGTGTGAGCCTCTGCAGGGGTCTCAGCCGCGGCCTCGCCGGACTGCACGGCGTCGTCGGCTTCGTCGCCGCCGGTTTGCTCAGCCTCGCTGGTCGGCACAGCGTCGCCAGCCTCGTCGCCTTCCTGATGCTCAGTGACGGCTTCGGACCACTGGCCCGCCGTGATCGCTTCGCTGCCGTCGGCGGGAACCCAGGTCTGCTCGCCGGTGTCGGGGTTCGTGACCCACTCCCCCTCGGCCCACTCCTCTCCTGCGTAGCCGGCTTCCTCCTCGGCAATCTGGGTCTCGCTCTTGATGTCAATGCGCCAGCCGGTCAGCCGGGCCGCCAAGCGCGCGTTCTGACCCTCGCGGCCGATCGCCAGCGACAGCTGGTGATCGGGCACGACAACCTCGGCAACACCCTCTTCGGAATGAAAGCGAACTTCCCGCACCCGGGCCGGGGACAGCGCCTTCGCCACGAAGTCATGGAGGTCGTCGGAGAACGGGACGATGTCGATCTTCTCGCCGCGCAGCTCGTTCACGACCTGGCGCACCCGGCTGCCGCGGGCACCGACACACGCACCGACGGGATCAATGTTGGGGTCATTCGACCAGACGGCGATCTTGGTTCGGTGGCCGGGCTCGCGTGCGCAGGCCCTTAATTCGACGACGCCATCGGAGATCTCGGGGACTTCCAGCTTGAAGAGCTCGCGGATCAGTCCCGGATGCGTGCGCGACACGACGATCTGCGGACCCTTGGCGGTCTTGCGCACCTCCACGATGTACGCCTTGAGGCGGCTGTTGGGCTCGGGCCGCTCGTAGGGAACCTGCTCGGACTGGGGCAGCAGCGCCTCCACACGCCCCAAGTCGAGCAACGTGTAACGGGCATCGTTCTGCTGGATGATGCCGGTGACGATGTCGCCCTCGCGCCCGGCGTATTCGTCGTACTTCATGTCGCGTTCGACTTCGCGGATGCGCTGGTTCAGAACCTGCCGCACGGTCTGGGCCACGATCCTGCCCAAGTCGTGCGGCGTGTCGTCCCATTCACGCACGACATTGCCCAGCTCATCGACTTCTTGGGCGTACACGGTGATGTTGAACGACTCGTCGATGATGACGTAGGCCTGCTCGGCCGCACCTTCGCGGCGCTTGTAGGCCGATTCGAGGCCGTTCGCGACCGCCTCGAGCAAGACCTCGGTGGTCATCCCCTTCTCGGCAGCGAGTGCTTGGAGCGCTTCCATGATCTCCGGGCTGTTCATCGTCCCTGCCTTCCTCGGCGGTCGCGCGGATCAGTCAACCCTCTGGTTGCGTCGCCCGTTGCTTCCCGCTCTTGTTCGCTGCGCTCACGGGCCGCTCGGGCCACGGCTTCGCCTTCCGGCTCAGCCTCTGGGCGGCTACGCGGCGGTGAGCCCCATTCGAATGTCGTGCGGGCTTTGGCGATGTCGCCGAATTGCACCGACAGCGTCTGACCAGCTCCCGGCTGGATCCCTTGTTCCTTGCCGGCACTGCCGGAAATCTCCTCGATACGAATCGAAACTGCGGATCGGTCGGCTTCCAGGATCTCGCCGACGATGCGTCGGCGCAGCGGTCCGCTGGTTCGAATGACTGCTCGCTCGCCGACCGCACCTGCAAAGTGCTCTGGACGCCGCAGACTGCGCTCGAGTCCGGGGCTGGACACCTCGAGGACGTAGCGGCCGTTGATCAAGTCAGCGGCATCGAGTGCGGCGGACAGCCTGCGGCTCAGCTTGCTCAGCGCTTCAACGCCGATGGCGCCACCCTCCGATGCCGTGGCCAGCACCACCAGCGTGCCGCCTCGCCATTGCACGTCGTAGAGGGCACAGCCCGTCTCGGCGGCGATGGGCTCGGCGAGTGCGGTGACTTGCTCCGGGTCGACGGCAGCTGGGGCGCGCGAGCTGGCACATTCGGTTTCGCGCGGGGCGACATCGTCGCCATCTGCACGGGACCGCCCGTTGTTCAGGGCGCGCGAGGCCGCAGCGGTGTCAGTCATCGCAACCTCCCTGTCCGCGTCGTCCCGGCCGCCCTCGGGTATGTACCTGCGAAGCCGGCCCTTGCGGCCGAGCCACAAGAACATCGACGCAGAGTCCAGGTGCGACCGAAACTGTCCTGTGAATACGACGCTACCAAGGCACCTAGATAACTCGCGCGAGCAGGTGCGCCCGCTTCGGAGGCGGCAGGACCCTCCGCTCTCAGCGGCGCCGTATGAGGGCGACGCGCTCAGCGGCCTGATTGACGTCGTCGCCCTGCTCGCTGACAAGCGCGACGCGGTCGGCTTCGGCTGCTGCCGCTGCGCCGGCCTCCGCCCGCGACAGCGCCGCCTCGACGCCGTCGTCCGCCACGACCTGGGCCCAGCTCACCAGCGCCGCGACCATCTCGTCCTCGGGCACCACGGACACGACTTGGCCCTTCACAAACAGATGACCGCGGGATCGGCCTGCTGCAATCCCCAGGTCGGCACTGCGTGCCTCGCCCGGCCCGTTCACTACGCAGCCCATCACGGCAACTTGCACCGGAAGATCGAGGTCACGGAACGCTTCTTGCGCCTCTTGGGCCACCGAGATCACGTCGACTTCGGCGCGGCCGCACGACGGGCAGGCAATGAGATCGGTGCCCGAACGCTCCCGCAGGCCCAGCGCCTGGAGCAGCTGCTGGCCAGCGGTGGCCTCCTGGACGGGGTCGGCGGTGAGGCTGTAGCGGATGGTGTCGCCGATGCCCTCGTTGAGCAAGGTCGCAATGCCCGCGGTCGCCTTCACCAAGCCGGCAGGCGGTGGGCCAGCTTCGGTGACGCCGAGATGCAGCGGGAAATCGACCTCGTCGGCGAGCATCCGGTACGACTCCACCATCAAGGTCACATCGCTGGCTTTGACCGAGATCTTGACGTCGTCGAACCCCACCTCGTCGAAGTAGCCGAGCTCCCGCTTGGCCGACTCGACCAGCGCGGCAGGCGTCATGCCGAAGCGCGATTCGATATCGGGATCGAGGGAGCCGCCATTGACGCCGATGCGGATCGGCACGCCGCGATCGCGGGCCTCCGTCGCCACTGCGCGAATCTGGTCGGGCTTGCGGATATTGCCCGGATTCAGCCGCAAGCACGCCACTCCGGCGTCGAGCGCGGCGAGCGCGAGCCGGTATTGGAAGTGAACGTCGGCCACAAGGGGCACGGGCGAACGCGGAACGATCTGCGCGAGCCCCTCGACTGCCGCTCTGTCGTTGGCCGTGCAGCGCACGATGTCGGCGCCCGCACCGGCCAGCGCGTAGATCTGCGCGAGCGTGCCGTCGACATCGGACGTCTTGGTCGTGGTCATTGACTGCACCGATATGGGTGCGCCGCCGCCGACCGCGACCGGGCCGACATGCACTTGGCGGGTAAGGCGTCGGGCGTAGCTGGCAGGCGTACTCATGTTGCAGCAGGTTTCACAGATCGATCGGGTTGGCGATGTCGAGGTAGAGCAATCCGACCGCCAGAAGGGCGAGCGCAGTCACCACCACGGCGACCACCGGTGCCAACGCCCGTGGATCGCTGAGGTACCGATCGCGGCCCCCGCGTTCCCGCCATCGCTCATAGGTGGCTATCGCCACATGGCCCCCATCGAACGGCGGTACCGGCACCATGTTGAACACGCCGAGGAAGACGTTGACCATGGCAAACATCAATGCCCGCTCGGACCACCCCCAGGAGGCGTCCGAAGCCAGATCCACGATGCCGATGACCCCTAACGGCCGCGTGCCCAAGTCGTCGTTCGCCGTGGAGTCACCAGGCGGCGACACGATCCGGTCGATCACGTCGCCGAAGTTCACGAACAGCGACCAGATGCCACGCACCGAATCGGCAATCGCCTGTCCGAGGTCGGCGAACGCGCGGGCTATGGCTGTGGGCAGACCGGCCGTCTCGTAGGTGACCGCCTGCGCGGCACGAACGCCCAGCAGGCCCCGTCCCGTCTCCGGGTCTGCCGCCAGCGTCGCCTCGGTGGCCAGGAAGGTGCCGTCCCGCTCGATCTCCAACAGCACCAGTTCGCCGGGCCGAGCCTGTACCTGGGACACGAAGGCGTTCCAGTCTTCGGTGGCGGCACCGTTCACGGCCACAATGCGATCGCCCACTTCGATGCCCGCCGTTCCGGCGGGAAGCGTCACGCCATCCCGCTGGCTCATCACCTCAGCAACCTGCCAGCGGTTCTCCTCGAGGGCGGGCGCGCCGAGCGCCGCATGCAGCACCACGTAGGCGACCAGCGCCATCACCAGATGCATGAGCGAGCCGGCACACACCACGAGCAGCCGGCGGGGGTAGCTCTTGACGCGGTAGGCGCGGTGCTCGTCGCCGGGCTCCACAGCATCGCTGCTCGACATGCCGATGACGCGTACATAGGCCCCGAGCGGCAAGGCGCGCAGACCGTAGGTGGTTTCGCCGCGGCGGATGCTCCACAGCCGCGGGCCGAAGCCGAGGAAGAAATCGGTGACCTTCATGCCCACCGCACGTGCAGCCACGTAATGGCCGAGCTCGTGCATGAACAGCACACCGGCGAGCACTACCGCTGCGCCGACGGCAAACGGGTAGCCCCATGCCAGCAGCACAAGCACCACGAGCGCTGCCATGCCCCCGACGGTGCGCGCGACCGAGCTCGGCGTCGTCGCCTGCGGTTCGTCGGCATGGCCCCTCATGCGCGGATGCCCGTCACCGCAGCAGCCGCAGAACGGCGGCCCTCACGATCCGCAGCGATGACCGCTTCCACGCTCTCCGCAGCGGCGCCATCGTGATCCTGCATCGCATTCGAGATCACACGCTCGATTTCATGCCAGCGCAGCTGCCCGGCCAGGAATGCACCGACGGCATGCTCGTTGGCACCGTTCAGCCACGCGGGTGCGGTGCCGCCTGCTCGGCCTGCGTCGTACGCCAGGCGCAGGCAGCCGAAGGTCTCGGCGTCCGGCAATTCGAAGTCGAGGCGACCGACCGTCGACCAGTCGACAGCGCCGAACGGCGTCCCGATGCGCTCGGGATAGGCGAGGGCGTAGCCGATCGGCAGGCGCATGTCCGGCAGCGAGAGCTGCGCGACGGTGCTTCCGTCGGCGAACGTCACCATCGAGTGCACCACCGACTGCGGCTGGATGACCACCTCGATCCTGTCGTAGTCGATCCCGAACAGCTCGTGTGCCTCGATGACCTCGAGGCCCTTGTTCATGAGGGTCGAGGAGTCGACCGTGATCTTCGGTCCCATTGACCACGTGGGATGCGCCAAGGCGTCTTCAACGGTCACGTCACGCAGTTCGGCGGCGGTACGACCGCGGAACGGTCCGCCGCTGCCGGTGAGAATCAGCCGCTCCGGCGGTGCCGACTGGCCGGCGAGGCACTGATGCAGGGCACTGTGCTCGCTGTCAACCGGGATGAGCTCGGCGCCGCGCACTGCTCGCAGGGGCTGCACCAGCGGTCCCGCGGCGATCAGGCTTTCCTTGTTCGCCAGCGCAAGGCGACGCCCGGCCCGAAGCGCGGCCAGGGTGACACCCAAGCCTGCGAAGCCCACCACGCCATTCACCACGACCTCGGCCGTGCGCGCGAGATCAGCGAACGCGTCGGCACCGGCCAGAACCTCGACGCCGGCGGGCAGTGCGGCCCGAAGCTCCGGCTCGAGCCGCGCATCGCCGATGGCGACCGCTGCGGGCGCGAACTCGGTGGCTTGGGCTGCGAGTTCGCTCACTGAGCTGTTCGCAGCGAGGGCGACGGCGCGGAACCGGTCCGGCTCGGCGCGCATGACCTCCAGCGCCTGGGTGCCGATCGAACCCGTCGAGCCGAGCACCGCGACGGTTGTCGCGCCCATGGGCCTAGCCGACGACGAATGTGCCGACGAAGTACGCCGCCGGCAAGGAAAAGAGCAGCGCGTCGAAGCGATCGAAGACACCGCCGTGACCGGGCAGCAGGCTGCCCATGTCCTTGATCGCCACATCGCGCTTGACCATCGACTGCGTCAGGTCGCCCAATGGTGCTGCAAGTGCGACGGCGAGGCTCAGCCACAGGGCGTCGAGCAGGCTTCCGGTCCACGGGAACACGCCCGGGAAGCGATTCAGCACGAGCGTGGTGATCACCACCGACAGCACGATGCCCCCGATGAGACCCTCGTGCGTCTTGCTCGGGCTGATGCGCGCTGCGAGTCTGCTCTGACCGGTCGTTCTACCGACGACATAGCCACCGACGTCGTACACCACCGTCCCGATCACGGCGGCGATCAGCATCGAGTCGCCGTTCGGCTCGCGCAGGGTCAGCGCGGCGAATGACCCCAAGCCGCCAATCCACAGCAGACCGAGCGCCGTGATGGCCATATTCGCGGTGGGATGGTCTCGCTCGACGCCGAACAGGAACCAGCAGAGGATGGTCACCGCTGAAACGGCCAGCACGATCGGATACGCCTCGACACCGCGCAGGTGCACAGCGACGGTCAAGCCCGCGACGCCTGCAAGACCGGCCAGCGTCGCCGGGCGGTAGCCCAGCGGCCGGGCCGCCCGGTAGAACTCTGCTGCGGCAAGCACCAGCACGATCGCAACAAGCGCGACAGTGGCTGCGTCGCCCAGCCGCAGCGCGCCGAAGAACAACGCAGCCAGCACGGCGCCCACAGCAATGGCAGCCGGCAGATTGCGACCGGTGCCGCCGGAGTCTGCAGGGGCATTGTGCAGGACAGTCCGGGTCTCGTCGCTCACAACCCCACGCTCCTCATAGTCCTGGTTCCCCTCGCGCCAGTGTGACGCAGACGCATCGAGCTGAGCCCATTGAGCGAAGCGGTCGGTTTCGGATGTCGCGGCACCAGCCTCCGAAGGTACTTCGGCAGCGGTCGGGGCCGCGGCGACAGGCACCGGATCGTCGGCGGACGGCGCGCCTGTCTCAGCGGTGGGCGCCATCAGCACGTCGGCCGGCGCTGAGGAGGCTTCAGCAGCCGGGATCGGCGGCGGCGTCGCCTCATCGGGCGATTCGAACAGCGGCTCGAGATTTTCTGCGGCAGGTATGTCGGGGTCGGGGTCGGCGGTCGCCGGAGTCTCGCTGGCCAGGCGCGGGTCGTCGGGAAGTTGGGGGAACAGGCGCGAGCCGCCGCGGCGCTCTGGCTCCGTGGTCGTCGCTTCGGGATCCGCGGGCGCCACAGCCGGCTCATCCGGCGCCGGAGCGTCGTCGGCATCGAAGTTCACGAGCGGCCGGGTCGCGCCCAGCGGATCGTCGGTACCCGCCGGATCGCTGGGATCGGAACCGGAGTGGGCCGGCGGATGCGCGCTGCTATCGGACATCTGCCTTCACACCTGCTCGGTCAGACCTCAAGGAGCTCTTGCTCCTTGGCGTCCAACGCCCGGTCAATGTCTCCGACGAATTTGGCGGTGTCGGCGTCGAGCTCCCGTTCGAAGCTGCGCTTCTGGTCGGCGGAGATCTCCCTCTCCTTTTCGAGGGTATCGAGATCGTGACGAGCGCTGCGACGCAGATTGCGCACCGCGACGCGCCCGTCCTCTGCCATCTGCTTCACCACGCGTACCAGATCCTTGCGCCGATCCTCGGTCAAGGGGGGGAAGAGCAGTCGCAGGACATGGCCATCGCTCGATGGATTGATGCCAAGGTCAGACTCCATCACCGCCTTGGAGATGGCGTCGAGCGCGCCCCGGTCGAACGGCTGGATGACCAGCATGCGTGCCTCGGGCACCGAGAATCCCGCCAGCTGCTGCAACGGAACGGCAGCGCCGTAGTAGTCGACCTGGAGCTTCTCGACCAGCGCTGGTGTTGCGCGGCCCGTGCGGACGGTGGAGAAGTTGCCACGGGCGTGTTCGACGGCGCTGCGCATCCGCTCGCGAGCGTCCGCACAGATCTCAGCGGCGAATTCGCTCACCCGACCAGCGTAGCGACGACCTGTCGGGGGTGGCCGTCATCTGCTCGTCATCCGTGGCTCCTGCTGTGGAGGCGGCAGGACCGTCTGGGTTCAGCGCACCAGGGTGCCGAGCGCTTCGCCTTCGACAACGCGGCGGAAATTGCCCTGCGTCATGAGGTCGAAGACCACGATGGGAGTGGCATTGTCCTTGCACACAGCGATCGCCGCGGAGTCCATCACCGCCAGTTCCCGGGAGAGCACTTCCAGAAACGTGACCTCGCTGAGAAGCTGAGCATCTGGATCGGTCTGCGGATCGGCCGTATAGACGCCGTTGACACCGGAATGAGTGCCCTTCAGCACGACATCGGCGTCGACTTCCGCGGCGCGCAACGCTGCCGCCGTGTCGGTCGTGAAGAACGGGTTGCCGGTGCCCGCCGCAAAGATCACCACCCGGCCCTTCTCCAGGTGGCGCACAGCCCGGCGCCGGATATAGGGCTCTGCGATCTGTGCCATGCCGATGGCGGTCATCACACGAGTGGGCACTTCCCTGCGTTCGAGTGCATCTTGCAACGCAAGCGCATTGATGACAGTGGCGAGCATGCCCATGTGGTCGGACTGGGCGCGATCCATGCCGCCGATCGAGCCCGCCATGCCGCGCCAGATGTTGCCGCCCCCGACGACGACGGCGATATCAACCTTCAACGAGGTCCAGACGTCGGCAATCTCCGACGCCAGCGAATCCACCACAGCGGCGCTGACGTTGTTCCCTCCGGCGTCGGCCAACGCCTCGCCCGACAGCTTGAGCACCACCCGCTTCCACTCACGGGCTGCATGCTGGCGCGGGCCTTCGGCCTGTGGCTCCGTGGTCTCCGCCGCAGCCACAGCGATGCTCAGCGGCCGATTTCGACTTGGGCGAAACGCGTCACGTTCGCCGACCCGACGAGATCGGCGATCGTTCGCTTCTCGTCCTTCACGAACTTCTGCTCCATGAGCGTGTGCTCACGCAGGTAGCCCGTCAGGCGGCCCTCGACGATCTTCGGCAGCGCAGCCTCGGGCTTGCCCTCATTCCGGCTGATTGCCTCGAACGTCGCCCGTTCCCGGTCGAGGATCTCGGCAGGCACATCAGCACGTCGGATGTACGTGGGGCGGCTGCTCGCGATGTGCAGCGCCACGTCGTGAGCGAGCTCCGGCGTGGCCCCTTCGATCTCCACGAGTACAGCATTGACGCCACGGCCATTCTGCTGGTGGACGTAGGCGTCGATGCAGGAACCGATGGGGGCTTCAAAGCGCTCGACTGTGCCGACGGCGATGTTCTCTTTCAGCGTGATCTTCAGATCGTCGATAGCGGCGGCTGCGTCGGCAACCGCGGAGGGGCCGATTGCGATCACATCGGTCAGCAGCTTGTCTGCCATCGACAGGAAGCCGTCAGACTTGGCGACGAAGTCTGTCTCGCAGCGCAGCTCCACGACGGCACCGACGGCACCGTCTCCGCCGTCGACCACACGCGCCACCACCACGCCGTCGCTGTTGTCACGATCCGCTCGTGCCGCGGACTTGGCGATGCCGTTCTCGCGCAGCCACTGGGCCGCGGCGTCGGCATCCCCATCGCATCGTGTCAGCGCGTTCTTTGCATCCATCATCCCGGCGCCGGTGGCTTGGCGCAGGGCCTGTACGTCCTTGGCTGTGAACGCCGCCATGTCAAGACGCTCCTTGTGATCCAGATGAGGGGGCGAGGGGTTCGGCGTCGGCGCCATCGCCCGCAGCCTCGTCGGATTCGGCGGCAGGCTCGGCGGACGCGGACGTGTCGCTGGTGTCGCTGGTGGACTCGACCGGCACAGATGCCTCGACAGCGGGGTTTGCGTCACCGCCGACATCAGCCGCTGCGGCAGGAGCCTCAGCCGACCGCATGTCAGGAACGGCGGCCGCCGCGGCGGCCTTGCGGGCCTGGTCGGCAGCGATTCGGGCCTCCCGAGCTGAAGCCTCGGCCATGGCGGCCCGCTGCGCCTCAGCCTGCTGTGCAGCAATGCGGGCTTCTTCCTCGGGCGAGCGCTCGCCTGCCGGGGCCACCGCCACGCCGCTGCGTTCGGCCATGTATCGGCCTTCCAGCGCAGCATCGGCGATGACCCTGCACAGCAATTCGGTCGACCGGATCGCGTCGTCGTTGCCGGGGATGACGTAGGTGATCGGATCGGGATCGGAGTTTGAGTCGGCGACGGCAACCACCGGGAGCTTGAGCCGGACAGCCTCCGCTACCGCGATGTGCTCCTTCGGTGTGTCGAGCACGAAAACGGCATCCGGCAGCTTGTCCATGTTCCGGATGCCGTTCAGGTTGCGCTGCAGCTTGGTGAGCTCACGGGTGTGCAGCAGGGCTTCCTTCTTCGGCATGTTGTTGAAGTCGCCGGCAGTCTGCATCCGCTCGTACTCGAGCATCTTGGTGACCCGGCCGCGGATGGTGCGGAAGTTGGTCAGCATTCCGCCCAGCCAACGCTGGTTCACATACGGCATGCCGCACGCATTGGCATGGCGTTGGATCGGATACTGGGCCTGGCGCTTGGTGCCGACGAACAGGATCGTGCCGCCACGGGCCACGGTGTCGCGCACGTAGGCGTAGGCGTCTTCGAGAAGTTGAAGCGTCTGCCGCAGGTCGATGATGTAAATGCCGTTGCGCTCGCCCCACAGGAACCGTTCCATCTTCGGGTTCCAGCGACGGGTCTGGTGGCCGAAATGCACGCCGGCGCCGAGCAGGTCGGACATGGTCACAACAGCGGACATGAATGCTCCTCCCCACGGTTCGAATCTCTGCACCGGGGACGACGCCGCTTGGGCAGCGGCGACCGTGGGGTCGCCCCGGCTGGTCAGTGAATGGTCGGTGGCATTGTGATCCCGGCGAGACGCGCCGACGCAGACTCAGGCTTCCGGGAGACTTGGCCTCCCCGTTGCCAGGCCTCCGTCGGCGTAAGCCTCAGAGCACCGCATTGCCGACGCCGGAGTGTAACCAGCGCAGTTGCAGGCGATACACGGACGGCGATGAGGGGACGAGATGCGGTCGGCCAAGCGACGGCTGTCCACTCGGGCTGCGACGGCTGCCGAAAATCTGAGCTGGGTCGAGGTACGTCTCGCCCCGCCGCACGCCGACATGCAGCCGATCGCCTGTGGTGCCGAGTTGCTGTCGCTGCTGGACTCGTTCGCCTCGGCGCACGCCGATCGACGCAACCCCGGAGTACGACACCCGCAAACCGTCGGGATGGCTGACCGTGACATGCAAACGACCTCCTACCGGCCCGGCGAAGCTGACGACTCCACCAGCAGCGGCCCAGAACGCGGAGCCGGGCTGCGTCGCGAACTCAAGGCCGCGATTGCCGGATCCGTACGGGTTGTCCGGCGGCCGGAAAGGGTCAACGACGGTGCCGTGCACCGGCCAGATGTACCCGAGCGTCGGCCCAGTCTGCGCCGGCACAGCCTGTGCCAGCGCCGGACCGCTCGCTGAAGCCAGAACAGCCGCGCCCGCAAGAGCGAATGCGGCCGTCAGGCGCGCGGGTGCGCCGACTCGTACACCTCCCTGAGGCGCTCCCTGCTGACCCGCGTATAGATCTGGGTGGTCGCGAGCCGCGCGTGGCCGAGCAGTTCCTGCACCACGCGCAGGTCGGCTCCGCCGTCCAGCAGATGCGTTGCGTAGGTGTGCCGCAGGGCATGCGGATGGGTCGGCGTGGCGGCGTGGCGATCCAGGATCCGCTGCACGTCCCGAGTGCCGAGCCGGTTGCCGCGCAGGTTCACCAGCAGTGCCGCAGGGTCGCGGTCGGCTGGCTCGCGCAGCCGCTGCCCGTCGAACTCGTCGCTGCCGCCATCGCGCCATGCGGCGAGCAGCGCCATGGCCGGCTCGCTGAGCGGCACCCGGCGGTGCTTGGCGCCCTTCCCGATTACCTCGATGTGAGCGCTGCCCGGCCGGAAGGCGCCGCGATCGAGCTGGCAGAGCTCGGCGACGCGCAGGCCGCTGCCGTAGAGCAGTTCGAGTACGAGCCGGTCGCGCAGCTCGGTCGGATCGTCCGGCACCGTGCCGTCGCCCAGCATGTCCGACACTTCTGCCGTACCCAGCACGCGCGGCAGGCGTCCCGAGCCGGCCGGCGCGGCAAGCCCGAGCGCCGGGTCGACGTCGATGGCGCCGTGGCGCACCAGCCACCCGAAGTAACGCCTCAATGCGGACGCTTTGCGAGCCACCGAGCGTCGCGACAGCCCACGCACCGACAGGAATGCGATGTATCGGCGCAGCCGGCGCCGATCGACGTCGCCCGGTGCGTCGAGCCCGGCCCGGCCCGCCCACTCGGCGAATTGGCGCAGATCGGAACGGTAGGCGCGCTTGGTGGATTCCGATGCCGCCGTCAGCGACAGAACGAATTCGGGGACTCGCCACATCGGCGGCACCCCAGTCTCCAGACGCGACGTCACCAGAACCACAGTACCGAGGGGCCCCCACCGGACTGCGAGCGCAATCAGTTCCACGAACGCGCCGCCGACCGGCGTAGCGACCCCAGGCGCGCAGTGACGTCGCAGCACCGCGCTCCCGGCGGCGGTCACGCCGGGGCTTCATCGCGACTTCTCCCACCATCCGCCGATCTCGCTGGCCCAACCCGACAGCTGCAAACGGCCAAGCGATGACGCCAGTTCGCCAAGACTGGCGCCGGTCTGCAGCGTCAATTCATCGAGCGTGCGCGGTCCGGCACTGAGCTCGTCCAAGACTCGTCGGTCGAGCGGCTCCGCAATAGCTGGCCCAAGCTGCCCGAGACTGCCGGGCGCCACGTCGGCGCGGCCGGGCTCGCCGAGTGCCGCCAACACGTCGGCCACGTCGCAAACGGGAGCGCATCCTTCGGCGAGGAGCCGGTTGGTGCCGGCCGAGGCGGCGCTGGTAATCGGCCCCGGCACCGCCATGACCGGCCGGTCGCGCTCGGCTGCGGCATCCACGGTGTACATCGAGCCGCCTGCGGAACCCGATTCGACCACCACCAGCACCTCGCAGATGGCCGCCACGATCCGATTGCGCGCCGGGAACTGCCACTGCGCTGCGCGCCGGCCGAGCGGGTACTCGCTGAGCAGCGTCCCGTGCTGTGCCACATCTGCCCACAGCGTCCGGTTCGAGGCCGGGTATACCTGATCCAGCCCGCTGCCGACGACACCGATGACCTGTCCGCCCGCGTCAAGCGCAGCGCGCTGGGCGATGCCGTCGATGCCGGTCGCCAATCCCGACACCACTGCCACCCCCGCCGCCGCGAGATCCGACCCGAGTTGCTGAGCCACTGTGCGCCCGTAGGCAGTGCATCGCCGTGTGCCCACAATGCCGACGCGCCGAACCGCTGTCGTGACAGCTGCACCTTGACCGAACAGCAATGCCGGCGGCTCTGGGTCCGATTCCCAGAGCCCGTCACCGTCACTGCGCTTGGGCACCCACAGCCATACGTCTTCATGCGCATGCGCATCAAGCAAATCGGCGCCGACTGGCTGGCCGCTCAGCGCCGCCCTGTCACACGCCGAGGCGACCTGCCGCCGCCATGTCGCGACCAGCGGTGCGTCGACACCGCGGCACGACCCCAATGCCGCCAGCACGGCAGCCCCGCCGGCACGCAGCTGACCGATGGCTTCGAGCGCATCTCGCTCGCTCAGCAAGGCGCGCAGTCGCGCCGGGCCCATGTGAGGCAGCGAGCACAGCTCGACCAGCGCGCCGAGCTCGGCTCGCCCTTCGTCGACGCGCGCACCGGCGTTCACGGCGCAGCCGTCCGCGCGGGTGCCGCCGCCAAATGCGGCACGGGTGCGAGCTCAGCACCCCACACCTGTCGGTGCATCCATTCCGACGTGAGACTCGGAGTGCTCATCGTGCCGAGCTCACGCCGCTGCAGGCGCATACAGCTTGTCGACGCTGGCGCGCAGCGTCAACGCTTCGTTGAGACGGTCGGCGTCGATCTCCGGCTCGTCATCGGCGAGATCGCACAGCGTCAGGGCCACGCAGCGCACGCGATGCAAACCCCGGCCGCTGAGCAGCCCGGCGCGAAGGCGTTCGCGCAGCGCGGCGTGGGCGGCGGCGGTCAACGGAGCGTGATGTTCCAGCTGCGCGCCCGAGAGCTCCACGTTGGTCTCGACCCCTCGCGACGCAGCACGCTCGCGCGCTGCGCGCACGCGGCTGGCCACGATGGTGGTCGGCTCGCCGCGGACGCCGTCGAGCAGTTGATCGGGATCGGGCGGCTGCACCTGGATGCGGAGGTCGAAGCGGTCAAGCAGCGGCCCCGACAGGCGCCGCAGGTACCGCTGCCGGACCACGTCGGAGCATCTGCACGAGTTCGGCCGGCCAGCCTGACCGCACGGGCAGGGGTTCATGGCCGCCACCAGCAAGAAGCGGGTGGGAAACGTGCAGGCACCGGCCGCCCGGCTCACCTGCACGGTGCCTTCTTCGAGCGGTTGACGCATTGCATCGAGCACGCTGGGCGCGAACTCGCCGAGTTCGTCGAGGAACAGCACGCCGCGGTGTGCCAGCGAGATCTCGCCGGGCCGGATCGCAGTAGTGCCTCCGCCCACCAGCGCCGCCATCGTGGCTGTGTGATGGGGGCTGCGAAGAATCGGCCGAGTCGCTAGGCCTGTCGGCAGCGGCAAGCCAGCGGCCGACTGGACCCTCGTGGCCTCCATCGCGCATTCCCGGCTGAGCTCGGGCAGCAGGCCCACCAGCCGCCGGGCCAGCATCGTCTTGCCTGCACCGGGCGGACCCAGCATCAGCAGGTGGTGGCCGCCCGCCGCAGCAACCTCGACTGCTCGTCGGGCGGAGGGCTGACCGATCACGTCGCCGAGATCAGGCACCGGTACCGCAGCAGGCGCAGGCGGATCGTGGGGCGGATCGGGCCACGGCGCTCGGGCCGCCAACACCGAAGCCAACGTGCTGAGCGAACCCACGGCGTACACCTCACGCGGTGCCGCGACACGGGCGACGTGATACGCCTCGGGTGCCACTACCACGGCCCGGTCGCGCAGCGCGTCCACCAGCGGCAGCACGCCGACGACACCTCGAATGGCACCGTCGAGGCCCAGTTCTCCCACGAAGGCCCTGCCCCGCAGCGACTCGGCCGGAAGCTGCCCGGTGACGGCCAAGAACGCCACCGCCATGGCCAAGTCCAGCACGGCACCGCCCTTGCGCAGCCCCGACGGTGCCAAGTTCACCGTGACGCGCCCCTGCGGCCACTCGAGCCCGGACGAGAGCACCGCTGCGCGGACCCGGTCGCGCGCTTCGCGGCATGCGGCGTCGGGCAGCCCGACGATGGTGAACGACGGCAGACCGCTCGAGATGTGAACTTCAACGGTGACGACATGGCCGTCGACGCCGACGAGCGTCGCGGCCGTTGCGGTAGCCAGCATGGGCTTCCTCCGGCAACTCGGGCCGGACACAGCGCCGCAGCGGCGCAGTCCGGGTTCGACGAAGAAGCCCGCTGGGGGCAACGATCAGCGCAGCAGCACCGGCGGCGTCTGACGCTCAGGGCCTACACCCTGGCGTCCGGGCCATTGCGGCGGCCTCGGCTGGGCACCGTACACCGAGGCGTCCACGGGCGAGCCGGCATTTTCCGCTGCCACGCGGCCGAGCCGCGCCGGGCGATACTGCACGAGTGGGATACGACCCGTATCGCAAGCACAGCATCACCCGGATCGACTACGTACTCGTTGCCGTTGCGTCGCTGGTCGCGCTCGGCCTGGTGCTGTGGGCGGTGCTGGCCTGATGACGCCGACGCGCCAACTCGAGCCCGTGCCCGGTTTCGAGGTGCGCCGGGTGCAGCCTTTCGAAGCGGTCAAGCGATACGTCTGCGGCGGCTGCGCCAACTCCATCGAGGCCGGTACCGGCCATGTGGTCGCGGTGCCGGTCGATGCTCCCGACCTGCGGCGTCACTGGCACTGGGGTTGCTGGCAGGCACGCGACCGGCGGCGGCCGGTGGGGTGAACGGCGCCGGCCGCTAGAAGGCCCCGGTGAGCACCTCTACCTTGCGGCCCATCACGGACGCGGCATCGCAGCGGATCGGCCCGCGCCAGCCGCCGCGCCGGCGCACGTACTCGGCGGCCAAGCGCCGAACCTGTTGCTGCTTGCGGGCAGTGATGGCCTCAAAGCCCGTCCCGAAGCGACCGCTCGAGCGGGTCTTGACCTCGCAGATCACCAGCTCAGTGCCGTCGGTGACCACCAGATCCAGCTCGCCGGCGGCGCAGCGCCAGTTGCGGTCGAGCGTGCGGTAACCACGCTCGGCGTACCAACGCTCAGCGAGATCCTCGCCATAGCGGCCGAGCGCCTGACGCCGAACGGTCACCGATGCCTCACGCTGCTGTGAAGCCTGGGCCGACGACGGTTGCGCGACCCACGCATCGACGGTGTGCCGCTAGAACCGCTTCTCGGGAATGCGCGCTGCCTTGCCGACGCGGTCGCGCAGGTAGTACAGCTTCGCTCGGCGCACATCGCCGACCGTGACACGCTCGATCTTCGCGATGGTAGGAGCGTGCAGCGGAAATGTCCGCTCGACCCCGACACCGAAGCTGAGCTTGCGAACCGTGAAGGTCTCGCTGATGCCCGACGAGTGCCGTGCGATCACGTACCCCTCGAACACCTGCGTGCGCTGCCGGTTGCCCTCGACGACGCGCACGTGGACGCGCACGGTGTCACCGGGGCCGAAGTCGGGATGATCGTCTCGAAGACGAGCCTGGTCGACAAGATCGGTGCTGCCCATGGCGATCCGACTCCCGTGATCGGCGTGACGACGAACACCGCAGGCTAGTGGTCAGTCCGCGGATTGCCGCAACGGGAGTTCGAGGCCGAACTCTGCGAGGAGCTCCCGGTCCGCCTCGCTCACGCCTCGTGCTGCCAGCAGGTCGGGGCGCTCTGCCGCAGTGCGAACCAGCGCCATCGCCAGACGCCAACGACCGACACGAGCGTGGTCGCCGCTGCGCAGCACTTCGGGCGCGTCGAGCCCGCGGAACGATGCGGGGCGCGTCCACTGCGGGTATTCCAGCAACCCGGCGGCAAAGCTCTCGTCTGCGCTGGAAGCCTCGTTGCCCAGCACACCGGGCACGAGCCTCCCGACCGCCTCCACGACGGCCATGGCGGCGAATTCGCCGCCGGCCAGCACGACATCGCCAATGGACAGCGAGCCGTCGACAAGCTCAGTGCGTATGCGTTCGTCCACGCCTTCATAGCGGCCGCACAGCAGGCTGAAGCCGCCTGAGGCGGCCAGTTCAGCTGCCATCGCCTGATCGAACCGCCGGCCTCCGGCGTCGAGCAGCAGCAGCGGCCGCGGAGGCGCCACGGTCTCGACGGCGACGAAGACCGGCTCGGGCATCAGGATCATGCCCGGCCCGCCTCCGAAGGGGGCGCCGTCAACCGTGCGATGGGCGTCGGTGGTCGCCAGCCGCAGGTCGCGGCAGCGGATGTCGAGCAAGCCGCGCTCTCGGGCCCGCCCGAGAATGCTCAGATCGCACATGGCATCGAGCTCGGCAGGGAAGATCGAGAACAGGTCGATGCGCAGCCCCGCCACCGTGTCGCGTGCTGGGGTGCGCTGGGCGCTACCCGAGTTCGAAGAGGCCATCGGGCACCTCCACGTGGACGGCACCGGGTTCGCTGCGCACCACGAAGGTCAGCGGCACCAGGTGCCCGGTGTCGAGCTCGAGCAGGTCCGCGGCCGGATTGGCCACGACGCTCGTGATCACACCGGCGTCGAATCCGTGCTGATCGATGACCGAGCTTCCGCACAGCTCATGCACCCACAGCTCGTCGGGATCGTCCAGCGGCTCAGCGAACACCGTCGTGCCGGTCAGCGCTGCCGCAGCATCACGATCATCGATGCCCTCAAAGCTGACGAGCCATCGATTCCCGTCGAAACGGGCACGGGACACTGTTCGCTCCCCCGAGGCAGTGATGAGCCGCGAGCCGACTTCGAATCGCTCCAGCCGGTTGGTGACCGGGTGCATCACGACATGGCCGCGCACGCCATGCGCGCGTCCGACAGTTGCGATCTCCAGCAGGCGCGATCGACTGCGCTGTCTGACGGACCTTCCTGCCGGGGTACCCGTTGTTTCCCGCTCTTGTTCGCTGCGCTCACGGGCCGCTCGGGCCACGGCTTCGCCTGACGGCTCAGCCTCCGCCGGGCGGGATTCAGTCCCGGAAGTCGACTTCGACCTGGACGCCATCGCGATGGGCTGCGGCGCGCACCAGCGTTCGGATGGCGTTCGCGACGCGACCTCGCTTGCCGATGACCCGGCCGATGTCCTCCGAGCTCACCGTTGCCGTCAGGCTCAGCTTCGAGCCTGACTCGGCGATCTCTACTTCCACCTGATCGGGATGCTCGACAAGCTGGGCGATGAGATACAGCAGTACCTCTTCGGCAGTGGTGGTGTCGGTGTCGGCGGCAGTGTCGACTTCGGTCACTGGGCCTCCCCAGGTTCAGTTGACTTCGGCTCGTCTGCCCCGTTCTGGGGCGCCGGCTCGTCGGCAGGCACCTCTGCGGAGGCCTCCGGCGGATCGTCTGCGTTCGGCTCAGGGGCATCGAGCACCAGGTCGGGCGCGGGTGCAGGATCGTCGAGCACCAAGTCGGGAGTGGGTGCGGGGGCGGGCTCGGCAGGCGCAGCTTGCACGGCCTCGGCACTGCCGTCTGCGGGCGCCGCTGAGCCCTGCGAGCGGAATTCGTCCCATGCGCCGGAGATCGTCAGCAGTTTGGAGACGGTGTCGCTGGGTTGAGCCCCGTGGCTGAGCCAATGGACAGCGCGCTCATTGGCAATCGAGATCGCAGAGGGCTCCTGTCGAGGGTCGTAGGTGCCGATGATCTCCAGCACACGGCCATCGCGCGGTTTGCGACTGTCGACCGCGACGACGCGATAGCTGGGCTGCTTCTTCTTGCCGGTGCGCTTGAGGCGCAGACGAACGGCCATGTTGCTCCCGGTTAGGTGAATTCGGATGGGGGCTCGTTGGGGATCGGCGATCCACTGGGCCGCCGCGCCGACGGACGATCCTAACGGGCCACTGCCCGCTAACCCCAGTGAGGTGCGCCCGCTGGGGCAGCGGATGAGTTCTCCGCTCCCGCGATCCGGCAGGTCGCAACGTCGCAGAGCCCTCATCCGCTCCCCCAGCTGGTGGCTCTGTGACTTCGCAGGAGATGCTCAGCGGCCGGGCAGCTTCAGGTCGAGCGCGTCCCAGTCGATGTCAGCGACCGAAGGTTGGCCTCCCGGCTTGCCCGTCCGAGACGCTCCCTTGGGTGTGGCCCTGCCTCCGCCGCCAGTGCGCGAGCCGCCGGCACGACCGGCGCCCTTCGAGCGCTTGCGAGCAGCCTTCCGGCCGGTCGGCCGGCGCTTCGAGCCCAGACCCATCATGCCGCCCATCATCTTGCGCATCTGCGTGAACTGCTTGAGCAGGTTGCTGACCTGCGCTGACGATGTGCCGCTGCCGGCGGCGATGCGGGCTCGGCGGGAGGCGTCGATGATCTCCGGCGACACACGCTCCGCGGGCGTCATCGACAGCACAATGGCTTCGGCGGTGGTGATGCGATCGTCATCGATCTCGGCATTGCGGACCTGGTCGGAGACGCCCGGCATCATCGAGACGATGCTCTGCAGGTTGCCCATCTTGCGGAGCTGACGAAGCTGGTCCACGAAGTCATCGAGCGTGAAAGTGCCCTCGACGAGGCGCTGCGCTGCCGCTTCCGCCTCTTCTTGCTCGTAGACGCGCTCTGCCTTCTCGATGAGCGTCATCACGTCGCCCATGCCGAGAATCCGGCTCGCCATGCGGTCCGGATGGAACTGCTCGAAGTCGTCGATCTTCTCCCCGACTGACGCGAAGGCCACAGGGCGGCCGACGACCTCGGCAACCGACAGGGCCGCGCCGCCGCGAGCATCGCCGTCGAGCTTGGTCAGGATGATCCCGTCCACTTCGAGCGTTGCGTGGAAGGCCTCAGCGGTCGCAACTGCGTCCTGGCCCACCATGGAGTCGACGACGAGGAAGGTGTAGTGGGGCTCGACGGCGTCCGAGATGCGCGCCGCCTCGGTCATCAGCTCGGCATCGACCGCCAGCCGGCCCGCCGTGTCCACGATGAGCACATCGCGGCCGGCATGGCGGGCGTGGGCGAGTCCGCCGGCTGCACAGGCCACGGGGTCGCCCGCTTCGCCTGTATCGCCCGCTTGGCTCCATACCTCGACATCGATGCTGCGGGCAAGCGTCCGCAACTGCTCGACGGCTGCGGGGCGCTGCAGGTCGGCTCCGACAAGCAGGGGGTTGCGTCCCTGGGACTTGCACCATTGGGCCAACTTGGCTGCAGCGGTCGTCTTGCCGGAGCCCTGGAGTCCGGCCAGCAGCACCACCGTGGGCGGCTTCGACGCAAACTGGACGTTCAGCGGGCTGGTGCCCAAGATGTCGATGAGCTCGTCGTAGACGATCTTGGTGACCTGCTGGCCGGGCGTGAGGCTGGCGGTGACCTCGCCGCCGACGCTGCGTTCACGGACCCGCTCCACGAAGCGGCGCACGACCGCAACGTTGACGTCGGCTTCGAGCAACGCCAACCGGATCTCGGCCAGTGCCTCGTCGACGTCGGCGGGACGCATCCGCCCGCGACCCCGCAGGCCCCGCAGAGTTCCGGACAGGCGTTCAGTCAGCGTGTCGAACATCACTCATCCCTACTCGCTGGCATCGACGCCGAGCAACGCATTGACGTAGCTGTCTGCGTCGAAGTCGACGAGATCGTCGGGACCCTCGCCGAGCCCCACGAGCTTCACCGGAAGGCCCAGCTCGGCCTCGATGGCGAAGACAATGCCGCCTTTGGCCGAGCCGTCCAGCTTGGTGAGCACCACGCCCGTGACATCGGTGGCCTCGGCGAAGGCCCGCGCTTGGCTCAAGCCATTCTGACCAGTCGTGGCGTCGATGACGAGCAGCGTCTCGGCAACAGCGCCCGGTTCACGATCAGCGACCCGGCGGACTTTCGCTAGCTCGTCCATCAGGTTCTTGCGGTTCTGCAGCCTGCCGGCAGTGTCAGCAAGCACCACGTCGGCACCTCGGGCCGCCGCCGCGCTGACAGCGTCATGCACGACCGAGCTGGGATCCGCCCCCGAGCTGCCCGAGATCAGCTCCGCCCCGCATCGATCAGCCCACGTCTGCAGCTGCGAAGCCGCGGCTGCGCGGAAGGTGTCGGCCGCCGCCATCACCACAAGCTGACCGCTCGCCGAGAGCCGGGCGCCCACCTTGCCGATCGTGGTGGTCTTGCCCACGCCATTGACACCCACGAACAGCCAGACGGGCGTGGCGTCCTCCCGGTCCGGAGCGGTCGCATGCAGCGTGCGATCCGCATCAAGCGCTGCGCGCATCCCCTCAGCCAGTGCTTGCACCAGTTCGTCGGCATCGACGATGCCCTGATCGGCGGCCGTGCTGCGCAGGCGTTCCAGTGTGGCCATGGTGGTCGCCACGCCGACATCGGCGCCAAGCAGGGCCTCTTCCAGGCCCTCCCAGATCGCTTCGTCAGGTCGCCGTCGGTTGACTGGCGCCAACCGGTCGCGCAGTGTGCGGCGCGATGAGGCCAGCCCAGAGCTGAAGGTGGCTGGGGCCGGCGTGGGCACCGCGACCGGCTCATCGGTCGCCCGTGCCGCAGGCGGGGACACGGCGACAGGCGTGTGCGGTGATGCCGGTCTCGAGCGCCGCTGCCTCGCGCGATGAACGAACGGAAGAGAGCCCAGGAGCACCGTTGCCACGACGAAGATGACAATGACGATGAGAACTGTCGTGGTGCTCACTGGTCGGCAGGCTACCGAGGCGCCGTCGCGGGCTCCCTGCTGTGCTCCGACTCGGGCTGTCCCGCCATGGGCTCGTCGGCGACGGGCGAGCCGCCAGCAGCGATGAGCGCAGCCGCCTGGGAAGGCCGCTCCGAGACGACCACGCTCGAGCCACCGGGCGGCATGGACACGCCGTACAACACGTCAGCCGATTCCATCGTGCGTCGTTGGTGGCTCACGATGATCAACTGCGATCCTCGCCGGAACTCTGCCACGAGATCCAGGAAACGCTGCAGGTTGACGTCGTCGAGCGCTGCTTCGACTTCGTCGAGGACATAGAACGGCGACGGCCTGCTGCGGAACACAGCGAAGAGGTAGGCCAGCGCCACCAGCGAGCGCTCGCCGCCTGACAGCAGCGACAGGCGCCCGATGCGCTTGCCGGCTGGCCGAACGTCGAGCTCCACACCGCATGTGAGCAGCTCTTCGGGGTCGGACAGCGAGAGCCGGCCCGTGCCGCCCGGGAACAGCGTGCTGAACAGCTCGGCAAAGTTCCTCGCGACGTCATCGAATGCGTCCGCGAATGTGGCAATGATCTCTGCGTCTATGGCACGGATGACCTTGTGCAGCTCTCTGCGGCTGTTGCGCACATCCGCGAGCTGGGCGGCCACGAATTCGAAGCGCTCCGAAGCCTCCTCGTACTCCGACAGCGCCAGCGGATTCACCGGGCCCAGACGGTTCAGATCCGAACGCAGCGCCCGCTCGTGTGCCGAGGCGCTGACACCGTCGGGCAGCGGCGGCGGCGAGGCAGCAAGCGCCGTCGCAGGGTCTGCGCCGAAATCGGCGCGCAGCGCCGAGACAAGGGCGTCACGCTTGGTGCGCCGTTCTGCATCTGCCACGTCGAGAGCCGCCAGCTCAGTGCGCAGCTGCTCTTGGCGCGAAGCAGCAGCGTCACGCTCGTGGCGGAGTGCATCGAGGCGTTCGGTGAGCTGCCGTACAAGCTCGGTGCGGGCCTCGTGGCGAGAACGCAGGTGCCGCGCCTCGGCATCGAGGCGCTGACGGTGCTGCGAGAGCAGCCGCGCAAGATGATCCAACCCCGACGCGATGACCTCGGCCCTGTCCAGCCGAGCGGACGCGGCCGCTCGTGAACTCTCGTGACCGGCAAGACGCTGCGAAATGGCACCGAGCCGCTCGGCGAGCGCCGACCGGCGCTGCTGCTGCGCTGCGGCCCGGTCGTGGGCGGCCTGAGTCTGAGCGTCGTGCCGAGCCGCAGCAGCGGCGATGCGGCGTCGCAGCGTCTCCGCTGTGCGCTGGGCCTGCTGGAACGCATCAAGCGCTGCCCCGTGCGCCTGCTGTGCCGAGGCCCACGCTGCGGCCGCCCCTCGATGATCGTGTGTCAGCTCGTCAATCCGTCCGCGTGCGTGATCGAGCGCCGCGATGGCCGCAGCCGGCCCCGTGCTGCCGATCCGCCAACTTCGAGGCCCGAACCGATCGCCGTCTGCTGTCACAAAGACCGCGTCGCGGTCGGCCAGCGCGCGGTCGTACGCACTGGACCAGTCACCTGGAACACAAATTGCTGCACCGACGACCGCGTCCAGCAACGTCTCGAGCTCGCTGCGGCACCACTCCGGAGCGTCGGCGGCGAGCTGCAGATGCGGCCGCACGAACTCGCTGTCTGCTGCTTGGCGGCTCGGTTCACGAACGGCTGGCAGCTTGTCGAGCGAGATCACCGAGCCGCTCGTGTCGCCGTCGGCAAGCGCTGCGAGCGCCGCGGAAGCCGCTCCGTCGTCGCGAACGACGACTGCAGACAGCGCCCCGTCCGCGGCAGCCTCAGCGGCAGCCTCCCAGCCGCCGTCGATCGTCACCAGATCGCCGAGCACACCGACTACTCCGGTCACGCCATCCAGTGCAGCGATGCCGGAATCTGTGCGTGCTGCGGCAACGGCAGACGCCAACGCCTCGAACCGTCCGATCCAGTGCTGCAGCTCCTCCGCCGCGCTTCGCTGATGCTCGTCGGCCTGTGACAGCGTTGTCGCTGCTGCGGCGAGACGCGCCTCAGCCTCGGCACTGGCCTTTTCGGCTGTTTCGACGGCTGCATCGTCGCCGAATTCCGAGCCGGCCTCGTCGGGCGGTTCCTCCGACGGTGCAGCCTGCGCTGGGGCCGCATCGATCTCTGCCAGTTCGGCTGAGACGCGTGCGTGCTCGTCGGTCAGCGTCACGACGACGTCAGAATCGAGCAGGGCGTTGCGTTCTCGCTCGACTGAGCGCATTCGCTCATACGTCTGGCCGACCAGGCCGCGCGCCCGCTCCGACAGTGACACCACCCTCGGCAGCCGATCGGCCGGCTCGGCGGTCAGTTGTGCGAGCTGCGACTGCGCGTCGTCGATGGCACCGTCGATCTCGGAGATCGAGGCCGCCGCCGCTTCCCGCTGGGCTGCGAATTCGACTCGCCGAGCGTCGGACGTGCTCTGCGCCGCCTGATGTGCAGCCAGCTCACGTCCCGCGTTGTAGAGCTGAAGCTCAGCCAGTTCTGCGCTGATCTCCTGGTGCCGACGATCTGCGTTGGCCTGCCGCTCCAGCGGCCGGAGCTGGCGACGCAGCTCACGCTGCAGATCCACCAAGCGAGTCACATTTGCCTCGGTGCTCTCCAGCCGTCGCTCGGCGCGTTCCTTGCGACGGCGGAACTTCAGCACTCCGGCCGCTTCCTCGATCAGCGCTCGCCGTTCTTCGGGACGGGCTGCCAAAACCTGCTCGATCTGGCCTTGGGCAACGATGATGTGCTGCTGACGGCCGACGCCGGCGTCATTGAGCAGTTCCTGCAGGTCGAGCAGCCGGCAGGGCGTCCCATTGAGTGCATATTCGGACTCGCCCGAGCGGAACAGCGTGCGAGTGATGGCTACTTCTGCAGTCTGCGTGGGCAGCGTCTGCGACTCGTTGTCGATGATCAGGGTGACCTGTGCACGGCCGAGGGCCGTCCGGCGATCAGTGCCCGCGAAGACGACATCGTCCATCCGCTGACCTCGCAACGCGCGCGGTCCCTGCGCACCGAGCACCCACGCAATGGCGTCGACGACGTTCGACTTGCCGCTGCCGTTCGGGCCCACCACCACCGTGACGCCTGGCTCGAAGGTGAGCGTGGCCGTGTCTGCGAACGATTTGAAACCGGACAGTGTCAGTGAGCGAAGGAACACGGCAGCTCGAAGTGTGAGGGTTGGCGTCTACACCTGATAATCGCAGTAATGGTGCGTCACACCCCGGATGACCGCGGTGAGGACATCGCCCCGGCCATTGCGACATCGCTCTCCCGCCCGGCCGAAGACTTCGAGGTAGGGATCGAAGCCCCCTGACTTGCCGAAGATGTCGAGATGGCCGCTCGTGCCCGAACCCCGGTACTTGATGGAGTTGTGAACCGTCTCGACGATGGCACGGTAGAGCCGCCGCACTTCTTGCGTGTTCAGTTCGCTGGCAACTCGTGCGTGGGAGAGGCGTGCTGCATGCAGCACCTCGTCGGAGTACATCGGTCCGAGCCCCACGACGAAGGTCTGGTCCAAGAGCAGATCGCGGATGGTGTCGGAACGACCGCGCAGCATGAGGGCGAAGTCGGTCCAGGGCATCGGCATGTCGACCGGGTCGAAGCCGAGATCGACCTGGTCCGGGAACACCTTGTGGTAGCGGTTCTTCGCGATCACACGCAGCGTCGCCTCAGCACCCGAGTCGAGCAGGCGCAACTGTCCGCCCTTGGTGAACGTCAGCACGACCTTGGTGTCGGGATCCTGGGGCGTTCTGGACGTGGCCCGCCGCAGTGACCCGGTAGCGCCAAAGTGCGCCACCATGACCTCGTCCGGTCCGAGGTCGAACAGCAACAGCGTGCCGTCGCGAGCTACCGACAAGATCTTCTTGCCCTTGAGCAGGTCGGCGAATTGCTGCTTCGACCGCATGGCCGGCAGCGCCTTCTTGGTGCCCGGGACATCGACCGTTTTGACCCGGCGGCCCGTGATTTCCTTGTCGAGATCGCGTCGGGCGATCTCGATCTCCGGTAATTCAGCCATGAGCGGGTTCCTCCGCATCGACAGGTGGATCGTCGAGGTCTCGAAAGCGAATGCACGCAGCTTGGGCCGCGCGCCGCTCGGCAGCACGCTTGGTGGAACCCTCGCCGCGCCCCCAGACCTCATCGAGAATGCGTGCCGCGGCAACGAATCGAGGGCGGTGCGCTGGTCCCGAGCTCGACACGTCGTAGGTGGGCTCGGTGCCGAATTGCCGGGCTACGAGTTCTTGCAGCCGGTTCTTTGCTTCACGCGTGCCCGGCTCGCTCGCCGCTTCGGCAAGACGCTCGCCCAGCAGCCGCTCGACGATGTCGCGAGCAGCAGCGAGGCCGCTGTCGAGGAACACCGCGCCCAGCACCGCTTCGAGCCCATCGGCCAGGATCGACTCCTTGTCAGCGCCACCCGTCGCAGCCTCACCCTTGCCGAGCAGCAGCGCCGGCCCCAGCTCGCAGTGTCGAGCGGCTTCGGCCAACGCGCCGGCGTTCACTACGGCGGATCGCACCGCACTCAGGTCACCTGGTCCGAGATCAGGCCAGCGCGTCACCGCAAGCTGGCAGACACAGAGACCGAGCACGGCGTCTCCGAGGAACTCCAAGCGTTCGTTGGAGGCCACCTGCGATCCCGTCGGCTGTTCAACGTTGCGCTCATGGCACCAGCTCCGGTGCGACAGCGCCTCGGTCAGAAGTCCGGCGTCGGCAAAGCGATATCCGACACGCCGCTCAAAGCTGTCGTGCTCAGCGAGTTCGGCGACAGCGGCCTCCACGTCAGCCGACGCGCTCCATCACGTAGTCGATGGCGTCTCGCACGGTCTTGAGGTCTTCGAGGTCTTCGTCTTCGATACGAAAGCCCACCGTGCGGTCCGACAGCTCCTCTTCCAGCGCCTCGACCAGTTCGATCAGTGCCAGCGAATCGGCACCAAGGTCGTCCACAAACGAGGACGACTCGGCGACCTGGGCAGGTTCCAGCTCCAAGATGTCGGCGAGCTGGTCGCGGATGAGATCGAAGACCTCCTCACGCTCGGGAGGACTCTGGCGCACATGAGTTTCGGCGGGCATCGCGGCGATGAGCCTACCGGTGGCCAACCGTGCTGGCCGCGGCGTCGCCGTGCGTCTCCCGCTCTAGCTCTCCGTGCTCATGCGACCGGGCTGGCGGGCCCAGGGCTCAGCCGGTCGGCCGCGGGGAGACTGACGGCCGCTAGCTCGCCCAGCAAATCAGCCTCGACCATCCGATGTGCGGACCTGATGGCGCTCGTGATGGCCTTAGGACTCGACGAACCGTGCGCGATCACACAGACGCCCCGAACGCCGAGCAGCATCGCTCCGCCGATGTTGTCGGCGCTCAGTTCGTCGGCAAGCGGCGCGAGCAGGCGAAGTGCTGCCGCACCCGCCTCCCCGCCCTCGGCGAGACGTTCGAGGATCAGACGCACGAAGAACGACGCCGTGCCTTCGAGCGATTTCAGGAGCACGTTGCCGGTGAAGCCGTCAGTGACCACGACGTCCACGGGGCCGTCGAGGAGATCGCCCCCTTCGACGTTGCCGTAGAAGTCGATCTCGTCGTCGGCCGCAAGCAGCTGGTGGGTCTCCTTGACGAGCAGGCTGCCCTTCTCGGGCTCCTCGCCGATCGAGAGCAACCCGACCCGCGGTGCCGCCACGCCGAAACGGATGCGGCTGTATGCCGAGCCGAGCCGGGCGAACTGGTGCAGCCACTGAGCGCTGCAGTCGGCCATCGCGCCCGAGTCGAGCAGGACGCGCGCCGTACGGCCGCCGGGGACGGGAAACGCTGTCGCTATGGCCGGCCGGGCAACTCCGGGCAGGCGCCTGAGCCTCAGCAGGGCTGCCGCCGCTACGGCACCGGTATTGCCGGCGCTCACCATCGCTGCGGCCTCGCCGCCGCGCACTGCGTTCACCGCACGGCTGATCGACGAGTCCTTCTTGGTCCGCACCGCACGGCTCGGCTCCTCGGACATCTCGATGACGTCTGCGGCCTCGATGATGGGGAGCGACTCACCGCCGGCAGCAGCAATGGCATCGCGGCGACCCACGAGGACGACATCGAGACCCTCGCGCACGGCCTCCAGCGCGCCCTCCACGACCGCACCGGGGGCATCATCGCCGCCCATCGCGTCCACGGCGACCGGCAGCGTCATCAGCCCGGCACCGAGGTTGCCATTCGGCTCTGCCCTAGGCGATATCGAGGGCCTGGCGACCGCCGTACCAGCCGCACTGCCCGCAGACTCGGTGGGGCAGCTTTGCCGCGCCGCAGCGCGGGCACAGGCTCCGTGGTGCCTCGGCCAGACGCCACGCCGCGGCGCGGCGCGAACGCGTCTTGCTCTTGGATGTCTTCTTCTTGGGGACTGCCACCGTTCGGGCTCCTCGATCGGATCGACTCCTCGAGCGGACCATGCAGCCTATCCATTGGCACCTCTGACCCGATACGCGAACTGGACATCAGGACGGCTCGTCCATTCGGCCTCGCAGCGCCTCCAGCGCCTCCCAGCGCGGATCTGCAAGCTCCGCCGGGCCGCCGTCGGCCGAATCGTCGCGGGCCTCGGTGAGTTGTGCGGGAAGGTTCGGGCACGGCTCGGGATGCGGGCACCGAATGGCCTCGATGGGCAGCTCGAGCAGTACCGCCTCTCGCACCATCGGAGTGAGATCTGCATATTCGGGGCCCAATCCGTATTGCTCGCCCTCACGGGGTTCGGCGGTGAACACCTCGCGGACCGTCGTCTGCGCCTCCCCGTCGAGCGGCAGCCAGCAACGAGCGCACGGTCCCGACCACGCGGCCGTGACCTCACCGGCGACGCTGAGGCCACCGCTGATCAGCTCCAGCACCAATGCCACGCTCACATCGCTGTCGAGCGGCACTTCAACATCAGCGATGCGCAGGGAATCCTGTGATTCAGGGACGAGCAGCGCTGACGCCGGCACCGTCGCAGACCACGCGAGCTGCCCGTCCGAAATCAACCGCAGAGGAACAGACAGGGACCGCTGGCGGCGGCTCGCAGGCACCGCGCTGGGGTCAGCGTTCCCTTGTTGCACCAGTTCTTTCCCGCTCTTGTTCGCTGTCGCTCACGGGCCGCTCGGGCCACGGCTTCGCACCCTGCTCCCCGCTCCTGTTCGCTGCGCTCACGGGCCGCTCGGGCCCGGGGCTCAGCCTCTCGTGCTCACATCTGATCCTGGTCGAACACCACTGGATGAGTGTCGGGCGGACGAGCGTCAGGGACGCGGCCAGCCGATCTGGGTGCGCCGGTGCCCGCGGCGTCTCCCCCGCTGTGCGCAGGCGGAGCACTCGGTGAAGCAGGCGCCACCGGCGTCGCGGCACGCTTGCCGAGCTTTCGCCGGGCGGCCTGTACTGCAATCTGAACTTGGTCGACAGCGCTCGCGAACTGCGCGAGCTGCCGCTCGCAGTACTCGTCGACTTCGTGGCGGCGGCGACGGGTTTGGATCCGGGCATCGTCGAGCAGCTGGCGCGCACGCCGCTCGGCTGTGCGCACGACCTCGGTTCGCTGCACCATCTGGGCGACGCGGCTGCGTGCCTCATCGATGACCAGATTGGCATCGACGCGTGCCTGGGCCAGCACCTCATCGCGCTCGCGCAGCAGCCAGCGGGCCTGGCGTGTCTCGTCGGGCACGGCTGCCAGCGCAGACTCGAGCAGGGTCATCACCTCGTCCCGGTTGATCATGACCGAAGTGGACAGCGGCATCGGGCGTGCCGCGTCGATGATCTCCATGGCCTCACGGATGAACTGCTCGGCCGTCACCGAGGCAGGGCGTGGGGCGAGCGTCGCCGGGCCACGAGCATGAGGTGACATCGGCGTCTCCTCAGTGGCCGCCGAAGTCTCGAACGACGGCTGCCCGAACGGAGCCTGCGGCTGGGGCGCTGCGGGGTGAACCCCCAGCTGCGGCGGCGCCTCGACGCCGCCCTCGGACATGCTCATGTGCCCGCCTCCTGCGTGATGTGCTGCTGCAGTCGAGCGGCCACCGCGGGCGGCACGAGGTGCGAGCAGTCGCCGCCGAACTTGGTGATCTCCCGGATGTAGTTGGAAGCGATGAAGAGATGCTCGGTCCGCGGAGGGACGAAGACGGTCTCGACACCGGTGACCGAGTGATTCATGTGCGCCATGCGCAACTCGGACTCGAAGTCGCTCTGGCTGCGAAGCCCCTTCACGATGACATCGGCACCCAGGCGCTGAGCAAGGTCGACGACCAGTTCTCCGAACTGCACCACCGAGACGTTGCCGAGATGGCTGGTCGCTTCGACGATCATCGCGACCCGCTCGTCATCGGAGAACAGGGGCGTGGCCTTGGCGGGATTCCGCATGGCCGCCACCGTGACCGAGTCGAACAGCCGGGACGCCGCCGATATCACGTCGAGATGCCCGTTGTGCACAGGATCGAACGAGCCTGGATACATCGCCATGACCACCGAAAACGGTCCTCCGGATCGATCCGTGTCCAGTGGGGCGACCGTACCGCGCCACGGTCACGAATCGAGGGACCCTCCCCGCCGGGCCGGCAGGCGATGCCGCGGCCCGGATCAGCCTGCGGATTCGGTGTCGGGGACGATGAGGTCCCAGCGGTCGCCGCAGTCAGCGCAGCGGTAGGCGACGACATCTCCGGGCTGGAACCCCCAGTCCGGCTCCGGCACGCTCAGCAGGCCGCAGCGCCCACCGCAGTCGACGCAGACGATCTCTGCAGGCACCGCGACGTCATCCATGGTCGCAGTGTCGCACGGGTCGCTGCCGTTGCGGCTCCTGCTGCTATGTGATCTGTGCGGCGGCACGCGATATCACGGGTCATCGGGCGTACCGTGACATCGTGCGCGTTGTCGGCGGGGCGTTGGGCGGTCGTCGCCTGGAGACGGCCGGCGCGGATGCGATCCGGCCGACATCGGACCGTGCCCGCGAGGCCATCTTCAACATGCTCGTGAGTCTGGAGTTGCCCGAGGAGGCCACGGTGCTGGACCTGTTCGCCGGCTCCGGCGCGCTCGGGATCGAGGCGCTCTCGCGCGGTGCCGCGCACGCCACGCTCGTGGACTTCGACGCAGCGGCCTGCCGAACCATCGCAACGAACCTGACAGCACTCGGCATCAGCGATCGCGCCACGGTGATCCGGACCGACGTCGGCCGATATCTGGCGGCCCAGGGCGATCCGGTCGACCTTGCGTTCGCCGATCCGCCCTACCGGTTCGACGGCTGGAGCGATCTCCTCGACACGATGAACGCCAACGTGCTGGTGTGCGAGTCGGACCGCGAGATCGAGCACGGTTCGAACCATGGCTGGCAAACGCATCGCGTACGCCGCTACGGCACGCCCGTCATCACAGTCCTGCTGCGCTCCGACAACACCAGTCCGCCAGCAGCAGGGAGCTAGCTGCGCTGGAGGTAGTCGGGATCTCGACGGCTGGCGAACCAGTCGATCTCATCTGCGAGCGCCGGATGCGCATCGAGATCGCCGTCGGCCGCAATGAGATCGGTGGCTGCGTCGCGGGCCGCCTGCACCCACTTCAGGTCCCGGGCGAGCGACGCCAGCTTCAGATCGCTGCGCCCCGATTGCCGCTCGTCGAACAGCGTGCCCTCGCCGCGCAGCTCGAGGTCGACTTCGGCCAGCTTGAACCCGTCGCTTGACTCCGAGAGCGCCGTCAACCGCTGCATGGCGGTGGGAGTCGGATCATCGTCGCTGACGAGATAGCAAGACGACGCATCGCTGCCCCGACCCACCCGGCCCCGCAGCTGGTGCAGCTGCGCGATGCCGAAACGGTCAGCAGACAGCACGACCATCACGGTGGCATTCGGAACGTCGATCCCGACTTCAATGACCGTCGTCGCGACCAGAGCGTCGAGCTTGCCGTCCCGGAACTGGGCCATCGTGGCTTCCTTGTCGGCCGAAGGCAGGCGCCCGTGCAACAGCCCGACGCGCAAGCCCGCCAGCGGGCCGGCTTCGAGTTCTGCATGCGTTTGCTCGGCGGATCGGACGTCGAGGCTCTCGCTCTCGGTGATCAGCGGGCACACCACATATGCCTGATGCCCCGCTTCGATCTCGCAGCGCACCTCGGTCCACATCGCCTCGGCTTCCAGGGGGCCGCGCACCCACTGCGTGGCGATCGGCGTGCGGCCCGGCGGCAATTCGTCGAGCACCGAGACGTCGAGATCGCCATACACGGTCATCGCGGCCGTGCGAGGAATGGGCGTCGCGGTCATTACCAGCAGGTGGGGAATGCGGCGGTCGTCCCGCCCGCTCTCGCGCAGCCGCGACCGCTGCGACACGCCGAATCGGTGCTGCTCGTCCACCACGACGACACTGAGCGACCGGAAGCTCACCGATTCTTCGAGCAGCGCGTGCGTGCCCACGACGATGTCCGCAGCACCCGTGGCAATCTGCACGAGCGCCTCGCGACGCTGCGTCGCCGAACTCGAACCGCTGAGCAAGCACAGCCGCAACGGTCTGCGACCGCCGAGCCGCGCCTCGTCGGGCACTTCTAGCCCGTCGAGCAAGGCGCGCAGCGCGTAGTGATGCTGTTCCGCCAGTACCTCAGTCGGCGCCAGAAGCGCACCCTGGTGGCCGTTCTGGACTGCTATCAGCAGAGCGTGCAGAGCTACCAGCGTCTTGCCGGAGCCGACATCTCCCTGCAGCAGGCGGTGCATCGGCCGCAGCGTCGCCACGTCAGCGTCGATGTCTGCCATCGCGCGCTGCTGCGCACTCGTCAACGCGTGCGGAAGGCGCCGGTGGAATGCCTCGATGAAATCGCCGGCAGCTTCGTGCGCGATGCCGAGTTCGTGGGCCTCTCGCGCCAGGCGCTGGCTTCGCAGCACGAGTTGCACCCGCAGCAATTCGTCGAACACCAGCCGGTTCCGGGCTGCCGACCGGTCGGACATCGACGGCGGCTCGTGGATGTCGGCCAGTGCCTGTGCCCGGCCGGCGAGCCCCAGCCCCTTGCGCAGCCCATCCGGCACGGGGTCGGCTATGCCCCGGGCCGAACAGCGTCGTTGCGCTTCGGCAACCCAATTCGCGACGTCCCACGTCACGATGCCGGCGGTTTCCGACTGCGGGTAGATCGCCACGATCTTGCCCGTGCGGTCAGCCGCGGAACCGTCACCCAGCACATCGACCACGGGATTGGTCATCTGCTTGCGGCCCCGGTAGTTCTCCACCTTGCCGAACAGCGCCACGGTCCGCCCCTCGGTGAGCTGACGCTCGCGCCACGCTTGATTGAAGAACACTGCGCTCAGCACGCCGCCGGCATCGCCTACGTCGACGCTCACCAATCGCCGGCCTCCCCGCAGGCGGCGGCTCGACACCGACAGCACATCAGCTACGACGGTGATCTCCGATCCGATGGCGGCCTCGTTGATCGGCGCCTGCGCTGTGCGGTCGACGTAGCGCCGGGGGTAGTAGGTGAGCAGATCGAATACAGACTCGACGCCGACTTCGGCCAGGGCCCTGCGGCGCTGGCGGCCGACACCGTTGAGCCGATCAACGCTGATCGCATCGAGCTCGCGCAGCGTCAGCGGCCCCGTCGCAGCCGCCTCCGGGGCACCAGTTCTGACGGTGGCACCGGAGACCTGCGCCTCCGACGGTTCCGATGCATCGTTGCCCGGTCGCCAGCCCTGGTCGGGCTGGCTGGGCTGGGGTGGGCTCATTCGATGCCGAAGAGGTACGGGTAATGGTCTTGGCCACCGACGTGCCGCTCGACCTCGACGTCGGGCCAGTGCTCGGCGAGCCACGTCATCACTTCGGCGGTCTCGGCGGGTTGGACGTGGGCTCCCTCGATCAGCGTGAGGATCTCGTGGGCTGGCTGCATCATGTGCGCGAGCAACCCGATGGCAGCTGCACCGGCCGTCTCTCCCGTTGCGACGATGCCCGACTCGTCGAGGCCAATCCACTGACCGGCGGCGACATGGCCGACGGATGCCGTGGTGTCGCGCACGGCCTGCGTCACTTCGCCTGCGGCGACCGCGGTGGCTGTCTCCCCCATGGACGCGGCATTGTGCGTCGCATCGGCGGCTGGGTCATAGCCAATGAGGGCTGCGAGGCCCGCGGGCACCGACGTGGTGGGTACGACCGCCACCTGCTTGACCGTCTGCGCATCGACCTGGCGGGCAACCGGGACGATGTTGGAGTTGTTGGGGAGCACTACGACCTGCTGCGACGGTGCGGCGGTGACCGCTGCGAGCAGTTCCGCTGTCGAGGGATTCATCGTCTGCCCCCCGGTGACGATCTCCTGAGCGCCCAGCGCGGTGAAGAGTTCGTCGAGCCCGGTCGCAGGCGAGACTGCGACGACTGCGCATTCGACCTGCGGCCGATCTGTCGGCGCCGTGCTGGGCTCGGCAAGCATTGCGTGCGCACCGTGCTGGCCCGCGTGCGCACCATGCGCACTGAGGCCGGCGACTTGCTCGTGAAGGTCGGTGATCTGGATGCGATGCGGTCGCCCCACGTCTATGCCCGCCTCGATGACGGGGCCGATGTCATCGGTGTGGATATGGCAGTTCCACAGCCCGTCGCCGCCCACCATCACGATCGAGTCGCCCAGTACGTCCCAGGCAGCCTTGAACTGATCGATGTTCTCGTCGGGCGCCGTAAGCAGGAACATCACCTCGTAGCGGGTGCCGGAGGGATCGTGCATATCGTGACCGCCGCCATCGCTGGGGTCGAGGTGACTGTGCAGTTCGGCGCGTTGCTCCGCGACCGGATCGACAGGATCGCTGGACAGGCTGGTGCCCGCGTTCCCGTGTGCGATCACCGCTGCCACCTCGGCCGGCAAGTCGACCTCATCGGGCAGCGGGCGACCGTCGACCACGCTCAGCAGTGCGTCGAGCAGCAGCAGGTAACCAGCGGCACCTGCGTCGACCACCCCAGCGTCGGCGAGTACGGGAAGCTGCTGCGGGGTTGCCTCCAGCGCTGCCTGGCCCGCTTGCCGTGCGCTCTCGAGCACAGACGCCAGCGCCGTCGCGCCGGTGCCCCGCTCATCGGGGGCGAGAGCTTCGAGTGCCCGCTGCGCTGCCTGCGCCGATGCGCGGGCGACACTCAGGATCGTTCCCTCGACGGGCCGCATGACGGCACTGTCGGCAGCGGTGCTGGCGGCAACCAGACCTTCGGCGAGCAGCTTGGCGTCGATCGGCGGATCGCTGTCGGGATCTTCATCCCCCGGAGCGAGCGTGGCTGCAAGGCCTCGCAACAACTGGCTGACGATGACGCCGCTGTTGCCGCGCGCTCCCATGAGCGCGCCGTGCGAGATCGCTCGGCAGATGTCGCCCCTGCCGGCGCCGGACAGGAGCAGTTCCTCGGTGACCGCGGCGAGCGTCAAGGCCATGTTGGTGCCGGTGTCGCCATCGGGCACCGGGTAGACGTTGAGGCGATCGATCGTGACCCGGTGCTGGTTCAGCGCGGACTGATACCGGCGCATGGCCTCGGCCAGCGCTTCGCTGTCGAGAGAGGGCACAACCCCCACGGACAAATCAGCGTTGCTGTCGCCCATGGATGCCGAAGCTACAACGCGCCCGCCGCGACCGGTTGGTAGCGTTCCGGGGACTGCGCGAGCCGCCGCTGCGGCCGGGCAGATTCCCTGCCACTGGAGGCGCGTGTGCAAGGCGTCATCAAGTCGTACGACCCGGCATCGCGAGTCGGGATCGTGACTGACGACGTCACGCGCTCCGAGCACGAACTGGCCCCGAATGCCCTGGAGGGATCCATCTTCCGGATGGTGCGACAAGGCCAGCGAGTGATCTACGACCTGGACGAACGGGGGCTCGCCACACGGCTGCGTCTCGGCTCGGAAGTGGATCTGGGAACACCTGATTGGATCACCGCCGGGGGGGGAGACAGCGTGATCTGAGGCCGGCGCAGGCGCGCCGGCCGAAGAGCGAGTTACCAGTCTCGATTCGTGCGCGAGCGCGAGACTCGGACCCGGAGGACAATTTGCCTGCGACCACTCACCGTCAGCTGATCGATTGGGTCGATCATTGGGCCGGCGTGCTGCGCCCCGACGCGGTCCACTGGTGCGACGGCTCACAAGCGGAGTACGAGCAGCTCTGCAGCCAGATGGTGGAATCGGGGACCCTCATCCCGCTCGATTCCGACGCGCGCCCCAACAGCTACCTCGCTCGATCCGATCCGGGCGACGTCGCCCGCGTCGAGGACCGCACGTTCATCTGCACCGAGCGCGAGCTGGACGCGGGTCCCAACAACAACTGGCGCGCGCCTGATGACATGCGCGAAGAGCTGCTGAAGCTGTTCGACGGCTCGATGCGCGGACGCACGATGTACGTAGTGCCATTCTCGATGGGTCCGCTGGGCAGCCACATCGCGCACATCGGAGTGCAGCTCACCGATTCGCCCTACGTGGCAGCCTCGATGCGGATCATGACCCGCATGGGTCAAGCCGCGCTCGACGTGCTCGGCGACGGCCCCTTCGTGCCATGCGTTCACTCGCTCGGCGCGCCGCTGGAAGCAGGCCAAGCCGACGTGCCCTGGCCGTGCGATGCCGACCGCAAGTACATTGTCCACTTCCCCGAGACACGCGAGATCTGGTCGTACGGATCGGGCTACGGCGGCAACGCGCTGCTGGGCAAGAAGTGCTTCGCCTTGCGGATCGCATCGACGATGGCCCGCGACGAAGGTTGGCTGGCCGAGCACATGCTGATCGTGGGCGTGACGCCCCCCGACGGCGAGACCGTCTATGTGGCGGCCGCGTTCCCGTCGGCCTGCGGCAAGACGAACATGGCGATGATGATCCCCACGCTTCCCGGCTGGAAGGTGCGCACCATCGGTGACGACATCGCCTGGATGAAGTTCGGCGACGACGGTCGCTTGCATGCCATCAATCCCGAGGCCGGCATCTTCGGCGTGGCACCCGGCACCGGCGACGACACCAATCCGAACGCGCTCGGCACAATGTGGGGCAACTGCATGTTCACCAATGTGGCGCAGACGCCCGATGGCGACGTCTGGTGGGAAGGCCTCACGCCGGAGCCTCCCGAGGGCATCATCGACTGGCGCGGCAACGAGTGGTCGGTCTCCGACGGCACGCCCGCTGCACACCCCAATGCCCGTTTCACGGCGCCCGCCGGGCAGTGCCCCTCGATTGCGCCTGAGTGGGAGGACCCCGCTGGTGTGCCGATCTCAGCAATCCTGTTCGGCGGCCGGCGAGCGACCACGGTTCCCCTCGTGGCGGAGGCGTTCGACTGGGAGCACGGCGTGTTCCTGGGCTCGCAGATGTCCTCGGAGAAGACCGCTGCCGCTGCAGGTGCCATCGGCGAGGTTCGACGAGACCCGTTCGCGATGCTGCCGTTCTGCGGCTACAACTTCGGCGACTACTTCCAGCACTGGCTCGACATCGGTGACATGCCGGGAACCCAGCTGCCGAAGCTGTTCTACGTGAACTGGTTCCGCAAGGACGCCGAAGGCAACTTCATCTGGCCGGGTTTCGGCGACAACGCCCGGGTGCTGAAGTGGGTGGTGGAGCGCGTCGCCGGCCACGGAGAGGCCGTGCCGACGGCAATCGGTCTGGTGCCTCCGCCCGAGGCGCTCGACACCAGCGGCCTCGACCTGACAGATGCAGAGATCGAAACGCTGCTCGGTGTCGATGACGACGATTGGCGGGCCGAGATCGACATGATCGAGGCGCACTACCGCAACCTGGGCGAGCGCTTGCCCCCGCAGATGCGTCACCAGCTCGACCTGCTGGAAGAGCGACTCGGGCTCTGAGCGGCCGCCCTGAACGGCGCGCCCGCTGCGGGCGCGGCAGGACCGTCAGCTGCCCAGGAACATGGCTCGGATGGCGAGCCCCATGATGAACAGCGCGCCGAGGCCGAACAATTCGTAACGACGGTGTTCCAGCTGCTGGCGGTAGGCGTAGACGAACAGGACTGCGACCGCGCAGCAAACCCCGTAGAAGACATGGAACGCCGGGGCGTCGACCGCGGCAGCTCGCATCAGGACGACGCCTGCAGTGAGCTGTACGAACACCAACACCCATGCGCCGCCCAGGAACCACCACAGGCTGCGGTGGCGCAGCGTTTCCCAGCGTCTCGCCCCGAGCGCCCACAGCCCGGCCGCGCCGTTCGTCAGCACCATCGCCCAGCCAAATGCGGTATGGATCGTCGCCCAGACGTCAGCGCTCACTGAGGCGGCGACTGTGCCTGTTGGTCTCGCCGCTGAGGCGGCGACTGTGCCTGATGGTCTCGGCGCTCTGGCGGCGAGACGTGCCGCGTGAACAGGTGGATGAACATCAGCAGGTTCTGGGCGTCGCCGTGGCCGTTGGCGAGGTTCAGTTCGCCGGGACGGCGCGCCTCGGTATCGCTGAGCTTCATGACGTCGAGCGCTCGCAGCAACCCCACCGGGGCGCCGGCCGACACCAACTCGCCGATGTCGCGCACGATGTGACGGCCCCGAAGCCCCTGAGACTGGATGAGGCTGCGCAACAGCAGGCGGGCCAGCGCGCAGGCGCTCGCCGGCGACACGTCGGCCACGGAGACAGCTTCGGCATACAGCGGCACGAGCTTGCGATCGAGCCCCGGAGGTGCGTCGCTCGGCTCTCGGCCCTCCTGCTCGCCGGCGCTGGCCGGTTCCGCAGCGCCGGCTCCTGTGTCAGGCGACGGCACCGGTGTCGCGCAGCTTTGCGATGTCGTCGGGGTCGTAACCGGCGATGGCCAGCACGTCGTCGGTGTGCTGGCCAGGGTGCGCGGGCGGCCCCTGCACGGCCTGGACCGTGCGGCTGAAGCGAGGCGACGGGCTCGGCTGGATCACACCGGCCACCTCGCAGAACACCTCGCGATGGACGTTGTGAGGATGCTGCGGCGCCTCATCCAGCGTCAGCACCGGGGCGAAGCACACGTCGGTGGCATCCATGATCTCGCACCACTCGTCGCGCGTCTTCGACTTGAAGACCTCGGCGATCCGTTCCTTGAGCTCGGGCCACCGGCCACGCGAGTTCTGCTTGGCGAACTCCGGATCGCCCTCGAGGCCGGTGAGCCGCAGCAGCTCGGCGTAGAACTGGGGCTCGATCGAGCCGACCGAGACATAGTTGCCGTCGGCGCACTCGTACACGTCATAGAAGTGGCTGCCGGTGTCGAGCAGGTTGGTGCCCCGCTCGTCGTTCCACACGCCCAGCGCCCGCATCGAGTGGAACATGGCCATGAGCGTTGCGGCGCCGTCGACCATCGCCGCATCCACCACCTGGCCCTGGCCGGACCGCTGGGACTCGAACAGTGCACAGGCCACGCCGAACGCCAGCAGCATCCCTCCGCCGCCGAAGTCGCCCACCAGATTGAGCGGCGCGATCGGCGGCTCTCCCTTGCGGCCGATGGGGTCGAGCGCACCGGCCAGCGCGATGTAGTTGATGTCGTGACCGGCGCCCATGTGGTACGGGCCCTCCTGGCCCCAGCCGGTCATGCGGCCGTAGACGAGCTGCGGGTTGCGTGCCAGACACTCGTCGGGCCCGATGCCGAGCCGCTCCATCACGCCGGGCCGGAAGCCCTCGATGAGCGCGTCGGAATGCTCCACCAGCCGCAGGAGCGCCTCGACCCCGTCGGGGTTCTTGAGATCGAGGCCGACGGAGGCACGCCCGCGGGCCAGCACGTCGATCGGCGGGCTGTCGGGGTCGTGCTCGCGCACGTTGGCCGAGCGATCGACACGGATGACTTCCGCCCCCATGTCCGAGAGCATCATCCCGCAGAACGGCCCGGGGCCGATGCCCTGCAACTCAATGACGCGAACGCCTGCCAGCGGTCCTGTGCCCATCGTCGCTCCTGTCCTTGTCGCGCCGAAGCCGGTCGGCCCGTGGGCCACGCTACTGCGCGCCGTTGTGGACGTCCCCGAGTCAGCAGCGAAGCCGGGTCGCGTTCAGGCCAACGCCCGCGCGATCGTGCGCGCCACGCGGGTCACGGCGGCGGGCGTGCGCGTCCCCCACCAGAAGAGATCCTGCCCGTCGATGAGATGGGCGGGTCCGAACGCAGTGAGGTCGTCGAAGTGCCGGCGGTGCCACTCGTACGGCTCGGTCGGAGCGAGGACAAGATCGATCGGCTCGCTGCGGAGGTCCTCCTCGCTCAGGGCGGGGTATGGCTCAGCCCGGTTGGCGAAGGCCACCTGCACGCCGCAGTACTCCAGCAGGGAAACACCGTAGGTAGCGGCGCCGACCGTCATGTACGGCCGTCGCCAGATCGGCACGAACACGCGCACGGGCTGGTCTCCCCCGACGCCCCGGCGCCCGCTCCGGGCGCCCGCTGCGTCCCGACCAGGTCGATGCAGCGGCGGCAGCTCCGAGCGCTGCGGCAGCGGCTCGGGCCGCCAGTCGGCGCCAACGCGCTGTGCCAAGCGCGTCAATTCCGGCTCGACGTCTTCGAGCGAGGCAATGTGCAGCACCTCGACTTCGATGCCGGCGGCCACGAGGGCGTCGTAATCGTCACGCCGATTCTCTTCGCGGTCCACAACCACCAGATCGGGTTGCAACGCGGTGATTGCGGCGATGTCCGGATTCTTGGTGCCGCCCACATGCATCAGATCGGGCCGTTCGCAGAAGCGGGTGCAGGCCACCGGGTCGGCGCCCCAAGCAGCCAGCGTCTCGGTGACGCTCGGAACCAGGCTGACAACTCGCATCGGCCGCAGCGTATGCCTGCCAGCCTCGGGGCCCAGAGCCTCTAGGTTCGCCGCAATGAACGACGCGGCGGGCGATAGGGCACCCGCGACGGATGCGGGTGAGGCGCTGCCGGCCGACGACGGGCTCGATTCTGCCCAGCGTGCCGCCGTGCGTTCAGGGGCCGCCGCGCTCTTGGTGGTGGCCGGTCCGGGAAGCGGCAAGACCCGCGTGCTCACTCAGCGGATCGCATGGCGAGCCGCCACCGAGTCGATGCAGGCGCGTCACGCTGTGGCCGTGACGTTCACTCGCCGGGCTGCGACCGAGCTCCGGTGGCGGCTGCGACAACTCGATGTCGACGACATGGGGCCGGTCGGCACGTTCCACGCGATCGCTTTGGCACAGGTGCGACAGCACGACACAGACCACGGCCGGGCTGAGCGGAAGATCCTGCCGAGCCGGGCTGCGCTCAGCGGCGAACTGTCGGAGCATCTCCAGCGCTCGTTCGGCCCGCGGCCTCCGATCACCGTCGCCACAGCGCTGCGCGAGATCGACTGGGCCAAGGCGAGCGACCTGTCGGTTGCCGAGTATCGAGAGGGCCCCGCCCGCCGACGGCTCGGACCGGCCGCCGGCGAGGCAGTCGCGGAGCTCTTCGGGCACTTCGAGCGCATCAAGAGCCGCCGTCGGCTGCTCGATTTCGACGACCTGCTGGCCGAATGCACTCGGCTCATGCGCTCCGACGAGCACTTCGCCGCGGCGCGGCGCTGGCTGGGGCGGCACTTCTTCGTCGACGAGTTCCAGGATCTCAACCGGCTGCAGTGGAACCTGCTGCAGGAGTGGATCGGCGGTGCCGAAGCGGTGCACGGCGGGGCCGCCGACATCTGCGCCGTCGGCGACGCCGACCAGGCGATCTATGGATGGAACGGCGCCGACAGCCGCTACATCACCGAGTTCGAGCGCTATTTCGATGGGGCGCAGATAGTCCGGCTCGAGCTCAACTACCGCAGTCACCCGTCGCTGGTCACCGCAGCGCAGGCAGTGATGGAACGTACCGGAGACTCGTACGCACCTGCACGACCGCACGAGACGGGTCCCGCGCCGACGGTGACAGCGTTCGACGATGCCGAGTCCGAAGCCGACGGCGTGGCCCGATGGATCGCCGACCGCCACGTCGGCCGCGTCCGCTGGGACTCCTTCGGTGTCCTCGCTCGCACGAACGCCCAACTCTCCGACATCGCCGCCGCGCTCGACGCTCGCGGCATCCCGTGCAGACTCAGCGGGCAGCGAAGCCCATTCCTGCAGCTTCCTGTCACCCAGCAGGTGCTCCAGCGCCTCCGCATGACCGGTGATCAGTTCTCGATCGCTGTCTCGGACATGCGAGCCGATGCGCTCGACACCCGGCTCGACGATGGGCACGACCCCGTGCTGACACGAGTGCTCGACCTCGCCGACGCCTATCTCGCCGAGATGTCCCGCATGTCGGGCCGCCGGTCGCCCCACAGCGGCCCCACCGGCGAGGGCTTCGTGGCTTGGGTCAGCCTGCTGTCGGCCGGCGACCGCGAACTCACCGCCGACCTGTTCGACAGCGATCGCTTCGGGCGCCCGTTCGACCCGCGCGACGGCGCCGTGGCGCTTGCGACCTTCCACGCCGCAAAGGGCTTGCAGTGGCATCACGTCGTCATCGTCGGCGTCGAGGACGGCCTGGTTCCCCTGCGCCGCTACGACCCCGAGGAACAACGGCTGTTCTACGTCGCCGTCTCGCGCGCCACGCGCACACTGCACTTCACCTGGGCACACCACCGAGCCAGCCGCAGCGCGACCACCGGGCCGCGCAGCCCGTCACCGTGGCTGGCGCGCATCGCAACGGCCACCGCAGAGCCCCCGCCGCTGTCGCCCGATGACGCCACCTCCCGAGTAAGTGCAGCCCGCGCCGCCCTCATGGCCACCCGGCAGCCACCGAGCTGAGCACCGCGGCATCGCGTTGGCCGCTGCGGCCAGCCACACGGCAGCCTCATGAGCGCCTTGGCCGGCAGACCGGCACGACCGATCCGGGTCCGCTGCAACTCGCCTGAACCGGCCCGGCTCAGCGCTGCCTGCATCGCGCGCAACGATTCAGAGCACCAAGTCGGCAAAGACCGGCGTGTGATCTGAGGGCTTGGTGCCCTTGCGAGCGTTGCGGTCGATCAGGCAGAACTGCGTGGCCGCGACCACGGGCTCGGTGCCCAGCAGCAGGTCGATGCGCAGGCCGTGGCGCTTGTAGAACGCGCCGTCTCGATAGTCCCACCAGCTGTACAGGCCGTCGGCGTCGTAGTGCTCGCGGAAGACGTCGGCCAGCCCCCAATCGCACACTTCCGCGATGGCATCTCGCTCAGGATCGGTGACGTGCGTGCGCGGCTCGGGGTTGTCGGGATCCCACACGTCCCGGTCGTCGGGGCACACGTTGAAGTCGCCGCCGACCAGCACCGGCTCGGCCGGATCGCACGTGGCCTCGAGGTGGGCACGCAGCCGTCCCAGCCAGTCCAGCTTGTAGCGGTAGTGCTCATGGTCGACCGCACGGCCGTTGGGTACATAGACCGAGCTCACCGTGACACCGCCGCAGTTGGCCGAGATGATCCGCGCGTCAGGGTCGGGCTCACGCCCGTCGGCGAAGCCGGCAGCTGGGTCCTCGATCCCGACCTTGGACAGGATGGCCACGCCGTTCCAGCGGCCTTCGCCGTGGTGCACCGAGGCATAGCCCTGCGCCTCGAAGTGCGGGTGCGGGAACTGCTCGTCGGACATCTTGGTCTCTTGCAGCAGCAGCACGTCGGGCTCGGCGTAGTCGAGCCACTCGTCGACCCGTTCCAGCCTGGCGTTCAGGCTGTTGACATTCCACGTGGCAATCCGCACGCCACGGACGCTAACGGCCGAGGTGGAGGGCAGCGCAGCGAGCTTCGCCTAACGGCTCAGCCTCTAGCGGGCGAGGGGCTTGTAGGTGATGCGACTCGGGCCTGCATCGGCGCCCAGCTCGCGCTTGGCGAAGGCCTCGTAGTCGGTGAAGTTGCCTTCGAACCATCGCACCACGCTGTCGCCTTCGAAGGCCAGCACATGGGTGGCGACTCGGTCCAGGAACCAGCGGTCATGGCTGATGACCACGGCGCAGCCGCCGAACGACTCCAGGGCGGCTTCGAGTGCGCGCAGCGTGTCGACGTCGAGGTCGTTGGTGGGCTCGTCGAGCAACAGCACGTTGCAGCCGCTGGTCAGCGTCCGGGCCAGGTGCACCCGGTTGCGCTCGCCCCCTGCGAGATCGCCCACACGCTTTTGCTGATCCGAGCCGGTGAAGTTGAACGATGCGACGAACGCCCGGCCGTTGACCTCGCGTGCACCGTCCAAGCCAGTGATGCGCAGCGTGTCATGCCCGTCGGTGATTTCCTCATAGACGGTGCGGCTGGAATCCAGAACTGCCCGCGATTGATCTACGTACGCGATGTCGACGGTCTCGCCGACAGTGATGCTGCCGGCATCTGGCTGCTCGTCGCCGACCAGCAGCCGGAACAGCGTCGTCTTGCCGGCGCCGTTCGCGCCAACCACCCCGACGATGCCGCCCGGCGGCAGGCGGAACGAGAGGTCGTCGAACAGCAGCTTGTCGCCGTAGGCCTTGACGAGACCCTCGGCATCGATGACCTGCGAGCCCAGGCGCCGTGACATCGGGATCGTGATCTGCAGCGCATCTGCTCGGCGCTGCTCGTCTGCGGCTTGGCGATGGGTCGCCAGCAGTTCCTCGTACGCGCTGACGCGTGCCCTGCTCTTCGCTTGCCGGGCCCGCGGCGACATGCGCACCCACTCCAGTTCCTGCGCCAGCGTGCGAGCCCGGGCGTCGGACTGCCGCTGCTGCGAGGCGAGGCGAGCGTTGCGGTGCTCGAGCCACGCGCTGTAGTTGCCTTCGAAGGGATGCGTGCGACCGTGGTCGATCTCGAGGATCCAGCCGGCGACGTTGTCCAGGAAATAGCGGTCGTGGGTGATGGCGACGACCGTCCCCGAATAGTCGGCTAGGAACCGCTCCAGCCATGCAACCGATTCCGCATCGAGGTGGTTGGTCGGCTCGTCGAGCAGCAGCAGGTCCGGGTGGGACAGCAGCAGGCGGCACAGCGCCACCCGCCGTCGCTCCCCTCCCGACAGCGTCGTCACGTCGGCATCGCCAGGCGGCAGGCGCAGCGCGTCCATGGCAATGGCAACCTGGCGATCCAGGTCCCAGGCATTGGCTGCGGCGATCCGATCCTCCAGCTCTGCTTGGCGGGTGCCCAGCGCGTCGAAATCGGCGTCGGGCTCGGCCCAGCCGGCCATGACCTCCTCGTAGGCCGTCAGCAGGGCAGCAGTCCCGGCAACACCCGCCATCACGTTGCCCTCGACATCAAGCGCAGCGTCGAGTGCGGGCTCCTGGGGCAGCAACCCCACCGACGCCTCGGGCGCCAGCCTTGCGTCGCCGACATAACCGTCGTCGAGGCCGGCCATGATGCGCAGCAGCGTGGACTTGCCCGAACCGTTGTGGCCGATCACGCCGATCTTCGCTCCAGGCAGGAACGCCAGCGTGACGTCGCGCAGCACTTCCCGGTCGGGCGGGTAGAAGCGCCCGAGCTTGTGCAGTGTGCAGATGAACCCTGACTCCATCAGCGCATCGCCGTCAACAGGTCACGAGCTGACGGTCATCGCAACTCGAAACCGACGAGTGATTCCAGCTCACGCAGGGCTTCGTCGGGATCGATCACCTTGATGGCTGCCATGCCCATTGCTGCAGCCGGTTTGCAGTTGATGCCGAGGTCGTCCAGGTATGCCGTGCGGGCCGGGTCGATGCCGAGCCGGTCGCAGGCCAGTTCGTAGATGCGCGGATCGGGCTTGCGCAGTCCGACTACCGACGACTCGATCACCACGCCGAACAGCTTCATCACTTCGGCGATCGCCGCGGCCGTGCTCGCATCCCGTGACATGCCAGCGCCGTGGCCCGTTCTCACGTTGTTGGTGATGCAGCCCACGGGCAGGCGCGCGGCGAGGATCTCCAGCGCACGCACCATTCGCGGGCGCAGCCCGCCGCTGAGGCACGCCAGCACCTGCGCGCCCGATATCTCGTGTCCCCGGTCGGCAGCCTCTGCTTCGAAGAGCTCAGCGAACTCGTCGACGCTGACCTCGCTGCGCTCGAGTCGCGCCCACGCATTGGTGTCGGGATTGGTGGCGTTGATCTGCCGGATCGTGTCGCGCGGCACGCCGATGCCGTCTTCGTAGCGGTTGAACGCCTCGAACGGGCTCTCGGTGATGACTCCGCCGAAGTCGAACAGCACGGCGTCCACGGTCGCCGTAGTGGGTGGGCTGTTGCCTCCGGCTCGAGACGATGGATCGGCGGTGCTGGACGGGCCCTCGGACACGAACCGGCACGCTATCCACGAGGCGACCCATCGTCACTGCAACGCGCACATCGCGCGAATTTTGCGTCATGATTCGCGCGCAACGCGGAAGAGATCGCGCGTATCGCGCGAATATCCACCCAGAGCGCGCGAGCGTTCGCTAGGGTCCCGCCATGGCTACGGACAACTCGGCGTCGTCATCGCAGACTGCAACACAGACCGCTGCACCCAAACGCAAGCGGTGGAAGAGCCGGGCAGTGTCGCGCACGGTGGACGCTGGCAATTCGGCGTACTGCGCCGTCTGCGATGAACTCATCAAGTTCCGGGCGCGCATCCGTGCAGAGCAGATCATCTGCAACGTGTACGTGAAGAATCGCTGGGACCGCGTGGAGCACTACCACCCGGAGTGCTACGAGGAAGCTGGCGCCCCCTACGGCGAACCCAAAGGCTGAGCCGAGCGGGCAGCTAGAGCACTTGGCTCAAGAACATCTTGGTGCGCTCTTCTGCGGGCTCGGTGAAGAAATGGTGAGGCGTACCGACCTCCACGATCTCGCCTTCCTCCATGAAGATGATCCGATCGGCCACCTCACGCGCGAAGCCCATCTCGTGCGTCACGACCATCATGGTCATGCCCGAGCGCGCCAGCTCCTCCATCACGTCGAGCACTTCCTTGATCATCTCGGGGTCGAGTGCCGAGGTGGGCTCGTCGAACAGCATGACGCGCGGTTCCATCGCCAGCGCCCGCGCTATTGCCACACGCTGTTGCTGACCGCCTGAGAGCTGGCCGGGAAATTTCTCCGCCTGTTCGGGAATGCCGACGCGCTCCAGCAGCGACAGCGCCTGTTCTTCGGCTTCAGGCCGCGATTTGCGGCGCACCCAGATGGGCGCCAGCGTGATGTTGTCGATGACTGTCAGATGCGGGAAGAGGTTGAACTGCTGGAAGACCATGCCGACCTCAGAACGGATCTTTTCGATATTGCGCAGGTCGTTGCTCAGCTCGATGCCGTCGACGATGATCTGACCGCTCTGGTGAGCTTCGAGCCGATTGATGCAGCGGATCCAGGTGCTCTTGCCCGATCCGGACGGCCCCAGCACAACAACGATCTCCTGCTCCTTGATTGTCGCGGTGATGCCGCTGAGCGCCTGAAAGTCGCCGAACCACTTGTCCACACCGCGGCACACGATCATGTCGTCGCGCGCCGCCAACTCCTCAGAAACCGCGACGGTCGCGTCACTGATGCTCACGTTGGGCCTCCTTGGCCGTGGTTACCGTTCGCCCACACCGAGACGTCGCTCGAGCCGCTGGCTCTGCTTCGACAGCATGTACGAGAACACCCAATAGACGAGCGAGACGAACAGCAGGCCCTCTCGCTTGATGCCCAAGAACTGCGTCTGGGCCGGAATGACGCTGTTGGCCATGCGCAAGATGTCGAAGACACCGATGATGGCCAGCAGCGAAGTCTCCTTGAAGGTGGCGATCACCTGGCCCACCAGCGGCGGTATCGACGCTCGCAACGACTGAGGCAGGACGATGAAGACTGTCCGCTGCACCGTGCTCAGGCCGACCGCGTCCGACGCCTCGTACTGCCCTCGCCGGATCGACTGCAATCCGCCGCGGACGTTTTCGGCCAAGTAAGCCGCCGAGAACAGCGTGTATCCCAGCGTCGCCGAAGCGAACAGGCTGATCTCCATGTTCGCCGGCAGGAACAGCGGCAGGATCACGACGAAGAAGATGAGGATGGTGATGAGCGGAACTCCCCGCACCACCTCGATGTACGCCGTCGACATGACCCGGAAGATCGGCAGGCGCGAGGTGCGAGCCAGCGCCAGCACCACCCCCAGCGGAAACGAGAGCATGAGCGTGAACACGGCCACCACCAGCGTGACGGCGAACCCGCCGATCAATGCCTCAGTCGGGGTCTCCACGGTCGACGGCGTGTTCATGACTGTCGCGAAATAGTGGAACACGGTCGTGATCACGAACCACGCCAGCACCAAGCGTCTTCGCTTCGCGGCCTCGCCCGAGAAGTTGTGCGCCAGCAGCGCCATCACAGCCAGCAGCAGGAAGCTGATGCGCACCTTTTGCAGCATCGGATACCAGCCCATGAAGGCAGCCACCCAGTGGAAGGCGGCGAGACCCAGCAGTGCCACGGCGCTGATGCGCCCGAACTCCCCGATGCCGTCCTTCGTAAGCCACCGCAGCACGATGCCGCCGCCGATGCCGAACGCCAGCGCCAGCGGCATGTCCACCGTGAGGATGCGGTCCCAGTCGAGGTCTGGGTCGCGCAGCACCACCCAGTACAAGACAAACGGCACCAGCAGCCATGTGCAGCTCACGACAACGCGCAGCCGGGCCAGCGCTCGCTCGTCAACTCGTGAGCGCACCCAGCGGCCGGCGATCAGTGATGCCACAGCCAGCACCCACATGACCGTCCACGGCAGCTTGGTGGACATGGCCACCGTGCGGCCCGGTTCGGCAATGAACTCTCCGTCTGCGAAGGCGTAGTGGCCCCACGGGTACACCCATGCCGAGATGACCGGCACCGCCAATGCTCCGACGGCGAAGTCCAGCGCCCGCACCGCAGGATGCGAACCGTCGCTTCGTTCCGGAACGCGGCGCAACGCCAGCGCGATGACGGCAAGGATCGCCGCCACAAGCCACCATCCCCAGCGATCCGTCATTGCCTCGGCGAACGACTGCCGCACCACACCGTCGCCGTCGCGTACGGTCTCGCCGTCGGCCCCGACGAGCACCGAGGGCTCGCGCAGGACGATGCCGCCTGCAATCGCAACGGCTGCTGCGTTCAGCCCGTTGGCGATCTTCCGCAACCGCAGGCCGTCCCCCCGGCTCGCGAAGAGGCCCAATGACAGGCCTGCGAGCACTGCCACGACCCCGACGCACACCCATACGCGCACGTACTGCTCCTCGGGATAGGCGTGAGTGAAGATCAGCCGCAGATTGGTGCGGACGGCGTCCCAGCCTCGCTCTTCGCTGAACACGAAGTTCAGAAGGCCGCGCGCAGAAAAGAGCACGAAGAGGCCGACGGCGACAGTCAGAAACGAATTGAACGGCGTGGGGAACAGGTTCTTGCGGACCCACTCACCCGGCGAGCGATAGGTCTCCTCCGCGGGTCGAGCCGCAACACGCTCAATGACGGGCTTGTCGCCGATGACCGGTACGTCGCCGCCGTCGGCCATCTCAGCGCTCCACGATCCGCATGCGAACGTTGAAGAAGTTGACGACCACCGAGATGGTCAGCGAGCACGCTAAGTAGAACAGCATCCAGATAGAGACCACCTCGAGCGTCTTGCCAGTCTGGTTGTAGACGGTCTGGCCTACCTGCACAACGTCGCTGTAACCGATGGCGATGGCCAGCGAAGTGTTCTTGGTGAGGTTGAGATACTGGTTGCCCAACGGCGGCAGGATCACTCGAAAAGCCTGGGGCAGGATCACTCTGCGCAGCATGGTGGTGCGTCGCAGGCCGAGCGCCTGTGCCGCCTCGCTCTGGCCCTTCGGCACAGCCAGGATGCCGCCGCGCACTACTTCCGCGATGAACGCCGCTGTGTAGAGCACCACGCCGAAATACACGGCCGCAAGCGCCTGGATCAGGTTGAGGCCTGCCGGGCCGTAGTTCGGGAAGTTGCCGAGCTGCTCGATGTCTGGCCGGTAGGCGGTGATGGGCACGCCTGTGCGGCCGTCGCCGAACTTGTCGGCGATCACCTCGAACAGATCGCGTCCCGAATTGATGATCCAGCTCGACAGCCCGGGCCAGCCCAGCGTCACGAACAGGATCACGAGCACTGCGCTGGCGGCGGCGAAGATGATCCGGAAGTAGTCGTCGTCGATCAGCTTGGTAAGCCCGGCAGGGGTGCGGTGGCTGGCCAGGAATCGCCGGATCCACTGGACGGCCGCGGCAATGGCGAGCAGCGAGATGACAAGCTGCACGATGCCCGGCGTCAGCGCATCGATGCCGTCGGCGATTGCGTCGAAGATTGCGCCCCCCCACCCCAACGCCGGGTGTGCGAACCAGCCGACCGCAGCGAACACGGCGACCACGCCGGTGAAGCCCAGCCATGGGTAGGTCTGCTGACCGGTGAGGTCGTGGCGTCGCTCCTGACGGCGCATCACCTGCCAGCCCAGCGCAGCCCCCACGATCACGAAGATGATCCACTGGTAGAAGCCGTCGCCGATCGTCACCCGCGGGATCGAGACGCCGGTGTTGGAGATGTGGAGCCAGCCGTGAATGGGTCCCTGGTCGGTCTCGACCCGTGGCAAGCTCGCGATGACCACGAAAATCAGGATGATCTGCACGAGCAGCGGGATATTTCGCAGCGTCTCCACGAACACGCTGCTGGTGCGGCTCACAATCCAGTTGCGCGACAGCCGACCCACGCCGACGAGCACTCCCAGGATCGTGGCCAGCGCGATGCCGGCGATCGCGAGGCGGATGGTGTTGACCATGCCCACCCACAGCGCTCGGCCGCTGGTGTCGGGGTCGGTGTCGATGCCCGAGCCGAGATCGCTTCCCAGTGCGGTGCCCAAGAAGTCATATCCGGTGGCGATGTCTCTGGCTTCGAGGTTGTTCTGCGCCTGCGATGCCAGGAAGAACAGGCCCAGCAGCACCAAGATCAGCCCCACCACCTGCGAGAGCCACTTGACGACGGTGGCATCGCGGTAGAACGGCGGGCGCGTCCCCAAGGTGCTCAGCGAGGCAATGTCCCCTGCAGCCCCCTCATTGCTCACGGCACGTCACACTACGCGACCCTCGGCACCGCGTCGCCGATCCCTCCAGACGCGCAGCGGCCCCCGACTCGGCGGAGTCGGGGGCCGCTTGCGGCTGCCGGGGCTGTGCCCGGTCAGACCTGCTGACTCAGCGTGCCGGCGGCGCGTAGATCAGGCCGCCGTCGAGCCAGCCGGCGTTGGCGGAGCCTTCGCGCGACAGGCCGACCGGGTTCAGGTGACGGGAGTAGATCTCGTCGTAGTTGCCCACTTGGCTGATCACGCTGTGGAAGGCGTCCGCAGACAGGCCCATGGCCGTCTGCAACTCGCCGTCGCCGCCGAGCAGGCGAACCGCCTCGGCGTCGAGTGAGCCGTCGCCGAGGCGGGCGTCGACGTTGCCCGAGGTGATGCCCTTCTCATCGGCGATGATCGTGGCATACACGGTCCAATTGACCACATCGGCGAAGCGTGACTGGTTCTGGCCGTAGGTCGGGCCCAGCGGCTCCTTCGAGATCGGCGTCGGCGGGAAGATCACCCACTCCTCGCCGTCGGGCTGCTGGTTGGCCTTGCGGCCGACAAGCGCCGAGCCGTCGGTGGTCACGATGTTGCACGCACCGTTGATGAAATTGGTGGTGACGATGTCGAAGTCCTCGAACGTGTTCAGTTGAATCGACACTCCGGCGGCGTCGGCTGCATCAGCGATGTTCTGCTCCGTTGTGGTACCGGCATTGGTGCACACGATTGCGCCGTCGATATCGGCGACCGTCGAAGCAGAAGTGAAGCCGTCGCCTGCGCGCGCCATCAGCTGCTGGCCGTCGTAGTAGGTGGTGGGGCCGAAGTCCATGCCGACCTCGGTGTCCCGGCCTTGCGTCCAGGTGGTGTTGCGCATCAGAACATCGACTGCGCCCGTCTGCACTGCCGTGAAACGCTCGGCTGCGGTGAGCGGCACGAACTCCACTGCCTCGGCATCGCCGAAGATCGCCGCAGCGACAGCCCGGCAGTAGTCGGCGTCGAAGCCGGTCTGCGAGCCGTCGGGCTGGGTCTCCGAGAATGCAACGGCGGCACCCGATACGCCGCACTTCAGCTCGCCACGCGCCATGACCGTGTCGAGAAGGTCGTCGTCGGCTTGTACCAGCTCGACCTCGGTGGCATCAGTCGCCGCGGGATCATCCGCTGCTTCGGTCGTGGCCGCGGGCTCGTCGGCCGCCTCGTCATCGTCCGAGCCGCACGCGGCACCAAGCAGCGCCAAGACTGCCAACAGACCGCCGAAGCGCCGAACCAATCGTTTGGACATTAGGGGTGATTCCTTTCGCGGGAAACGTCTTGTGCAGGCGACCGGCACATGAATGTGACCGGGTGATGCTTGCTGTCAAGCCATGCTAACCGCACCAGCGAACTGGTCCGAACGGCATCGCCGGGTCTGTAACCAAGCTGTAGCCATGTTCCCACAAGCTGTAGCCATGTTCCCAGCAGGCAGAATGGTGTCATGGCCCAGCCCGACGACCACTCTCTTGCCGCGAGCGTGGCCACCGAGACCGGGGCACTGCTGGTGGAGGTCCGCGATCGGCTCTTCAGCTCGGGAGCCGGGACCTGGGAGGTCCGTGACACGGGCGATTCCGAGGCCCACCGGCACATTGTGAAGCGGCTGGCCGAAGCGCGGCCCGATGACGCCATCCTCTCTGAAGAAGGGCGCGATGATCTTGCTCGCCTGTCGGCGGACCGGGTCTGGATCGTGGACCCGCTGGACGGCACGCGCGAGTATTCCGAACCCGGCCGCTCCGATTGGGCTGTGCACATCGCTCTGGTCGAGAACGGTGTGCCCACTGCGGGTGCCGTGGCGCTGCCAGCGGTCGGGCAGACCCTGTGCACCGACCCCGAGCCGCTTCTGCCGGCACCGCACAACGGGCAGCCCCGCCTTGTGGTCAGCAGGTCGCGCCCGCCGGCGGCGGCAGTCATCATCGCGCAGGCGCTCGACGCTGAATTGATGACGCTCGGCTCAGCGGGTGCCAAGGCCATGGCCGTGGTGCTCGGCATGGCTGACATCTACGCCCATTCGGGAGGCCAATTCGAATGGGACAACTGCGCGCCGGTCGCGGTAGCGCGCGCGGCTGGCCTGCACGCCAGCCGCTGCGACGGATCGGAACTCGAATACAACTTCGCCGACCCGTGGCTGCCGGATCTGCTGATCTGCCGCCCCGAACTCGCCGCTGACGCTCTCGAGGCGCTGCGGCAAGTGATCGAAGGCGAAGCCTGAGATCACCAATGAGACACAGCATCGAAGGCGAGGCTTAAGGGCCGCCGAGAGGGACACATGGAGCTGAAGGCAACGACGTACTCCGTCGAGGGTCCGGTCGCGACGCTGACGCTGTCACGCCCGCATCGCCGCAACGCTTGGACCGGTCGGATGCACACCGAGGTGCGCTGGGTGCTGGAGCAGGCGGAGCAGGATGCGGGGGTCCGCGTCGTCGTGATCACCGGCGAGGGACGCGACTTCTGTGTGGGCGCCGACACCCAAGCCTTGGAGGGCCACAGCGAAAAAGGTGGCTACGACCCCGGCACATCGGCCGATCTGGCAATGCCGGGCTATGGCGTGGCACCCGAGTTCGACCAGAACTTCGCGTTCATGATGGCGCTGGAGACGGTGACGATCGCGGCGGTGAACGGTGCAGCGGCGGGCGCTGGGCTGGTTCTGGCCTGCTATTGCGACCTGCGCTTCGCAGCACCGGATGCCAAGCTCACGGCCGCCCACGGGCCGCTGGGGCTGCCCGCAGAGTTCGGACTCTCATGGGTGCTTCCCCGTCTCGTCGGCATCACGCGGTCCAACGACCTGCTGCTGTCGAGCCGCAAGTTCCTGGCCGTCGACACCGACGGCTGGGGCCTGTTCAACGAGATCGTCGAGGCCTCCGAGCTCATGGATCGCGTCTACGAGTACGCGTATGACATGGCCGCCCGGGTCGCTCCCAGCTCGCTGGCCACGACGAAGCGGCAGATCTACCTGGACCAGCACCGCGACGTGGGCACTGCCGTCTCCGAATCGGATCGACTGCTCAACCAGATGATTCCCAGCCCGGACTACCTCGAAGGCGTCCGCGCCTTGACCGAACGTCGGCTGCCCGACTGGCCTGAAGTCGCGCCGACGAGCGAGCCATAGGGCGCAAACGCCGCGCAATACCGGGAATGAGCTCAGCAGCGCTGCCGACCCCACACATCGCCGCCCCATGACAAGGGAGCGTCTGACAGACCCATCCCCGCAGAGCAGCATCCGGTGCCGAGCTGGCTACGGTTCGATGTCGCCCGTTGCCGACCGGCACTCACTGATGAAAAATAACACAGTGAAAACTGTGAATATGAGGAAGAAAAAGAAAGAAGGGCGTTGCGGAGCATAGACTGTGCGCATGGACCCGCAGCGACCTCGCTATTTCCCCGACGAGGCCGACGCGCTCGACGCTGTGCCGTTCACTCCTGGCTTCGGGAGCACGCCGCCGTGCCTGGTAGGCAGGGACGAACTCATCCGCACGGTGTGCGCCTCGCTGGCTGGCGACCCCGCCAGTGAGGGAGCGACGAACGTGCTGCTTGCCCCGCGAGGGCTCGGCAAGACCGTCGTGCTCAACGAGATCGAAGACGCCGCCCGAGCCGAGCGCGGATGGCTGGTGGTCGCGGTCTCTGGCACCGATGGTGATCCGATCGCCGAGACTCACAAGGAAGTCTGCCGGGCGCTGGAATCGTGGGCGCAAGCACAAGGCGAACCCGCTGAGCGGCGCGTATCGGGAATGAGCGTCGGCATCGGCGGCCTGTCAGCGGCTCTGTCGGTTTCCGAAGCCCCCGAGCCGAGGCGGACGAGATACGGCGACGACTTGAGACGCGATCTGAGCCATCTCGCCAGCGTCGCCGCCGAATCTGGTTCCCGGGTGCTGCTCACGATGGACGAGATGCACGCGATTCCGCTGGCCAAGGCTCGCCAGCTCGGCTCGTACATGCAGCACATCGCCAAGCGCGAGCGGAGAGGCCTCGTGTTCGTCGGCGCGGCGCTGCCGTACATCACTGAGACACTGCTGGCAGACCGCAAGTCGACGTTCCTGCAACGCCTCGCCATCCACCGGCTGAGCCCGCTGTCGGAGCCCCAGTCGCGCCGTGGCCTGCAAGAACCGATCCGCGCCCACGGGGGGCATATCGAGCCGGACGCGCTCGACATCGCCGCCGCAGCGGTCGGCGGCCATCCGTACATGCTGCAGCTCGTGGGCGACAAGATGTGGCGCGCAGCAGGCGGCCCGGGCAACACCATCACCGCGCGACACGCACGCTCGGCCGCAGCACAAGCCGGCGAATCGCTGGAAGATCATCTGCTCGCGCCGACCTGGCTGAGCCTGTCAGACACCGACAAACGCTTCCTGGCCGCCATGTCCGCCCTAGCCGACACCGACAGCACGCCGCGAGTCGCCGAGATCTGCGAGACAGCCGGTATCGGCCATTCCAGCGCCAGCGCCTATCGCAGACGACTGCTGCTGTCAGGCATGGTCAGTCCCAGCGGACGAGGCCGGCTCAGGCTTGCCCACCCTGCAATAGCGCCGTGGGTGCGGCGGACCGTCGCCAGATTCCCCGAGGAACCTCCCCCACCGAACTGATCCTTGACTCGCCACCGGCGCAGTGCAGCACCGGGCTTCCACCGCTGCCGCGAAGCGCTGTACGACTGGCTCCGGCCGCGCCCCGAACGGCGCTCTACAGGTGCTGGCTGGAGCGAAGAAGGTCGGAGGCGTGCAGATGCATGCGCTGCGGAGAAGCCTCAGGAGGCGAGCTCGTCCTGCTGGCGATCCCTGTGAGCGCTCATCGAGCGTCCGACAGTCCCGAAGCCCGAGACTGCGCTGGCAGTTGCGACAGAGCGGTCATGATGACCGGGTGACAGCGGCGCGCTGGCTGGGAACGGCATCGGTATGGGCAGCCGCAGGCACATGGGCGCTGCTGGCCGCACACGCCGCCGTCACCGACCTGCGCGAACGACGCATATCGAGAACAGCCTGCTGGACAGCCGCCGTGCTGCTGACGCTCGCATCGGTCGCATACGGTCGCCCCGAACACCTGCTGAGCGTCGCAGCAGGCACAGCGTTCATCACTCTCACACGCCTCGCCGCACACGGCACCGCCCCATGACACGAAAGCGCCGGAGTGTCCCCCGCCTCACCGCATCACTTGACAAGGGAGTGTCTGACAGTGCCTTGGCGATCCGTCTTCGAAGTAGATATTCCTATAGATGCTGTGGCAAGGTCTTGAATTCCTGCCGCGGCCGTTCCATTGTCCGACCGAAGCCGCCTAATTTAGCCAAGCTTGCCGCGCGCCGCGCGGCAAGCTATCGCACCATCCTTCTTCACGCCTTTGGGGCGCGGTGAAGATAGTCTTTCCACCGTTGGTTCATCTCATCATCTATCCGCCGACTAACTCTCGGGATGCTCGTCACCGCAACCGTAACAGCAGCTTTGTCATGCCATCCACGGCCCTCCGAATCAAAAGCCGATGACAAATATATCAACAACCAAGCTACACCACCGCAGCCTACAACAATAATGATGCCGCTCTCCTCAACAGCCGGCACCTTCAAATACATAGCTGCAACTATCCCGAACAGAGCACCGACGGCAGCGGACGCTATCGGCACTGCCGACCGTACCAAGGCTTGATAGAATGAAGGCAAAGCGTCGTCACCAGCATCACTCACTCTGATATGCAGGATACGTTTTCCGGGTGTGTGGCCCACGCGTGAAAGCATCCAAGCCTCAAAGACAAGAGCCATGACCATACCAACGCTGGACACGAGGAGCCAAATCGTTCCCAGCACATTTGTGCCCGAGTCGAATGGGTTAAAGCCAAACACTGCCACAGCTAGGAACAGGAGAAACATGGGCAGATAGGTGCTGATCCCTGCAAACAATAGATCAAGAGCACGCGCCCAAAGCCGACGCCACAGCACACTCCGTGATGACATACCGAAATTGCGAACCACTGCGCAGGTCATTCGACAAGCACAATACCGAAAGACCCTGGTATTCCTGATCGCGCCGCATAATCATATATGGCATCAATGTACACATGCCGATTGACGGCAAAATAATCTGCCGCTATCGCAGTACGATTCTGATTTACCATAGAATCGCAGGCACGCAGTACCTGCAATGCGGCTTGCTCGGAATAGCCGAGAGCGCTTGCTGCCTTCAGATAAGCTTGCCGTTCATAGCTCAATGATTCAGGATCAAAACCTGATTCGAACATACACTCACCACGATATATGCCGATTGTTCGTAGTTTGGCCAATTGTTTGTCGAACCCATTTGGACTCTCGATCGCAAAAAGCAAACCGATCAACCATTCATTGCTAATCGAATGTAGACTACCATTCGAGTACTTCGATAGCCACTGGTCTATTGCCGAGTTCAAGTCATCTTCTGCGGCATAGCCAACTTGGAATTCAATGTAAGTCAACACAGGTATCAAGTCGTCGAGCAATGTTGAGGCAGATATCATCCGAGCCGGTTCACTGAGCATCTCTTGTATCGGAGACTTCTCGTACACCGGTGTTGGCATTCGTAGTGTTCCTGACCCAGCGAAGCCCCCGGTAAACTCACGATTATCCTCTTCGCTTGGTGTCGGCTTTGTTTGTACAGCAAAAGCCACTTCATAGTTGCTTCGAGTAGGGGAGTCGGTGGTAGATGGTGCCAGGTCATCCGCGCCGCGAACTGGGATCGATGCATCCCTATCGCAACTGATCAGCGATACCATGGCCGCCAGCAATATTAATTTCACGCGGAGCCCGGGCTCGCGCCTATTGGCGCTAGCTGTAGATCGGTTCCTCGTTACATCGGCCGTCCCATATCCACCCACAGGTCGCCAAGTCATGGAACAGGACCTATAGGCGTGTCAGGGTTGCCGCTTGACAACGACGCCAACAATGCTACCGCTCGATAATAGAGCTGCGCACGGCCATAGCATTGCTCTCGATCATCTGCCCATTCTGTCTCGTGTATATGTTGCGCGCACAGCGTCCGCAAATCGGTGCGCAGACGGTCGTCTGCATCATCCTTAGTAGCCTTAATCCAACTAAAGAACCGACCATCTACTCGATGTTGAATTCGCGCTAAGTTACGATAGTTGAAGTCGTGCCGTGCGCAGCCTTCATAGTACGGCACAACACGCGTGTCCACCAGTTTGAATTGAAGATAGGCGACTTCTCGCCACAGTTTGAATTCTTGAGTGTCTGGTGAGTTAGAGCACCCATCGTCGGTCCAGTTGAGGTATGGGAAGTGAGTTTGGCTACTACTCTTGGTTGAAATAAACTCAGCAAGTTTCAGCGTCCCGGCAACGTTTCCAGTTGCTCCGAGACGCTTAACTTCAAAATACTGCTTTGCTGGTGAGGGGAGCTGGACATAGAATGCTAATGCCTTGTCCCGAAGATGACTATAGGGCTGCCGAGTCACCACCTCAAGGATATAACTTCCGGGTGAGAGTGCATAGGCTTTCGTATTCTTGATGACACCGGCTGGATCCCCTCCAAAATTCACCGGAACCGCGCTATTCGGGTCACTGCCTCGTGACAAAAACATGTCCACCTCAGGTCGCGTCGTCGACCAGAACTGGACTGGCAGAGTGTTCTCATCTGGATTGGGCACAGTGATCTCCAGATGAAAATATTTCGCTGCAGAACCCGGCGAACGATTTGATATACACCCAGTCGACCAGTTGCTCTCGTGCGTCAGCTTGCCCCAGCGTTGGCTCCAATCCGTCTTCGATGACGATTGCAGTGAAACCACACAATGCTGCGGTACTTGATAACGCATGGCTACGGTGAGAGCGTAATCACCGGTTGAACGTGTCGGATAGCTGGGACTGTATTGGTAATAGGTGGTGGCTTCGATGGTGTAGGTGCCGGGCTGGAGAAAGGTGTCGGTGAGGCGGCTGTCGTTGCGGTGGCCGTCGTCGTCGTCCTCGTCGATGACGGTGGCTGCGGCGCCGGTGCCTTTGAGCAGGATCAGGTACGTGTCGAGTCTGGTGCTGTTGGCTGTCGAGTTCTTGAGGTTGACGGTGACCCAGCCGGGGCTGCCGATTGTGAAGGTGTGCCGGCGTGCGTAGAACGTGCCGCTGCCGCGATGTGTGGTGGTGCACGCCGCATCAGCCGCGATGGCGCCGCTGCGGCTGACCCGGCCGCTGCGCAGCCGGCCGAGATGATCGCCGCACGGCAGAGCGGCGGTGAGTGCGGCGGTCTGCGATGTCGCCGCCCAGCCGTTCTGGCCGCAGGTGACTGTGACGGCGATGCTGGCGGGCGCGTCGAGCTTCGCGGTGAGGGTGCGCTTGCCGTTGCTGCCCTCGGCGACCGACGCAGTGCTCGGCTCGGTAGTGCATGCAGCGGTCGCGGGCGTGACAGTGAACGCAGCGGTGACGGTGACCTGCCCGGTGCCGGTCTTGGCGGTGTCTACGAGGCCGCCGATGGTGACCGGCGTGAGGCAGTTGACGGTGACGTGCGCGGTCTTGGTGCTGTCGCCGAGAGCGGCGGTTGCGGTGGCGGTGCCGTTCGCGGTGCAGTTCAAGGTTGCTGTGGCGGTGCGGCGGTACAGGACGGTGCCGTCGGGGCCGACTGCGGCCGTGGCGGTGCGTTGGGTCTGGGTCTTGACGGCGGTGCCGCCGGTCGCCGCCCAGGCCACAGTCAGCGCGGCGGCTGTGGCGGTGGTCTCGGCTTCGATCTCGAAGTCGCCGCCTCGCGCCATGGTGCATGTATAGGCCACATCAGCGCCGTCAGGCACCGTGTCGGCGGCTTTGCAGTCGCCGCCGTCGATGGCGCGGGCGCCAATGGTGGCGACGCTGGCCGCGAGCTTGGCGGTGAGGGTGACAGCCTGTGTCGTGTCGGCATAGCCGTCAGCCTCGCAGGCGACGGTGACGGCCAGGCTGCCCGGCGCAGCGACGGCGGCTGTGAGAGCGCGGTCTGCCGCGCCGGTCCCCGCAGCGACGGTGGCTGCGGCGGGGCTGGCGGTGCAGTCGGCTCCGGCGGGCTCCACGGTGAACGGCGCGGTGACGGTGACCTGGCCGGTGCCGGTCTGGCCCGCGTCGGCAAGGCCGGTGACGGCGACTGGTGTGAGACAGTTGACGGTCACGTGCACGGTCTTGGCGCTGGCACCAAGAGTGGCCGTGGCGGTGGCGCTGCCGTCGGCGGTGCAGTTCAGCGTCGCTGTGGCGGTTCTGCGGTGCAGGACGGTGCTGTCGGGGCCGACTACCGCCGTGACCGTGCCTTGGGACTGGCTGTGGACGGTCACGCCGCCGCTGGCGGCCCAAGCCACGGTGAGCGCTGCGGATGTGGCGGTGGCTTCTGCTTCGATCTCGAAGCCGCCGCCTCGGGCCATGTCGCAGACATAGGCGGCATCGGCGCCGTCAGGCACCGGTGTCACGGTTTTGCATTCGCCGTCGTCGGCTGCCCGCGCGCCGATGGCGATGACACCGGTCGCGAGCTCGGCAGTCAATGTCACTGTTCGTTTCGCTGCGCCGTGGCCGGGCGCAGCGCAGGTCACCGTCGCCGTGAGGCTGCCCGGCGCGACGACACCCGCTGTGAGGGTGCGGTCCGCTGCGCCGGTGCCGTCGACAACCATGGCTGTGGCGGGGCTGGCGGTGCAGGCGGCTGTGGCGGGCTCGACGGTGAACGGCGCTGTGACGGTGACTTCGCCCAAGCCCGTCTCGGTCGTGTCGGCCAGCCCAGCGATGGCGGCTTTGCGGTCGTGGACGGCCTTTGCTGTGAGCAGGTAGCGGCCCGCAGCGGCGGAGCGGTAGGTGGTGGCCTCGACGGTGTAGTCGCCTGGGGGGAGCTTCTTGGCGATGCGGCTGTCGGTGCTGGGCCCGCCGTCGTCGTTGCGGGCGTTCGCCTTGCCCGCGGTGCTGTGGCCGTCGAGCAGGATCAGGTACGTGTCGAGCTTGGCCGTGTTGGCGGGGTCGTTGCCGACGTCGACGGTGACCTGCGCAGGGCCTGACAGCGTGAACGTGTGACGGCGCGTGTAGTAGGTGCCCGCACGGCCTCGATGCGCCGTGGTGCACTTGCTGTCTGCTGTGATCGTGCCGCTGCGGCTGGTGGTGCCTTCGGGCAGGGTGCCGAGCGGGTCGTCGCAGTCGACATCAGGCGTCGGCTGGCCGCAGGCGACAGCGACGGTGACGGTGCGGGTGTGAGTTCCGGCGGTGGCGGTAAGGGTGACCGTGCCGTCCGCGGTGCACGACACAGCAGCGGTGCCGGTGCGCGAGTACACGACCGGCGTGGCGCTGGGCGCTGCGGTCTGGGTCTTGGCCTGGGTCTGGCTGTCGATCTTCGCGCCGCCGGTGGCGGCCCAGGACAGCGAC
>JAJDTF010000034.1 GCA_022827265.1 Acidimicrobiia bacterium | reverse complement strand
CACACCGCTGGACCTCAGCCCCCTGCGGCTCGCGGTCATCGAGGACAACCTCAACTGGATGCCCCGCCGAATACACAACTGGCAACCAGCAGCAGCCGTCTACACTCAACTCACTCGCAACCACCAATAGAGCTTGCCGTCCTTCGATGCACTCAGCAACTATCGGATATCGTCATGCCCAAGAACTCGGATTGCCAGCGGTCTACGAAGATCCAGAGTCAGAGTACTGGAAGATGCTCTGGAGTCTTCACGTCAACTATGTCGTGGAGCTTGGCTGGCAATTCAAAGAGACGATGATCGAGGGCCGTCGAGCATCGCTGCGCTTCTGATTGCGAGTGTGCCGGTTCTGCACGGCTGTGGATGAAGTGGCTCCCAACAATGTGCCATGGAGAGGTCGGTGCGAGCAATGGCTGAGATGAGCAATCGGGCGCGGGTGGGCGAGGCGTTTGAGGTCTTGGCGCGGGTGTTGCGCCCGTTCGTCGATCGGCACATGTCGAGCGGGGCTGGCGGTGGCGCGGATTGGGCAGCGACGTTTGCTGCGACGGCGCGCCCAGCGCTGCGGGAATATTCCGAGGATGACCCGTCGTTCCTGCTGCGGGTGATTGCCGACTGCTGGCAGGGCAGGTTCGAGCGACAGTTGCCACGCGGCGCTCGCAACATCGTCTTCACCCTTCGAGACAAGCGCAACGAGTGGGCTCACAACAAGCGCTTCCAGCTGCATGACGCGCAGTACACGCTGAGCGGGATCGTGACGCTGATCGAAGCGGTTGCGCCTTCGGAAGCCGCCGCCGTGCAGGAGTTGCTCGACGACCTAAATCGAACACAGTACGAGCGAACGCAACGCAACGACGAGAGCGAGCACCCCGGTGCCGTGTTCAACGTGGTTGATTCGCCGTCGGCTGGGTTGAGGCCGTGGCGGGAGGTGATCCACCCCCATGAGGACATTCACTCGGGCCGGTTCAGCGTCGCGGAATTCGCAGCCGATTTGGAAATGGTGCGTCGTGGCGAGGGCAGTGAGGAGTACGGCGACCCGCGGCGATTCTTCGAGCGCACCTACTTGACCGCGGGGTTGCACGACTTGCTCACGCTCGCCGTCAGGCGTGTGTCGGGGCAAGGCGGACAGCCGGTCATCAGCTGCCAGACCAACTTCGGCGGCGGCAAGACGCACAGTCTCATCGCGCTGTACCACCTGATGTCGGGTCTCGACCTCTCTCAGATGCCGGCCGAGATCGCCGATCTGGTTCGAGGTGCCGGTGTCGACAATCTGCCCGAAGTGAACTGCGCTGTCGTCGTCGGCAACCGTTTCGGGGCCGGCGAGGTTCACACCAAGCCCGACGGCACTGAGGTGCAGACGATCTGGGGCGAGATCGCGTGGCAGCTCGGTGGTGCTGCGGCGTACGAACTGGTCGCTGACAGCGATCGCAACCGCACCAACCCCGGCGAGGCGATCCGGGACGTGCTCACGGTGTGTTCGCCGTGCCTGATCCTCATCGACGAATGGGTCGCCTACGCGCGCGAACTCTACGAGCGCACCGACTTGCCTGGCGGCAGCTTCGATTCTCAATTCAGCTTCGCCCAGACGCTCTCGGAGGCCACGAGGGCGACCGACGGAGCGCTGTTCGTGGTGTCCATACCCGCTTCGGAGGAAGCCGATTCCGACGAGGACAGTTTCGCAGTGTCGAGCTTGGAGGTGGGCGGCACGGCCGGGCGGGAGGCGCTGCGGCGGTTGACCAATGTCACGAACCGCCTTGCGGAGACTTGGCAACCCGCGAGCGGCGACGAGAGCTACGAGATCGTGCGCCGGCGGCTCTTCCAGCCGCTCAGCGATGAGGCACGAGCGCACCGGGACGAAACCGCAGAGGCCTTCGGTCGCCTCTACCGGTCTCGACGCGCCGACTTCCCTTCCGAGTGCTCCGAGATCGCGTTCGTCGAGCGCATCAAGGCGGCGTATCCGATCCATCCGGAAGTGTTCGACCGGCTCTATCAGGACTGGTCGTCGATCGATCGCTTCCAGCGCACTCGCGGTGTGCTTCGGCTGATGGCCGCAACCATCGACTCGCTCTGGGCGAGCGATGACAAGTCGCCCCTGATCCTGCCGTGCTCGATCCCCTTGGGCGACGACCGCGTTGTCAACGAACTGGCCGGACGGCTGCCTGACTATTGGCATCCGGTCATCGACTCTGACGTGGACGGGCAGTCCTCGCATGCCGGGCGCATCGACCGAGCAACGCCTCACCTGGGGGCGCTGCATGCGGCGCGCCGAGTTGCTCGGACCATCTTCGTCGGCGCGACTCCCCGAGTCGGAGGCCCGAACCAAGGCTTGGATCTGCGTCGCGTACGTCTCGGGGCCACCTTCGTCGGCGATCCCTCGGGCCCGGTGTCTGATGCGTTGAGCCGGCTCGCTGCCGAGGCGCCGTACCTGTACGTCGATCGCGACCGGTACTGGTTCGATCGGCAGCAGAACGTGACGAGAACCGCTCGTGACGAGATCGAGAACCTGCTCTCGGGCGATCGTTTCCAGTTGCACGCTGAGATTGTCAGGAGGCTGCGCGAGCGGAGCGGCAGGGTCGGCATGCAAGCCGACGCATTCGCAAGTGTCCATGTCGCTCCGGCGAGCGGCGCCGATGTGGCTGACGAGCCGCGTGCGCGCTTGGTGGTGTTGGAACCTGGGACGACGCTGACTCTGAACTCCGACGATTCGCCCGCCGTGTCCACGGCGCGAGAGATACTCGAACAACGAGGCGCCGGACCGCGGCAGTACAGGAACATGCTGGTGTTCGCCGCGGCTGAGCAGCGCGCCGCTGAGGCCCTGGAACAGGCCGCCGCCGAGTTCTTGGCTTGGGAAGGCATCTGCACGCGTCAAGACGACCTGAATCTCGACGCCCAGCAGATGAACCTCGCCCGGACGCAGCGCGAGCGGGCTGACCAAGCCACCGGATTGCGAATTGCGGAGGCCTACCGCTTCCTCCTGGTTCCCCAGCAAGAGGACCCGCGCGGTTCGGTCACGCTGGAGGTTGTCAGACTGGACGCGGACAGCGCGGCGGGAGAGCGAAACGGTCGCCGGCGCTCCGTTGACCATCAGCTCAGTGCGATGCAGCCCGTGGCGCGCATAGCCGAGAACGCTGCTCGAAGGCTCGTGAACGACGGCAGCTTGGGCTCGCAGTTCCCAGCGGTCCTGCTGCGGCAGCAACTCGACGGCGTGCTGGCATCGCGTTGGGCAGAGGGCCACATGTCGCTATCCGCGCTCTGGGAAGACATGGCGCGATACGTCTACCTGCCGCGCTTGCGTGATCAGGATGTGCTGACGTCCACGGTCGAACGTGGCCCCGAGGGCATCGCTTGGACGACGGAGGGATTCGCCGTTGCTGTTTCCTACGACGAGGCGGCCGGTCGCTACTTGGGGCTGAGTCTGCCGGGAGAACGAACAGCGGCAGTGACTCCATCCCATCTCATCGTTCACCCTGACTCGGCGATGCGGCAGCACGAGCGAGACCGTGAAGCTGCTGTGCGCGACGAGGCTGGAGGGGCCAGCGGGGATAGCGGCGACTCGGGCGATGGCCGCGGTGGCGCCTCAGGCGGGGACGACGAATTCGGGGGTGGTGCAGACGACGGAAGCGAGGGTTCCGGTTCTCAGACGGATCCGTCGCGTCCAGTCCTCAGCGTCTTTCGAGGATCGATTGTCCTGAACCCTGAACGTCCCACCCGCGCATTCACTCAGGTCAGCGACGATGTCCTCACCCACCTCATCGGTCACCCAGATGCAGAAGTCGTCGTACGAGTCGAAGTCGAAATTCGCAAGCCAGGAGGCTTCGCTGGCGATCTCGTCCGCGACGTCAACGAGAACACCCGAGTTCTCGGCTTCGAGGAAGGCACCGGCTTCAGCGAGGACTAGCGGCGTTCAGCCGATGGCGCCGGCCACGGCGAGCTCGACGACTCGGTCGTCGTCGTAGCCGAGGATGTCCCGCAGGACGAGGTCGTTGTGCTCGCCCAGGCTCGGGCCTGACCTGGTGACGGCATGGGGGGTGCTGGCGAGCTGCAGGCGGGGTGCCTCCACGATCATGCGGTCGTGCACCGGGTGCTCCACGTCCATCCAGTGGCCGCGGTGGATGAGCTGCGGATCGGCGAAGCAGCCGAGACTGTTCTGGCTGGCGTGTGCTGGCACGCCAGCGGCCTGCAGCGCCGCTTCGGCTTGGGCCGGTGCGCGACCGGCTGCCCAGGCCGCGACGGCAGCGTCGACTTCGGAGCTGCGCGCGAGTCGTCCCGCTGCGTCGAGGCCAGCCAACTCGGTCGGCACGGGCTGGCCGTCGCGGCCGAGCACCTCGCACAGCGACTCCCACTGGTGCTCGGTCTCGCACACCACGGCGACCCACGCCTCTGACGGCTCGAGCGGGTTGTCGGCGGCGTCGTCGCCTGGGTCGCAGGGGTACATCGCGTGGGGGCACATGTGTGCATCGGCGTTGCCCATCCGCGTCGCAGCGGTGCCGTTGACGGTGTGGGAGAGCACTTCGGTCGCGAGGAAGTGGATCGCTGCTTCGGCTTGGGCGAAGTCGAGATGCTGCCCACGACCCTCGGGATCGGCGTCACGGGCGTCGAGGGCTGCGAGCAGCAGGGGCACCATGAACTGCGGGGTGACGTAGTCGGTATAGGCCAGGAACGGCCCGGCGGGTGCCCGGTCGGGCCAGCCGGTCATCTCGTAGTAGCCGGTGATGGCACCGGCCAGGTTGCCGAAGCCGGCGAATGCGGCGAGCGGTCCGGTCTGGCCCATCAGGCTGGTGCTCAGCATGATCAGACCCGGGTTGCGGGCCGAGAGCGTCTCGTAGCCGATGCCCCAGTTGTCGAGCGTGCCGGGTGTGTACGACTCGACGTAGATGTCGGCCCATTCCGCCAGGTCGCACAGCACGTCGCGACCCTCGGCGGTGTTGAGATCGATGGTCACGCCGAGCTTGCCCGCGTTGAGCGTGCCGTACTGAATCGAGGCGTCGGGCCCCATGTCGCCCCGCAGGCCGCCGCCGCTGCCGCGTGCGGCGTCGAACCGAGCCGGCCCTTCCACCTTGATGACGGTGGCGCCGAAGTCGGCGAGCACCCGCGTGGTGAACGGCCCTGCGTACACCCACGTGGTGTCGAGCACCTTGATCCCCTCGAGGGGCCTCGGGCTCGACGGGTCGCCGCCGCCGTTGCGCAGTTGCTCGGCGGCGTCCAGCAGCGCCGAACGCGGCTTCGCCCTGGCGGCCGCGGTGTGGGCGCCGAGTTCGGGCGGCGCGCCGAGGGAGCGCAGCGGCGTACGGCTGGGAATGCACCAAGCCCCGGGGGTGATCACGCTGCCCCACGCAGGATCGTCGACGGAGTCCCAGTAGCCGCGCTCGGCGAAGTGCTCCACCTCGGTCAGCTCGGCTGGGGTGTACACGGGTGCGAGCAGCAGCTCACGGCGCTGCGCTTCTGCGAAGAGCTCGGCGCGGGTCCGTGTGCTCGTCAAGCGGGTGATTGCAGCCTTGGTCTGCTCGAGCTGGCCCGGTGCAACCTCAGGATCGGTGAACAGGCGCATCCCGAAGTCGACCCAGTCGAGTGCAGCGAGCTCGTCGTCGCAGCAGCCGCTCTCATGCACCCAATCCATCAGCCGCTTGGTGAACCGGCCGATGGTGTCGCCGAAGAGCAGCGTGATCGAGACGTAGCCGTCCGACGCCGGGTACACGAACTGCAGGTGGAAGTTGAGAATGAGGATGCCGCCAGAGGTTCGCCGGGCCGACGGGTACTGGTTGGGCGCATGGATGACGCCGGGGAAGGCCGTCTGCATCATCGCCTGCTGTGCGGAGATGTCGACGTGCTGGCCGTAGCCGCTGCGGTCGCGCTGGCGCAGCGCGAGCGACGTGCCGACTGCGGCATGCGATCCGGCGTGCAGCCAGCTTTGCGGGGCCGTGATGCGCAGCGGCGCCCGGTCTGCGTCGCCGGTGATGGCGGCGCTGCAGGCAGCCGCCGCAATGGTGAGGTCAGACGCCGCCCAGCCGGCCTTGGGTCCCGTGCTGCCGAAGGGTGTGACGGTGGTGTGCACGAGTCCCGGGTTGACGGCCCGCAGGTCGTCGTAGCTGAGGCCGAGTCCGGGGTCGGGCGATTCGATCAGCGCGTCAGCACCGGCCACGAGCTCCATCAGCTCGGTGCGATCGTGGATGACGCAGCTCTGCGCACCGCGCCGCAGGTTCCACCAGCTCAGCGAGGTTCCGTCGGGCCCCTGCTGGCGATGGTCGCGGCCCCGGCCGTCGGGACCCTCCACGAGGATCACCTCCGCGCCCAGCGAGCCGAGGATCGAGGTGCACATCGCGCCCCGGTGATCGGTGAGGTCCAGTACCCGGTATGGCTTCAGCATCGCCGCGAAGCTAACGCTCGTTCTCGACGCCGACCGACGACTTGGCGCCCGTGCCCATCGGGCATCGCCTCAGGGACGGCGGCTAGCGTGCCGTCGGTGACGATTCGAGGCAAGGCGCTCATCGCAGGGGTGTACGAGCATCCCGGCCGCGAGCTGCCCGACCGCACGCTGCCGCAGATCCACGCCGAGGTGGCTGCGGGAGCGCTGGCCGACGCCGGGCTGTCGCTGGCCGACGTCGACGCCTACTACTCAGCCGGCGATGCGCCCGGCTTCGGCGCGCTGTCGATGGTGGAGTACCTGGGCCTCGACTGCAGCTACATCGACGACACCGAGACCGGCGGCTCTGCGTACCTGGTGCATGTGCAGCACGCAGCGGCGGCCATCGCCGCAGGCCAGGTGAATGTGGCGCTGATCACGCTGGCCGGCAAGCCGCGCACAGGCGGCGCCGGGCCGGGTGGCAGCGCCCGGTTCAGCTCGGCGCCCGAGGCCTCGTTCGAGAACCAGTTCGGCATGTCGGTGCCCGGCGGCTACGCGCTGGCCGCGGCACGGCACATGCACGAGTTCGGCACCACCTCCGAGCAGCTCGCCGAGGTCAAGGTGGCTGCCTCTACCCATGCGCAGCACAACCCGCACGCCTTTCTCCAAGACGTCGTCACGGTGGAGGAGGTGGTGTCGTCGCCCATGATCTCCGACCCGCTGCACCGGCTTGACTGCTGCGTGATCACCGACGGCGGGGGCGCCCTCGTGCTGGTCAGCGAAGCGGTGGCGGCATCGCTTGACCGCCACTGCGTGCCGGTGCTCGGCACGGGAACCGCCATCAAGCACACCTCGGGCGGCCGCACCGACCTGACCCACACCGGCGCGACGCGCTCAGGCCCGCTGGCGTTCGCCGAAGCCGGCGTGACGCCGGCCGACATCGACTACGTGTCGATCTACGACAGCTTCACGATCACGGTGGTGATGACGCTGGAAGATCTGGGCTTCTGCGCAAAAGGCGACGGCGGACGATTCGTGTCTGACGGCGCGCTGCAGTCGCCCGGCGGCGTGCTGCCGTTCAACACCGACGGCGGCGGCCTGTGCAACAACCACCCGGCCAACCGCGGCGGCATGACCAAGGTGGTCGAGGCTGTGCGGCAGCTTCGGGGCGAGGCGCATGCGGCCGTGCAGGTTCCCGACTGCGAGCTGGCGCTGGCTCACGGCACCGGAGGCAGCCTCGCCACCCGCATGGGAAGCGCCACGCTCGTGATGGGAAGGTCGCTGTGAGCCCGGTCGGAACCAGCCGAGTCCGAGTGAGGTCGTCGCTGTGAGCGAACCGGGGCAGTTCGGGCTGCCAGTCCCGCCGCCGAACCCCAACCTCGAGACCCAGCGGTTCTGGGATGCCACCGCCGAGGGCCGGCTGGAGCTGCCCCGCTGCGACAGCTGCGGCCATGTCGTGTGGTACCCGCGGGAACGCTGTGACCAGTGCGGCAGCACCTCGGTGACCTGGTTCGAGGCGTCTGGGCGAGGCACCGTCTACAGCTGCACGGTCACCCGCCGCATCCCGGGTTCCTGGCGCAAGGCGGCCCCGTTCGTGCTCGCCTACGTCGAGTTGGAGGAGGGCCCCCGAGTGCTCACCAACATCGTCGGTTGCGACCCCGAGACGGTCCATATCGGCCAAGCCGTGCAGGCCGTCTTCGACCCCACACCAGACGGCCCCGCACTGCTCCGCTTCACCCCCGCCTGAACACCGCTCCCCGGCAGGACCGGAGTCAGACTTCGAGCATCAGCGTGACCGGGCCGTCGTTGGTCAGCTCGACCGCCATCTCGGCCCCGAACGAGCCGGTCGCCACGGTGGCGCCCAGGCGCCGCAGCTCGGCAACCAATTCGTCGATGAGCCCGGTGGCCTGATCGGGCGCAGCCGCGGCAACGAATGACGGGCGGCGGCCCTTGCGGGTGTCGCCGTAGAGGGTGAATTGGCTCACCACCAGCACTTCGCCGCTGGTGTCGGCCATCGACCGGTTCATCTGGCCGTTCTCGTCGGCGAAGATCCGCAGGTTCCAGATCTTTCCGGCCAGCTTGCGCGCCGCATCCAAGTCGTCGTCGTGCGTCGCGCCCACCAGGCAGCACAGCCCGGGACCGATCTCGCCGATCACCTCGCCGTCGACTCGCACCCGGGCCTCGGCAGCCCGCTGCACCAGTGCTCGCACGTGTGCAGCGTAAGCAGCAACGCAGGAATCGGCTCAGGGAATGATCGCGTCGACTTCGATCTCGATGACGAGGTCGGGATGGATCAGCCCCGACACTTCGACCAGCGTCGACGCGGGCCGGATGTCGCCGAACACCTCGCCGTGCGCGCGGATGAAGTCGTCGAGCATCCCGATGTCGGTGACAAACGAGCGAGTCCGAACGACATCGCTCATCTGCGCCCCCGCCTCTGCCAGCGCCTGCTCGATGACGCCCAGCGTGTAGATGGCCTGCCCGTAGCAGTCGCCTGGATGCGCCACCCCATCAGGTCCCAGCGACGTGCTCCCCGAAACCGCGACCCAATCGCCGAGCCGCACTGCCCGCGAGTAGCCGGCCACGGGCTCCAGCGGCCCGCCGCTCGAGATGTTCTGCCTGTCGACGCCTGAAGCGCCGCTGTCTGTGCTCATGCTGACCTCAATTCGGCATGGTCGGGTTGGGTGGAAGGCTGACGGAGCGTTCTATGCGAGGGCGCCGGCTATGACGAGTTCGGCGATCTTGTCGCCGTCGTAGCCGAGGATGCCTTCGAGTACTTCCATGTTGTGCTCGCCGAACATCGGACCGCCCCACAGCGGGCGGCCGGGCGTGCGTGACAGCTCGAAGTTGCTGTTCTCGACCCAAGTGTGTCCGTGCTTGGCGTGCGGCACCGACAGGAAGTGATCGCGGGCGACGATCTGCGGGTCCGCCATGAGATCTGCCGCGTCGTTCACACGGTGGGCCGGCACGCTTGCTGTTTGGAGCGTCGACTCGATGTCGGCTGCCGCCTGAGGCTCTGTCCACGCCGTGACCGCAGCGTCGATGGCCTCGGCGCGCGCTCGGCGGCCTTCGGCGCCGAGACCTGCAAGATCCCCGGCAGCGCCGTCAGCAGTGCTCGCATTCCCCGCGCTCAACGCGCCGAGCGCCTGTGCCAGATCGGCGTTGCTGGCCGCAGCTTCGGCGAGCAGCGACAACAGCGCGCCCCAGTGAGCGTCGGTCTCGCAGGCAATGGCGACCCAGCGGTCGTCGCCTGCTGCGGGGTACACGCCGTGGGGGCACATGTGGCGGTCGGCGTTGCCGGCCCGGCCCGCGGTGCGGCCGTTGATCTCCTCGTCGGCGAACTCGGTTGCCAGGAAGTGCAGCGCGCCCTCCATCTGGGCGAAGTCGATGTGCTGGCCCCGCCCGGTGCGGTCGCGCTCTGCCAGCGCGGACAGGATCAGCATCACGCCCAGCTTCGGCGAGATGTAGTCGGTGTAGGCGGTGAACGGCCCCGCCGGGATGCGGTCTGGCCATCCGGTCACCGGGTAGAAGCCGGCGATGGCTGCCGCCATCGTGCCGAAGCCGGCGTACATGCGCATCGGCCCGGTCTGGCCCATCAGGCAGCTCGAGAACATGACCAGCTCGGGGTTCACCTCGCGCAGCACGTCGTAGGTGAGGCCCCAGTTCTCCATGGCCTTCGGCGAGAACGACTCGGTGAGCACGTCGCACCACGCCACGAGGTCGAGGACCACGTCGCGCGCCTCGGGCAGCGACAGGTCGAGGGTCAGGTCCATCTTGCCGGCGTTGATCGAGTGGAACTGCAGGGCGTTCTCCTGCCCGCCCTCCTCGCCGATGAACGGGTGGACGCCCCGCAGCACGTCGGGCTTCAGCTCGCTCTCGACCTTGACCACGGTGGCGCCGTAGTCGGCCAGCGTGCGTGTGGCACCGGGGCCGGCCAGCGCCCACATGAAATCGAGGATCTTGATGTCGTCGAGCGGGCGCTCCATCTGCTGCCCCGCGGGTGCGGCCTCTGCCCGTGGGCGCGCGGTGATCGCCGGTCCGGCGGAGCTGCCGCTGCCGAGGTAGTGGGCCGTGTGCTCACCCAGCCGCGGGGCTACCGGCAGGTCGGCCAGCGGCTCGCCGGTGGTCTTGGCGAGCGCGCCGCACAGCCGCACGGGCGCCGAACCCCCGGCCCGGGGCACCTCGACGTGCTCCCAATAGTCACGCACTTCGAGATGGTCGAGCGCCAGCACGTCGGCGGTCGTCGTGATGGGCGCGATCAGCAAGTTGTCAGCCAGCGCCCGTTCCAGCAGCTCGGCCTTGGTCTTGGTGGCCACGAACGAGGTGAGGGCCTTGATGGCCTGATCGAAGGTGTCCATCGACTCGCGGCCCTCCACGATGGCCATGCCGAAGTCCACCCAGTCCTTGTCGCGCAGCTCGGGCTCGCAGAACCCCTCCTCGCAGATCCAGGTGAGGATCCTGCTCGTGAACGGGGCGATCATCGGACCGAACAGGAACGTGACGGTCACGTAGCCGTCAGCGCATTCGTACACCCAGGGGATCAGGAAGCCGCCCAGGTTCACGGCTCCCGGCAGCCGCACCGGCACTTCGCCGCCGGTGAGCACCGACATCATCTGGAATTGCGTGCAGTCCACGAACGACTGCTGGGCCGACGTGTCGACGTGCTGGCCCAGCCCGGAGGTCTGCCGTTCGTGCAGCGCCATGAGGACCGCTCCGGCAGTGTCCACCGCAGCGTTGTGCCAAGTCTGCGGCGGCCCGATGCGCACCGGCGCCCGGTCGCGGTCGCCGGTCAGCGACATTGTGCCGCTCGAAGCGGCGATGGTGAGGTCGGTCGCGGCCCAGCCGGTCTTGGGACCGGTCTCGCCGAACGGCGTGATGGACGCCGTCACCAGCTGCGGGTGGGCAGCGCGCAGCGCATCGAGGTCGATGTCGAACGCGCCGCACGAGATCACCGCATCGCAGCCGGCGGCGAGCTGGGCAATCCGTGCCGGGTTTTCGACCACCACTGAGTGCTTGCCCCGGTTGTAGACGAGGAATTCGATAGCGCGCTCGGGGTCGGCTACGTCATCGACATACGGTCCACGGTGACGGGTGCGGTGCCCGCCAGGCGGCTCGCAGAGCACCACCTCGGCACCGAGCTGGGCGAGCAGCATTCCGGCGAGGTGGCCCCGGTCGTCGGTCAGATCCAGTATCCGGTAGCCGTCCAGCACCTCGGTATGCCCCCAGTGGTCGCCGATGAGCCGGAGTGCCCGGCTGAATCCCGCAAACTCTGCCAGAACCGCTCACCGCATGCGTGCCATGCGTTCGCTATCAGGTCGGCGGAACCGCCCTTCGGCCGAGAGCTTGGGCGTTACTTTGCTTGCATGACCATGCTTGAGGCACCAGGACGCTCGAAGGGCTCGTCGGCAACGTCAGGCCCGCAGCGGCGCTGCAGTCGACGCTTCGGAACCGCCCTGATTGCCATCGTTTTTCTTGCTGCGGCGTGCGGCAGCGACACGTCCACCGGCGAGCCAGCGCCCGATGAACCGGCATCGGAATCTGCGTCCACTGAGGCACCCGACACCGGCGATGACCCCGGCGGCGGCACGCTGGTGCTCGCGGTCGAGCAGTGGCCCGAGTGCGTCAACCCCGTCACCTCGTGTGCCAATGCCACCTGGACGATCTGGTCGGTGTTGATCCACTACCTGCCGAGACTCATGGAGCTCGACCAGAGCAACACGTACGTGGCGTCGTCGTTGCTGGTCGAGGAACCGACAGTTGCGAACGGCGGCCTCGTCACCGCCGACGACGGGACGTTCACGCTCACCTACCGGCTGAACCCCGACGCGACCTGGAGCGACGGCACACCCATCACCAGCACCGATGTTTGGTTCACCTGGCGCGCCGGGCTCGACACCACAGGCACGCTGAGCACGATCGGACTGGACCTCATCACCGACATCGACCATGCCGATCCCCACACGGCCGTCATCACGTTCAGCGAGCCGTACGCACCGTGGCCGACGCTGTTCGGCGGCTTGCTGCCGGCGCACGAGCTGGGTCCCGACACCGATATCGCCGACAAGTGGAACGACGAGATCACGGTCTCGGGCGGTCCGTGGATCCAGGAGGAATGGAATCAGGAGCAGCACATCCTGGTTCCGAACCGCAGCTACTGGGATGCCGAGCGCATCCCGCTGGTGGATCGGGTGGTGATGGTGCCCCGTGAGGACACCGACTCGGAGCTATTGGCCCTGCAGACCGGCGAAGCCATGGCCGCCTTCCCCCAGCCGTTCCCCGGTGCCCGCGAGCGCATCACCGGTGATCTGACCTACAAGGTCGCCGAGGGCACCTACATGGAAGGCCTCTGGATCAACCAGGACGCACCCGACCGCCGCTTCGACATGACGCGCAACGTGCGCCAAGCCGTCGCCTATGCGCTGGATCGCGAACGCATCGCCGAAATTGCGCTTGGCACGATCACCGCTGACCCGCCGGTCCTGCAGTGCACCGGCTGGAATCCCGGGTTCGGCCCCTGGTGCCAGGACGACTTCGCCCGCTACACGCAGGATGCGGCCAAGGTCGCCGAGCTGCTCGAGGCCGAGGGCTGGACACGACCCGACCCCGACGGCCTGTGGGTGAACGCCGAAGGCGAAGAGCTTGTGCTGGCATGGAACACCGTGGCCGGCAACAACCGGCGCGAGGACGTGCAAGCGCTGGTCGTCGACATGACCGCTCCGCTGGGCATCGGCTGGGAGATCGTCAACTACGACCCGGGCGAGCTGTTCCAGAATCGACTGCCGGCGCTGAACTTCGGCCCGGTGGCGCTCTTCGCGAACAGCACCAACCCGGATCCCTCCGTGGCCAATCTCTACGACATCGACGGCATCCCCACCGAGGAGAACGAGTACACGGGCCAGAACTTCACGGCCTACCGCAGCCAGCAGGCCAGCGACTTGGCGTTCGCGATTGATGCCGAAGTGGACCCAGCAGCCCGCTTGGAGCTGGTTCACGAGTTAAGCCAGATCCTGGCGGCCGATGTGCCGTGGATCCCGCTGTACATGCTGCCCAACATGATCATCTGGGACCCCAATGCGGTGTCGGGACCGGGCGCCTATGTGTCGAGTCCCTACGGCGGATTCTTCGACATGTTCGACTGGACCGTGCACGTCGAATGAACGCATAGACCGCGAACGGGCTGGCAGGCTCAGCATCGTGGCGCGCTACGTGCTGACACGGCTCGCGACGACGGTCCCGATCCTGCTGGCCATCTCGTTCGCCGTGTTCTGGGCGGCGAATCAGGTCTCGGATCCCACGGTCGCGCTCACGGTGAATCCCCGCATCGCGCCAGAGGACATCACCAGATACCGCGAACACCTCGGACTCGGTGATCCGATCCTGAGCCGATACCTGCAGTGGCTCGGGGACTTCGTGCAAGCCGATCTTGGCATCTCGCTGGTGCGCAACGGTGCGGATGTATGGCCCATCGTGCGCACGGCGCTGGTGAACACGCTGGTGCTGGTGACCTTGGCGGTCGCGCTCTCGCTGGTCGCGGGAATCGCAATCGGCGCGATCTCAGCCATCCGTCGCGGCTCGTTCATCGACTACTTGGCCACCACGGTCTCGTTCCTGGGGATTTCCATCCCGGTGTTCTGGCTGGGCCTCATGCTGCAGCTGTTCTTCGGCTTGTACCTCGCAAATTGGCTGGGGATCGGCCCACCGCTGCTTCCGACGGCGGGGCTGTACTCGCCTGGCCAGCAGGGCTTCGACCTCGCCGACCGAGCGCGACACCTGGTGCTGCCCACGATGGCGCTGTCGTTGCAGCTCATTGCCGTCTACAGCCGCTATATGCGGGCCAGCCTGCTTGATGTCATGAACTCGGATCACGTCCGCGCTGCTCGTGGACGAGGCCTGCCGGAACGCACCGTGGTGGTTCGTCACGGCGTGCGCAATGCGCTGCTCCCCGTGACTGCGCAGGCCGCCACCGATGCTGGGCAGCTGGTCGGCGGGCTGGTGGTGACCGAGCTCGTGTTCCAGTACCCGGGCATGGGCCGGTTGTTCGTCGACGCCCTCTACGGCGGCGACTACCCCGTGCTGCTGGCCTCCGTGATGATCGTTGCAACAGCGGTTTTCTTGGTGAACCTCGCAGGCGATCTCTCCTACGGCGTCCTCGACCCCAGGATCCGGCGTGGCGCTCGCTGAGCACGAGCTCGCTGAGCGCCCGTTGATGGCAGCCTGGCGGCGCTTCGCCAGCCGTCGCGTGTCGGTCGTTGCGCTCGTTGCGCTCGTGATCATTGCCGCGGCAGTCGCCGGTGCCGACCTGATCGCCCCCTACCGGTCAGGACAGCAGCATCTCGATCATGTGCTGGCGCCTCCCGGGGCGGACTTCCTGCTCGGGACCGACACCTTGGGTCGGGACACGCTGAGCCAGACGCTGTATGCCGGCCGGATCTCGCTCGTCATCGGCATATCGGTGGCGCTCATCGCCTCGCTGCTCGGCACGACCGTCGGCGTGGTCGCCGGCTATCTGGGCGGACGCATCGATGCCGTGTTGATGCGTTTCACCGACACGCTGCTCGCGCTGCCGCTGCTCATGATGATCATCCTGCTGGCGCGCATCTTGGGCGACAGCGCCGCTGATGTCGTGTTGGTGCTGTCGCTGCTGGGGTGGATGGCGCTGGCCCGCATCATCCGGGCGAAGACGCTTGCGCTGCGCGAGCAGGAATTCGTTGTGGCGGCCAGATCGATGGGCGCAAGCACCACGCGGATCATGGTTCGCCACCTGCTGCCAAATCTGGTCGGTGAGATCTCTGTCGCGGTATCGCTCGCAGTCGCTGGTGCAATTCTGGCCGAGTCAGTGCTGAGCTTCCTGGGCTTGGGGGTCAGCTCTGCCCACACGCCGACATGGGGAAACATGATCGGAGGCAACGAGGGCTTCATGACCGTCGAGCCGTGGCTGGTGTGGGCGCCCGGATTGGCCATCGTCATCACCGTGTTGGCCGTGAATTACGTCGGCGACGGCCTGCGCGATGCGTTCGACGTGCGAGGTGAAGGTCGCAGCTGACAGTCGCTCCGAGCGCCGCCGCGGGGTGCAAGAGTCGGGTCGCGCCGGTAGACAGCGGGCCGCAATTCCACCACTTCGGGGCTCTTGTGTGCTGGGGTGGTACCCCGAATCGTTTCAGAGAGGAACTGGACTGTGGCGAACAAAGCAGAGACCATCAAAGCGGTAGCCGCCGAGGCCGGTGTCAGCGCAGGCGAAGCGGAGAAGACGCTGTCGGCGTTCTTCGATCTCGTTGTGGCCGAAGCGAAGGCCGGCGGCAAGGTGACTTGGCCGGGATTCGGCTCATTCTCCATGTCTGAACGTGGTGCCCGCATGGGCCGCAACCCCCAGACCGGCGAGTCCATCGAGATCGGCCCGAGCCGCTCGCTGAAGCTGGCAACCGCTGCTGCCATGAAAAAGCAGCTGATGAGCTGAGCTGACGCTCAGCTCAGCGGCGCCGGCTGTGGCGCCACACCATCCCTGCGGCGCATCGTCGCCATGCAGATGCATGCAGTGAGGGCCAGTGCAGCGATGACCGTATAGGTCGCGCTGAAGCTGCCCGTCCGGTCGGCGAGCCAGCCGCTCGCGGCAGGTCCGATGACCGACGCGGGTCCATAGAACATCGTCATCGAGCCGAGCACCGCAGCGAACGTGCGGTCGGACACGTGATCGCTCACGAACGTCGCAGTGAGCGACGGGAATGAGAATGACGCTGCGCCGAAGACCACCACTGCGACGATGATCGCCGCGCCGGGCGCACGCGTCGCCAGGACCACGGCAGCACCGGAGCTCAAGGCCATGACCGTGGCCATGGTCAAGGGTCGCCCGATCCGATCGCTGAGCCGTCCGAAGGCCAGCGCTCCCACAATCGAACCCGCGCCCATCCACGAGAACATGAGCGTCGCGGCGGTGCGGCTGAATTCGTGATCGCCCTCCAGCGCTCGCCCCAAGAAGTTCGCGAACGAGGACGTCATGTAGGCGAATGCCATGTACGCCGCGACCGCGCGTTTCCACCCGTCAATCCGGAACAGTCGCCCGAAGCCGCCGGCACCGGCCACTCGCTCGGTGCGCCGAGCCCGGACGAAGACCGACAAGGCCGCGAGCAGCACCACCGACAGCGCAGCCTGGGCCGCCCAGACGGGCCGCCAGATCGCATCGTCGGCGGCAATGCTGCGCAGGGCAGCAGTAGCAATGGGCACGCCGATGAGCGCGGCGCCCATGGTGGCGGTGAGCGTGCCGAGCGCTGCACCGCGGCGGCTCGCCGGCACACCTTCGCTGGCGATCACCGGTGCCGTGAGCCAGATGCCGCCGCCGCCGAGACCGGCGAGTGCGGTCCCGATCACCACGGCCGCCGGGCCCGACGCCGTGCCGATCACCGCAAGGCCCACCGTGGACGTGACGATGCCGGCGCGCAGCAACGTGAACGGCTCGATTCGTCCCGCCGTGAACGTCACGATGATGACGCCGGCGAAGTAGGCGCCCATGTTGGCCGAGCCGAGCGCGCCGATGAGCGTGTCGCTGAGGTCGAGATCGTCGGCCATGGCGGGCACCAGCACCCCGACTGTGGCCCGGCCGAAGACATGAGACACCACTCCGGAGAGAGCCACCAGCACGACCCGTCCCCAGCGGACGCGCTCGCGCGGAGTGCTCCCGACCTCGCTGGGTGTGGCGCCATCGGGCGGTGCAGCAGCTGACTGCCTTGCGACCGCCGCAGCGCCCCGCGGCGCTGCGGTGGCATCGCTTTGGGCCGGCGGGCCGGATGCGGCCTGGCCCGGGATGACCGTGAAGACGTCGGGCAGGCGGCCCATCTGCGCGCAGGCGGGGTTCAGTGCCCCGGCGTGAACCTGATCGGCAGTGTCGATGGCCCCCAGATGCCGTTGGACACCGGTTTCCATTCCACGTCGCCGTCGAGACGCAGGTCCGGCATTCGCTTCGCGACGGCCTTGAGGGCCTCCTGCAGCTCGGCTCGTGCCAAGAACGCGCCGAGGCAGTAGTGGATGCCGCTGCCGAAGGTCATGTGCGGCACGCTCGACCGGCGCGTGATGTCGAAGCGCAGCGGCTGGTCGAACTGGGTCTCGTCGTGGTTGGCGGCGGTGAAGCTGGGGAAGATCAGCGTGCTGGCCGGGAACTCGATGTCGCGGTAGGTGAGCGTCTCGCTGGCGTAGCGGGCGGTGCCCCGGATGGCGCCGAAGTGCCGCATGACTTCTTCGGCAGCCAGGGGTGCGAGTGACGGCTCGTCGCGCAGCAGCCGGAGCTGGTCCCCGCAGCGGGCGAACAGCTCCACCGCGCAGGCGAGCTGGTTGCGGGTGGTATCGGTGCCGGCGAGCAGCACGGCGTTGGCCAGCGACTGCATCTCCTCGGTGGTCAGCCGGTCGCCTTCTTCCTCCGCGGCGATGAGGTCCGAGAGCAGGTCGTCGCGAGGCTTGGCGCGCCGTTCGGCAATGAGCTGGGACATGTAGGCGCCCATCTCGTCCTGCGCGGCCATGATCGTGCGCAGGTCGCGTGCAAGGTTGCCGTTGAACACCCGGAAGATGTCGGTGGCGAGGCGGCTGAACAGCTCCCAGTCGTCGCGGGGAGCGCCCAGCAGCTCGCAGATGATCGGGATGGGGTACGGCTCGCAGACCTCAGTGACGAAATCGCCGTGCCCGCGGGCGCACAGCGGGTCGAGCAGCTCGTCGATGACCTCGGCCATGAACGGGCGCAGCCGTTCGGCGGCCTTGGGAGTGAACGCCGGCCCGACGAGCCGGCGCAGCCGCTGGTGCTCGTCGCCTTCCATGCCCAAGATGTTCTGCCCGCTGCGACGGTTCCATTCGGGGTCGTCGACGCCCTGCATCTGGGCGATGAGGCCGATGGCGCTGAACCAGCGCTTGTCGCGCAGCATGGCGGTCACGTCAGCGTGACGGGTGATGACGTAGCCCAGCGGGGTGCGGGCGATCCAGCTGAGCTCAGCGAGCCCGATCAGTGCCTCTCGCCGCTCGTCCTCGCCTTCATCGCCCCCGAGACCGACCTCAGGCATGTCGACATCGGCAACAAGAATGGCCATGGCCGCACCCTAACCAGCCCGCCTGCTGCGCCAAGCAGAAGCCCCGCAAGACGGGGTCGAGGCCGACGCTGGTTGTCGATGCGGAGGCTGCCGGGCGGGCACGAAGCCAAGCACAGCGCCGTTCGGCAGCCGTACCATTCGCGCGATGAGCGGGACTGCAGACAACGGGAACGGGACAGTTGCGGCAGAGCGGCACGGCGACGTGCTGCTGGTTCGAGTGGACGACGGCAAGGCCAACGCCTTCTCGGCGCCGATGCTCGCGGCGCTCGATGCCCAGATCGACGCTGCCGAAGCCGACGACGGCATCGGGGCAGTGGTCATCGCCGGCAATGACCGGGCGTTCTTCGCGGGGTTCGATCTCAACGTGATCCGCGGCGGCGACCGTGCCGCGATCGGCGAGCTGGTGTCCGCGGGCGGCGCGATGGTGCGCCGGGCCTATGGCGCATCAGTGCCGGTGGTGGCGGCCTGCACCGGCCACGCGGTCGCAGCCGGTGCCCTGCTGCTGCTCGGGTGCGACCACCGTGTCGGACCCGACGCGCCGGTCAAGATCGGTCTGAACGAGGTGGCGATCGCGCTGACGCTGCCCGACTGGGCCATGACGATCTCCAAGGAACGGCTGTCGCGCCGCCACTTGCAGCGCTGCGTGGCCAACGCGCGGCTGCTCGACGGCAATGGAGCGGTGGAGGCCGGCTACCTGGACGAAGCCGTCAGCCCCGACGCCGTGGTGGACAGGTCGCTCGAGGTTGCTGCGGAGCTGGCCGAAACGCTCGACGCCCGCGCGTACGCCGGCACGGTGCGGGCGCTGCGCGGCGATGTGCTCGCCGAAATGGATGCCGCGGTCGAGCGGGATCGGGCAGCGGCGGCTTGAGACTGCGGCGGCTTGAGATTGTGGAGCGGGATGCCGAGGTGGCACGCCGGCCTGAGACAGGGTTGCCTGAGACACGGATGCCTGAGACTGGGATGACAGCCAGCGACATGGGGGTACAGCGATGAAGGCAATCGTCTTCGACGAGCACGGCGAGATCGACGTGCTGGCGTACCGCGACATAGACACGCCCGAACTGCAACCGGACGAGGTTCGGATCGCAGTGCGGGCCTGTTCGCTCAACTACCACGACGTGTTCACGCGCCGGGGCATGCCCGGCATCAAGGTGCCGCTGCCCGGCATTCCCGGCTGCGACGCCGCCGGGCAGGTGGCCGAGCTCGGGCCCGATGTCGAGGGGTGGTCGGTGGGCGACCGGGTGCTGGTGGACCCCGTGCGGTGGGACCGCGGCACCGGCAAGTTCTCGATGATCGGCGACACGCTGTGGGGTGCGTATGCCGAGTACGTCGTGGTGGCAGCGAGCCAGCTCATCGCGCTGCCCGAAGACGTCTCCTACGAGGACGCTTCGTGCCTGCCGGTGGCCTACGGCACGGCGCACCGGATGATGATCACCCGTGGCGAGGTCGGCCCCGACGACTCGGTGCTGATCTTGGGCGCCAGCGGGGGAGTGGGCACCAGCGCCCTGCTCATCTCGAAGCTGCGCGGCGCCAAAGTGATCGCCGCTGCGGGAAGCGACGAGAAGTGCCAGCGCCTCATCGACCTCGGCGCCGACGAGACCATCAACTACTCCGAAGTCGACATCGCGAGGTACTGCCGTGAGCAGACAGGCGGCCTGTTCGGCGGGGGCGGCTACGACGTGGTGGTGAACTTCACCGGGGGCGACACGTGGGCCCGTTCGCTGCGGTGTGTGCGCCAGGGCGGGCGTGTGCTCACCTGCGGCGCCACGGCCGGCTATGACCCGCCGACCGACCTGCGGTTCATCTGGACTGCCGAGATGGACATCCGGGGCTCCAACGGGTGGCAGCGCAGCGATCTCGACGAGCTGCTGGCGATGGTGCAGACCCGCGAGCTGGTGCCGGTCATCGATTCGCTGGTGCCGCTGCCTGACGGCGTGGAAGCGCACCGGGCCATGGAGGAGCGTCGCTTCTTCGGCAAGATCGTCATCACTGCCGACGCCCCAGTCTGATGGTCCTCGTCTGATGGCGGATCCCGCGGCTGGCGGCGATGCCGCTGACGCGAGTGGCGATGAGGACTACGGCGCCATTGACTTCCGGTTCCGGCCGATCGGGGCGCGCAGCTGGACGCCGGAAACCACCTACCACTACCTCGAGCGGATGGGTCTCGAGCCGTGCCCCAGCTTCGAGGCCCAGTCGGTTGACCTGATGTTCGCTGAGATGGACGAGGCCGGCATAGCGCTGGGCGTCATCGGCGTGCCCGGGCCGACGGGCATCCGCGGGCTGGACCCCACCGGCTCCGCCGAGATCCGCCAGATCGTCGCCGAGCATCCGGATCGGTTCGTGGGGTTCGGCTCGGTCGAGCCCAGCGAGGTCGAGGCCGCCGTATCAGCCGTCGGCGAGCTGGCCCACCAGGGCATGCGCGGCGTCACTGTCGACCCGTCCACTGCCCAGATCAGCCGCCGGTTCGACGACCGCGAGCTCTACCCGATCTATGAGGAGGCACAGCGCCTCGGGCTGATCGTGTCCACCACGATGAGCTGCCTGCTGGGGCCGTACCAAGACGACTGCCGCCCCGAGTACGCCGACCACGTCGCCACCGACTTTCCCGGCTTGACCGTGTCGATCCAGCACGGCGGCTGGCCCTACGTCCGCGAAGCCCTGGGCGTGGCCTACAAGCAGCCCAATGTCGTCATCGTGCCGGGCCAGTACGTCCACTACGGATTCCCCGGCTCCGAGGATTATGTGACCGCATTGGCGCGCCAGCTTCCCGACCAGATCCTGTTCGGCAGCGTGTATCCCAACTGCGGCTCGCTCACCGACCTGCGCCGCATCGTGGCCGGCTGGGAGCTGCCGCCGCACATCGAGCGCAAGTACTTGCGCGACAACGCCGCCCGAGTCCTCGGCCTCTGAACATGCCGCGTCTCCGCGGCTATGCAGCTACACCGAGTAGGCGAGGTCGCGCAGGGCTGCGGTGGCTGCGATGTCGGGAACTCCGTGTGGCTGTGCGGTTATGGCTCGACCTTGATGTGTTGCGGGCAGAGTTCGTCAACCCGGATGCCGGCCTCCCGAAGAGCTGTTTGGTGTTCGGCGTAGTCGTTGTCGAGCGCGTTGGCGAGAACTGTCGCACCGGACTGCGAAGCGACGATGGCCGCCGCGACGAACATGCGATCATCTTCGTCGAAGTTCCGAAGACCTTCGCTCGGCGGGAATTCTGCGAACACCCGGGTCGCGTGGGGTGTGAGCTGTACGCCGAGCCTCGGGGCAGTTTGCGAAGCCCAGACAAAGAACCGCTTGGCTGGTGTGTTGGGATTTCCGGAACCGACTCTTCGCTGGTACTCAAGCAGGATGTTCCGCTGTGCATCCAGGACGAGAACGGCGTTTATTTGCGTGTCCTGCAACCGTCGTGCGCAAGTCAACTGGCACAACTTGTCAGCGTGGGTATCGGTGCCATTGGCGGCAACGAGCACGTTGGTGTCGATGACTTGGAGATCCATGCTAAACGGCGGCGCGAGCGATCAGTTGATCATTCTTCGCGGCGAGCCCGCGCTTCGATCATGGCTACAGCTTCACCCATTGCATCTCCGAAGAAGTTCTCCGGCCAGTTCTGGATTTCTCCGAATTCACTCAGTTCTAACGATGTGATCTCGGATTTGTGCCCGTCGTGGCGACAAAAATACAGCGCCACGTCGCTGTCATTAATCACCTCTTCGGCGACTCGCCGTTGAAGACGCGCTAGCAAGTGTTCGCTATGACTCTCAACGAGTACCTGCAGGTTTCTCACCTTGGCAACCTCAATCAAGATGTCGGCGAGTCCGGCTTGAGCCGCAGGATGAAGATGCATCTCAGGCTGTTCAAGAAGAACAGTCGTGTCTTCCGGGACATACGCTAGAAGTACGAGTACGGGCAGCACCTGCGAAAGGCCGAAGCCCACATCGATGAGGGGGATCTGCCGAGCGTCTGGCGCGGCGCGTAAGATCACTTCATAGAAATCATCGCCTTCGCGTAACCGTCGAGTCTCGAATACCGAGGCAAGTCCGAGTTCTTGCAGCCATTGCGACACGTGCTCTTCGACAGTGATCGGTTCGCGCGGTGTGCGGTCTGTAGCAAGTCCTCGTGCGTTAGTCTTGCCGCGATCCCGCGCAGCAAGTAGCGCTTGGATTGCATTTGATCCATCTGGACCTACATCGGTTGGTGCAGATTGCCTCCAGAGATAGGTCCGAGTGGCACCCTGTCTCAGTGGGCCGAGATAGAAGAGTTTTTCGAAGAACTTACTCTCGAATTGTACCTCAAGCAACCTAAGCAGGTCCTGTGTGTTGGCATCGATAGCGGCACTGCTTGGAAAACTATAGCACCGGGCGGGTGGGGGCAATTCGGCAACACTATGGTAGACGTGTGCCGTATCAGAGTCTATGGATACTGCCTCGATCTTGAGTAAGTGGTTGCCTCTATCGCCTGTCGGTTGATGGCTTGGTCTCGAATAGCTGACTTTGGTTGAGCCAGATTGGTATTCGATAGATGCCGATCCAAGGAGAGGAGGGGCGGTGTCGTCATGCGGAGCAGCGAATCGAAACTGGAGGTCATTTGTCGGTTCGTTTTTGACGCTAAACCCAATTTTCTTGGTCGATTCAAACAGCGCATTGAGGAGTTCGGGTTCCAAGACGTCGGCGTATCTTGCTTGTTGCCACTGAAATTCCATAAACAGAAAACTCAAGAAATCGCTGTGACCTAGATGGCCATAGTTGCCGAAGTCAATGATGCTGTCATGCCCAGCGAGGTTCAAGAAGACCCCTTTGTCGCTTGACTGAACTGTCTGCTTCATAAGGACGAACGAGTGGAGAAGGCTTGACTTGCCGGAGCTGTTGGCACCGAAGAAGCCTGTGACCGGGGCAAGGCGGATTCTGCCTGTATCTGACCAAGACTTGAAATCCCGGAGTCTCATTGACGTGAACATGAGTGCACCTTGAGGATTCGACGGCTGCGTAACGGGGTCGGTTGGTGGCATCCAAGTGTAGGGCCGCGTGGCCGTGCGGATCGTGTTCTGAGCTGTGTTGACGATGCGCTCGGGATATGGGCGCTGGCGCGGGCTCATTGCCGTGGCAGGATGCGGGGTGTGAGCGGTTCGGGGGCGGCTGGCGAGTCGCGTAGGCAGATTGAGAACCCGGTTATCAACGGGCCGTTCGACGAACCATCTCGCCATTTCCGCTTTGATGACGACGGGATCACCGACGAGATCGTCGGCGAGCGGCGTCCCAGCGGCTATTTCGTGCCGGTGCCAGCGGCACGGAACCGCGCCGAGGCGGCCGAGCATGCCACGCTCGACCTGTTCGACGAGGATCGTGAGCGCATCGAGCTGAACCGGTTCGTCAACGATGTGCGCGAGCACGTCGGTCGGTGGCGCGATCTCGGCCATCCAGGTGTGACGGCGACGACCCGTCACCTGCTCGCACACTGGCAGGCGCCAGACCGCGAGCGCCGCCTGTTCTTCTGCCAGATCGAAGCGCTTGAAACTGCGATCTTCCTGCGTGAGGCGCCCGCGGCGCTGCGTCCAAGCTGGATCGACAACCGCCTCGTCGAAGCGAATGCAGCCGCCAACTCCGGGCTGCCGCGCATCGCGCACAAGATGGCGACAGGCACTGGCAAGACCGTTGTCGCCGCGATGCTCATCGTTTGGCACACGCTGAACAAGGCTGCGAATCCCCGCGACCGCCGGTTCGCTGACGCCTTCTTGGTGGTATGCCCGGGCATCACGATCCGAGATCGACTTCGGGTGCTGCTGCCGTCGGACCCGTCGAACTACTACCGGGTCATGGACCTGGTGCCGCCCGACCGACGCGGTGACCTGGGCCGGGCTCGCATCGCCATCACCAACTTTCACGCCCTGCGCCAGAAGGAAAGGATGGCGGCGACGAAAGCCGCCAAGTCGATACTTGGTAGCGGCGCCGACAGCCCGTCCGACGCCTTCACCGAGACGCCCGAGCAGATGGTCCGCCGGGTGTGCCGCGATCTCGGCACGAACAAGCGCAACATCGTCGTCATCAACGACGAGGCACACCACTGCTACCACCGACGCCGCTACGACCTCGACGCGTCTGTATCGACGAACGGCCCGACGGCCCCGCACGACGGCGCCGACGAACCTGCCTCTACGGCCCAAGATGCGCCGAGGACCGCCAAGCTCACGGCTGCTGAGCGCAAGGAAGCGGAAACCCGCGACAGCGATGCCCGCATGTGGATCACAGGTCTCGAAGCAGTGCAGGCCAAGCTCGGCATCCGAGCCGCCTACGACCTATCCGCCACGCCCTTCTATCTCAAGGGCTCCGGTTGGGCGGAAGGCACTCTCTTCCCGTGGGTTGTCTCAGATTTCAGCCTGATGGATGCCATCGAATCAGGCCTGGTCAAGATTCCCCGCGTCCCCGTCGATGACGACACGGCGAGCATCGTGCCCACATATCGCCATCTGTGGCCTCACATTGCTGACGGGTTGCCCAAGCGTCGCCGGCACACAGCCGACGATGACATCGAGGCGCTGCTGCCGCCGACCCTGCAGAGCGCCTTGGAGAGCCTGTATTCCAACTATCGCGAGGCGTTCGAGCAATGGGAGGCCCAGCAGCGGGCGCGTCGGAGCGGCGTCGGCGAACGGACCGCACCGCCCGTGTTCATCGTGGTGTGTGCCAACACGGCGGTATCCAAGCTGATCTACGACTACATCGCGGGGCGTGAAGTGTCCCACGGTGCCAGTCAGGCACTTCGGCCCGGCGCTCTGCCGCTGCTGTCCAATGTCGAGCACGGTCAGTGGTTGGCCCGGCCGCGCACGGTGCTGATCGACTCGGTGCAGCTGGAGTCGGGCGAGGACATGTCCGCCACCTTCAAGCGCGACGCCGCCACAGAGATATCAGCGTTCAAGGCCGAATACGAAGCCCGCTTCCCCGGACGAGACGCCGACAAGCTCACCGACGAGGACCTGCTGCGCGAGGTGATGAACACCGTCGGCAAGGTGGGCCGGCTCGGCGAGCACGTGCGTTGCGTTGTCAGCGTCTCGATGCTGACCGAAGGCTGGGATGCCAACACCGTCACCCACATCTTGGGCGTGCGGGCGTTCGGCACTCAGCTGCTGTGCGAACAGGTGGTGGGGCGCGGCCTACGCCGACGCTCCTATGACCTCGACCGCACGACGGGCTTGCTCAGCCCCGAGTACGCAGAGGTGTACGGCATCCCGTTCTCGTTCATCCCCGCCCGGGGCGCGGGCGAACCGCCTGGTCCGCCGAAACCGGTGCAGCGTGTACGCGCCCTGCCCGAACGCTCAGCGTGCGAGATCACCTTCCCGCGAGTCGTCGGCTACAAGTGGGACGTGCCCACTGAACATCTCGCTGCCGACTTCGGACCAGACAGCCATATGAGCCTCGGCGGCAGCGACGTGGCGACGCTCACCGAAGTGCGCGGTGCACTCGGCCCCAGCGAGGTTCATACGCTCGACTCACTGGAGGACACTCGACGCCAGGCACTGGCATTCGACCTGGCGAAGGGTTTGTTGGACCAGTACTTCCGCGAAGTCGTCGACGGTCTGGCATCGGAGTCGCCGTGGCTGTTTCCGGCGCTCCTGCGAGTGACCCGACAGTGGCTGGCAGACCCGCAGTGCCTCAGCATCCGGGACAATGCGTTTGTCGGTCTGCTGAAGCTGCATGAGATTCGAGCTCGTGCTGTCGACAAGATCTACCTCGGCATCGTTCGGGCGGAAGGCGGAACTCGGCAGCTCCGGCCGGTGCTGCGGCCGTACGAGCCGGTCGGCAGCACTCGGCCTGTCGATTTCGACACCTCCCGTCCGGTGTGGGAGACGGCACCCGACCGCTGTCATGTGAACTACGTTGCGGCCGACACTGGCTCGTGGGAGCAGCGCATGGCCCAGGCGCTCGAGGAACTGCCCGAAGTACGCCGCTATGTCAAGAATGTCGGCTTGGGCTTCACCATCCCGTACCACGACGCTGGGCAGCAGCGGTCCTACATCCCCGACTTCGTCGCCTGCCTTGACGACGGCCACGGCGAAGGCGACCTGCTGCACCTCGTGGTCGAAGTGACCGGCAAGTCAGACGATGCCAAGGCAGCCAAGGTTGCTGCGGCTCGGGAGCTGTGGGTGCCGGCGGTCAACAACCATGGAGCGCTCGGTCGCTGGTTCTTCGTGGAGGTCACCGACCCTTGGGATGCACACGCCACCATTCGGGGCGCAGTGGCGGAAGCAAGCGGGACGGCGGCGGCGGTAGCGGCATGAGCGAACAGCAGGGCAGTGCCAGCACCACCGGATCGACAGCGCCGGTCGTGGAGGCGTTGGAGCATGCCGACACGAGGGCCAATATTCCAAGCGGTGAACAACGGGAGTTCGTCGCCGAGGACGAGCGTCGGCCGGTCACCGTTCGGTACGGCCGCGAGATCTACGAGCCTGAGCTGGTGTGGCAGCAGAAGGCCGATGGCGACCTCGAAGTCCCCGCGGTACCCATCTACATCCAAGAGCGGATCGAGCCGCGGGCGATCGTGGAAGGCCTGCGGCATGGTGCCGAGCTGCCGTCTGAGTTGCAGTTGTTCGAAGACTTCGACGGTACGGAGGGCTTCGAGTCGATCGATTTCTACGAGCACGAGGACAACTGGTCGAACCGGATGATCCTCGGCGATTCGCTGCTCGTCATGAACTCACTGGCCGAGAAAGAGCATATGCGTGGCAAGGTGCAGATGATCTATCTGGACCCGCCATACGGCATTTCGTTTGGCTCGAATTGGCAGGTCTCGACGCGCAAGCGGAATGTCACGGACGGCAAAGCGGAAGACGCGACTCGCCAGCCTGAACAAGTAAAGGCCTATCGGGACACTTGGGAACTTGGTATCAATTCGTACCTCAGCTATCTACGTGACAGATTCATCGTGTGCCGTGAACTGCTCACCGAGACCGGTTCTATCTTCGTCCAGATCGGCGAGGACAACGTACATTTGGTGCGCTCGCTGCTCGACGAAGCATTCGGTGCTGATTGTTCTGTCGTAACGATTGTTGTCAAGAAGAAGGGTAGTCAGAAGTCGTCACTCATGGATCCAGTGAACGACTACCTGCTGTGGTATTCGAAGCAACCGCGTGATGGTAGTGGCAAAGTCGGACCCAAGTACCGGCAGCTATTTGAGGATCGCCAGCTTGACATCGATACTCTACGTGAGTTCAGCCGGGTCGAACTTCCGAATGGTGAAGCGTTTCCGGTTTCCGCTGTTCCGTCCACCGACGGCACCACTCGGGACTATCGGCTCAATCTACGATCCTTGGATCGCGACTGGCCTGGGGCGCGTCTGTTCAGTTCGTGGCAGGTGAGCAACGGTGGAGAGCGGACCAATCAAATGGATCCTGTCGAGGTCGATGGCGTGTCGTATGTGCCCGGACAGGGACTGTGTTGGCGGCATACATCTCGCCGCACAGGAGACGGTCTGAGTGGCATGGAACGGCTCGCGCGAGTGAATCGCTTAGTGCCACTTCGTACGACTCTGAGATACAAGCGCTACTACGACGATTTTGCATTCAAGGTGATTTCCAACTGGTGGGACCATCTGGGAGGGGCTTCTAACCCGGTCTATGTCGTTCAGACTAATCCTGAGATTGTCAAGCGCTGTATTCTGATGACAACTGATCCCGGGGATTTGGTATTGGACCCCACCTGTGGTTCGGGCACAACGGCGTACGTTGCGGAACAGTGGGGAAGACGCTGGATAACCGTGGACACTAGCCGTGTTGCGCTGGCGCTCGCTCGAACTCGTCTGATGGCCGCTAGGCATCCCTATTTCACTCTGGCAGATTCTGCCACCGGCGCGGCTCAGATCGCAAAGCTATCCAACACACGCGCCAGTGAAGGACCATTCACTGGGGACGTCCGCAAGGGCTTTGTGTACAAGTTGGCTCGTCGCGTTACCTCTGGTTTGTTCGCTAACTGTGCAGCAATCGACGACTGTGAGACAGCCGAGGAAGCCGAGGCGGCTGCGTTGGCGGAGGCGCCATCGGAGCCGCTCGTGGATCAGCCCTACGAGGATCGCAAGCGTGTCCGGGTGACGGGACGTTTCACGATGGAGAGCCTGTCGCCTCATCGCACGCTCGAATCAACCGATGAAGACCAGGCTGCGCCGAACGGCATCCTCAAGCCTGACTTCGAGCCGATGATCGTAGAGAACCTGCGCAGCGCGGGCGTGCAGAACACCTACGCCGACCAGCGCCTCAAGTTCGACCGTCTGGACTTGTGGTCCGGCCAGTGGATTCATGCCGAGGGCGAGTTCACCGATCATGACGGCGAGCAGCGTCGGGTTGCGGTCTCCATTGGCCCCGAGCACGGCACCGTCGGCCCCGAGCAGGTGCTGGGCGCAGGCCGTGAGGCGCTACGCGGCGCCGGTTTCGACCTGCTTGTCGTGCTCGGCTTCGCCTTCGATGCACTCGCCAGCGAAGAGGCCAAGGCATTCGGTGATGCCTCCGATGCCGCAGACGGATTCGCGATTGCCGCTGAGGAGCGAACGCTCGGCAGCTTGCGAGTGCTGCTTGCCCGGATGAACCCCGACTTGGCGATGGGCGACGAGCTGCTGAAGAAGACCGGAGCAGGCAATCTGTTCATGGTCTTCGGCGAACCGGATATCGACATCCGCCGCGTCTACGACGAAGCGGCCGACTCCGACAACTACGTCGTCGAGATCAAGGGCCTCGACGTGTACGACCCCACCACAGGCCAAGTCCGCTCCTCGTCCACCGACGACATCGCCTGCTGGTTCATCGACACCAACTACGACGATCAAGGGTTCTGCGTGCGCCACGCATACTTCACCGGTGCCGGCGATCCCTACGCCCAACTCGCTCGAACCCTCCGCGCCGAGATCAGCCCCGAAGCTTGGGCCAGCCTCTACTCAACCACCTCACGGCCGTTCCCCCAGCCAACCACCGGCAAGATCGCCGTAAAAGCCATAAACCACTACGGCGACGAAATCCTACAGGTCTACCCTGTGATGTGAAAAACATCGGACTTCGGGTCATCCCTGGTTATTGGAACATTCCAAATCAATCAAGACAGAAGGCACCACGATGAATGGGCAAACTACATCCACAGACGCTTCTCTTGGCGAACAGCACACGGCGATCACTGCAACCGTCCAAGCCCGCGTGATGGCTCTGATTGCTGCAATTCGCGCGCGTGCGAAAATGAAGGCTGCAACTGAGCGAGGTGAGAAGGATTACTCAACTGCATTACGTTCGCTAAGAGAACACTTGAGTGGCGTCGACATGCTCGGAGACTTGCTCAAGACTAGACGGAAAGCAGCAGCCGAAGAAGACGATCAATGAGCGTTGTTCTGGATGCATCGGCCGTCCTCGCGTACCTACAAGACGAGTCGGGTGCCGATCTTGTTGAACAGGCAATTCTAGAGGATACTGCGCTCTGCGGCGCGGCGAACTGGTCCGAAGTGTGTCAGCAAGTTCTTGACAAGGACCGCAGCCTCGATGCCGTAGCCAAGTTCTTGTTTGACCGTCAATTGGTAACCGTTGTCCCTGTGAGTCAGCGTGACGCAGAATGGGCCGCTCATCGATATGTTCGCGGTGAGGGACTGTCGTTAGCGGATAGGTTATGCTTGGCCTTGGCGAGTCGACTCGACTTGGTGGTATTGACAGCGGATAGAGCATGGGGATCAGATGGTCACATTAGACAAATCCGATGATGAGCATTTCAACAGACGCGTAGCCATAATGCACTGACAATGGCGATGCCAATGGCAGCTAGTGCCTTCGTTCAATTTCTACAGAGGACGCTACAATGAAATACCAGCGAAATGAGCCAAGCGAAGCAATTTGGTTCAATGCGCAGGCCATCGCCGATGACAGGTCGATGAGCACTGAGCAGGCATCGGAATTCTGGAATGACCATCATGACGAATATGTTGCGTTCGGCCAGCGGCGAGTATTGTGTTCGCAAATATCTGCTTATTGGCAAGAGTTATCATTAGCTTGGAGAGCTCTCGCGGACGCCGACCATGAGTGTTTGGCACCAGAAGTCTATTTGGCGGCGGACGAGGACGTAAGCCAAACGATTACTCTCGGTAACCCGAATCAAGGACTCGGCTTGCGATCAGCCTTACAAGTGATAGCCGCCGTGCACCGCCAGGATGCAGTTGAGCGCTCAATGACGAAGTCGATCACCGCGATCGATTTGGTCTTGGGCTTGGCCGATACCTGAGCGCATGGGTGTCCATAGTGCAGGTCCCGTTCACCAACGGGCCTGTCAGGGTGAGCCGGGTGTAGATGCACGCCGGGAGTTCGTCGACGATCAGCCGGTTCGTCACCAGGCGGTGGTAGGCGCGCGGTCCGGCTGTCGATGCCTGCGGTGTCGTAGATGGCTAGCAGTCGACGGCCAAGGAGAGTGCCGCGCAGACCTGTGCGAGGCGGTCGGGCGTGAGGGTGCAGACGCGTTCGGTCAGGTCACCGATGGGCACCACTCCGATGTTGTCGAGGCTTGCGGCGCATTCCTGGGGCACGCCGTCCTGGCGGTCGAGGTGCACCTCAGTCGGGATGTCGCGGATCGTGCGAGTCAGCGGCACGGCGATGACGCGGTCGAGCACGCCGATAGCTGCATCTCGCGTCATCACCAGATACGGCCGGCGACCGGCTTCTTCGTGCTCACCCCACCAGACTTCCCCGCGACGAGGATTGGTCACCACGGCTCCTCGAGTATCGAGCTGCGCAGGTACGCCCGTGCTGCACGCAATTCGTCACCGGTTGGCGGTACGCGCCGGTACCCGTCGACAATGGCGCGGTCGATTTCGTGGCGGAGGCATTCAGCCGTGACCGACTCCACGCCCGCCCTCACGGCAGCGGCGCGAGACTCGAAGACGCCTGCGGAGACGAGATGGTCCAACTGCGTCAAGAGCGTGTCGGGCAGTCGAACTGCAATCTGCGTGGTCGACATGCACCAAGCATACCAATCTGGTTACCATCAGTATGTTCACACAGCGCTTGCATTGCCGGACCGCGGGCGGGAGACAAGCCAGACTTGACCGACTCATGGGTCGCATCACGGGTTCCCCCGAATCTGACGACCGATCGCGTGTCGACTGATCCGGGAATCAGGACAGCCGAGAACAGAATTCAGGAGGTTCCATGACGAACAAGGTGGAGCTCATCACGGCCGTTCGTCCGCGAACGCGACGCGCCGCGGAATTCGCGGTGATGGCGGAAGAAGCGGGCTGGCATGGCATCGGGTTTCTTGACAATCAGAGTCTCTGCGGAGACGTGTATGTCTGCTTGGCGTTGGCGGCCGCAGCGACCGAGCGGATCCAGCTGAGCACCGACGTGACGAATCCCGTGACCCGGCACCCGGCAGTGGCTGCGGGAGCGATTGCAAGCATCCAGGAGGTGTCCGGGGGGCGAGCGTCGCTCGGAATCGGCCGGGGAGACTCGGCACTGGCGTTTGTGGGGCACGCTCCCGCGTACACGAGACTGTTCGAGAGCTACCTGAAGGCGCTGCAGGCCTATCTGAGGGGGGACAGCGTGGCCTTTGGCGAGCTGACGCACTGGTGGCGCGAGATGGCGCCGCCCGTCGATGCAGTGCAAGTTGCCGACGCATCTGACGAGAGCCGACTCAGATGGATCGATCCCGGGGACACGAAAGTGCCCGTGTACGGCGCAGCGACCGGGCCGAGGGTGATCGGGACGGTGGCGAAACACGCCGACATCGTCATGTTTGCCCTCGGGGCAGACATCGAGCGACTGAGATGGGGATTGCAGCAGGCCCGAACCGCGCGGCGCGAGGCAGGCCTGGACCCGGACGGCGTGCGCTATGGCGCCTACCTGAATGTCGTCTGCCATTCGGAGTCCGAGTCGGCTCCCGACACGATCCCGTTCCTGGACACCTTCGTGCGCTTCTCGACGTTGCATGGCACGACACACGGTCCGGCCACGAAGGCGGCGAAGGAGCTCTTTGCGAGTGCGCATGAGGGCTACCGAATGTGGGACCGCGGCCCATCGCTCGACGTGTCAGCGGAATTCGTCGACCGGTTTGCGATCGTCGGGCCGCCGGACACGTGCATCCGGCGAATCCAAGAAATCGTCGACTTGGGAATCGACCGGATCGTGGTGATGGGCCCGACCGTGGACGACACCGAAGATGCTCCGAAGCGGTATGCGGAACTGATGGTCCGTGAAGTGCTGCCCGCGTGGGCGAACTGAAGCCTCGTCGTTCAGGTCTGGCCGGCGGTGGCGTCGAGCTTGCCGCCGTCAGGCACGGAGGGAACGCCGAGGATGGAGGCGGCCATCCAGCCTCCGCCGACCGCCAGAGTGGTGCCGGTCACATAGCTCGCCAGATCCGAGACCAGGAACAGTGCTGCTTTGGCGACTTCGTCGACCGTTCCGAGGCGCTTGGTGGGGATCAGGCCTTGGCGCGTCTTTTCCCGCCGCTCGGGTGTGTCAGGGATGCGCGGCGTGGCGATGCTCCCAGGCGCTATCGCATTGACGCGGATGTGGTGCGGTGCCCATTCGACGGCCATCGATCGCACCAGGTTCACGAGACCGGCCTTCGCCACGCCGTAGGAGGCGTGATTGGGAGCGGATTGCAGCCCGGCTACCGACGAGACGCACGTCATCGCGCCGGGCGTGCCGCGCGCGATCATCGAGCGGGCCGCTTCACGCGCGATGAGGAAGAAATAGCGCAGGTTGAAGTGCTGGTCGCGGTCCCACTGCTCGGGCTTCATGTCGACGAGCGGGGCGAAGGATGCTTGGCCGACAGTTGCCACCAGGACGTCGAGTCCTCCGAGCGAGGCCTCGGCTCGCTCGACAATTCGGGGCACCTGATCATCGTCAAGCACGTCGCCGACTATCGGTGCGCTGGGCTGGCCCATGTCGGCGACCTCAGCGGCGACCCGCTCGGCGCTCCCGCCCTTGATGTCGGCAATGGCGACACCGCAGCCGACTTGCGCCAGGAGCTTCGCGGCGGCCTCGCCCATGCCTTGCCCGCCGCCTACCACCAGCGCATTCTTGCCCTCGAGCTGAAAGAGCGATGTGTCCATTGCGTTTGTCCTATTCCTCTCATGTAGATCGGCCGATAGCTGCAACCCTATGGTCCGCCGCTATCTGCGCTCGACTTCGACAGTGATGATGTCGATGCCGGCGTATTGCCGGTGCCGCACTGTCGAGGCGAAGTGGCTCAGCAGGCGCAGTGAGAAGGCCCCTTCGTGGGATGCCTCGGATCGTTCGCTCAAAAAGGTCAGCCGGTCCTCGAGATTCTGCGCGTGCAGCGACGCTCGCAGCTGCAGTTCGATCTTGGCCGGAGAAGGCTGCGCGATCACGATGAGACGGGGTGGCGACTCCTCCTCGCTGGCTTCGATGAGGCTCAGCAACGATTCCTCCCCGACGAGGCGGAGCCGATTTGCCGACGCTTCGTCCCAGCCGACGCTCGCGGCAACCTCCGACAGGAAGTCGTCGACCCCCGGCAGTGCCTCCGCCTTGAGCTCGGCTTCGAGCCTGCTGCGCTTGCGGCCGCTCAGCTCGATGTACGCGGTCAGCACGAGCGCTGCCAGCGTGCCGAGGATCATGCCGTTGCCGAGCAACGCCCCCCAAGCACCTCCGATGATCGACTCCATCAGATTGTTGCCCTGCAGGCTGGCGCCGATGCCGATGGAGACGCCGACGATCACAGCCTTCTGCGGTGCGATGCCGTCCCGGAATACCAACCGCAGGCCCTCCACGAACAGCAGGCCCATGAAGAAGATCAGGTAGCCCGAGGTCACGGCTTGGGGAATGGACAGCAACGCGGCCACGAACTTCGGCAGCAGTGCCAGGGCCACGAAGATGATGCCGATGCTGTAACCCACCCGACGTGCCGCGACGCCGGTCAGGGAAGCAAACGAGATCGAGGTGGCGTCCATCGTGCCCACGGGGAGCGTCCCTGCCAACCCGCCTGCGAGCGAGCCGACACCGATGGCGTTGACCGTGCCCCGCACCAGTCGGTAGTCGGGGGTTGCGGGTTGTCGCCACGAGACACGTTGAAGCACCACGCTGGTCGTCATCGTCTTGATGACGCTGGCCAACGAGACGACGAGAAACATCGGCAGCAGCGTCCAGAAATCGACGCCAGGCGTCAGATCGAGTCCCGGCATATCCGGGCGCGGCAGTGCGATCCAGGCGGCGTTGCGCACACCCTCGAGGTCGAACAGGCCGAAGAGGGCGGCGATGACGCATGCCACGATGACCGCGAGGATCGGCGACCAGAGTCGGAGCCGGCCCCGGGCACGCATCGCGACCGCCGCAGCGCTCAGGATGGTGATGAGCGCCACCGCAGGTTCCGCAGCCGCCGTCACGCCCTCGGATGATCCTTCGAGCCGATCCACCGCGACTCCCATGACGCCGATCGCGATCAGCATCAGGACAACGCCCGAGACGACCGGCGTGATGATGCGGCTCAGCAGGTGGAGCCAGCGCGCCAGCACGATGTGGCACAGGGCCGAAGCAACGACGAGTGACGCAAACGTCTCGGGCCCGGCCCGATTCACAGCGAGGATCGAAACCGCCAGAAAGGCGGTCGAACTGATGATGAGCAGGTTGTGCCCGCCGCCGATAGGGCCGAGGCGAGCTGCTGACAGCACGCTCGTCATGCCGCACACCAGGATCGCTGCGACCACCGCCCAAGTCGCCTGACGCTGGCTCAGATCTGCCGCCTGCACGAACAGCGACATGCCCAGCACCGTCGGTGCCAGTGCGAGCACGACGCCCTGGATGCCCATTCCCAGCGCCAGCGCAATGGAGCACTTCTCGTCTGGTTCGTAGCTGATGCCCTCGCCCGGCGCCGCCGCGGCCACGCGCCGACGCTAATTCACCAAGTAATGCGGGACTCGAATAATGGGCGTTATGACTGTTGTTGCGCGGATTGCCACAACAGCCAGGCTCGAAACGAGCCCTTGCTACACCGAGTAGGCGAAGTCGCGCAGGGCTGCGGCGGTGGCCGCATACACCTCGGGCATGGCGCCGCGGAAGATCACGTCGCCTGCATGGCAGGTGCCGTTGACCGTGCGGGCCTGAACGCTGTTGCCTGCCGCCGCCAGCTTGCGGTAGTAGGCGAGTCCCTCGTCGCGCAGCGGGTCGAGCTCGTTCACCGAGATGACGTGCGGCGGCAGCCCGGTCAGTTCATCCACGCTGGCCTGCAGCGGCCACGCCAGCGGGTTGGTCCGGTCTGGCCCGCCCAGGTCGTACACCTTGGCGATGCCGCCCATGTTCTCGCAGTCCAGGAAGTACTGGTTGTTCTCATGCAGCGACGGCAGGTCGGCGGGCGGGTCCGCGTACATGCCCGAGATGTACGGGCACTGCGCGAACACGCCGTCGATGAGGTCGAGATAGCCGTCGCGCTTGGCCTTCAGCGCGGTGGCGAGGGTCAGGTTCCCGCCGCCCGACTCTCCCGAGACGGTGATGGTCGACACGCCCAGTGCGTCCTTGTTGGCGGCAACCCACTGCAGGCCCGACGCGCAGTCGTTGAGGCCGGCGGGGAACGGGTGGTTGCCCAGCTCGCCGCCGCCGTTGCGGAACTCGACGCCGATGGCGACCAATCCGAGCGCCGCCAGCTCGTCTCGCCAGCGCACATAGGACAGTCCCGATGCCTTCAGCAGCACCATGCCGCCGCCATGGATGTGGTACACGCACGGTTGCGGGCCCGCAGCGTCGGACTGGTTGTGGATGTAGAGGTTGATGTCGTTGCCGTCGACGCCGCTGATCACCTCGGTGCGCGACTCCACGCCCTCGACCGGCGGCAGGCTGCCGAAGAGCGCGTCGAAGAGCATCTCGAAGCCGGGCTCAGCCTCGTTGACCCAGGCGTACAGATCCTCCATCGACGTCTCTGCCGTCGCGGGCGACGGCTCGCCGTGGCCGCCCATGCCGACCATCTCCAGTACTGCGGTCATGCGCGGGTCTGCACGCGGATCGTCGGCGATGGTCATGTCCGGATCGCCGAGCCTTCCGGGACGGTGTACTGCTGCAGTGCTCATGTGGGTTCCCCTGTCTGCCCGGACGTGACGTGCCCCGGGTGTCGCGCCGACAGTAGCCCCGCCGAGTGCTGCCCCGGTTGCGTCGCGCATGGCAGGTCGACCGGTGCGTCGACGCGTCTAGCGGTCTGGTGATTCAGGACCGGTCAAGCGAGGGGGGGAGGGGGACCGGCTTCGGATTCGTCGACGAGCAGACCCCGGGCAAGATCCTGAGCTTCGTCGAGCGATCCGACCCGGTACCGGGACGGGATACGGCGAAGTGCGTTGAGTGATTCGAGGGTGGCGGCGGGCGCACCGTCGAGACTGAGGATGATGCACGTGGCATCGCCGTGGGCGGCGGTGTCGATGAGCTGCTCGATGACCAGAGCAGCGCTGTCGTCGATGTACTCGGTCTCGGAGAAATCCAGGATGACGACCTCGTGGCCGACGATGTCGTCGCCGATGGTGCGGATGAGCTTGCTCGAAGATGCCACGGTGAAGCTGCCGCGCAGCTTGACGATTCCGGTGCGTGCGGAATACGGGCTGATGCCGTGCGACGCTGCGCTGTGCTCGTACAGGAAGATCTGGTCCAGCAGGGGCACCGACACGACGCTGTCGAGCTGGAGGCGCTCGAACTGGCGGGCGCCGATCATGCCCGCCACGATCAGCCCGACGGCGACCGCGGTGACCAAGTCGACGAACACCGTGATCCCGAGCGTCGTGAGCATGATCAGCAGGTGCTCGCGCTGCACTCGCCGAAGCCGCGCCAGGAACCGCCAGTCGATGAGCTGCCAGCCGATGACGGCGAGCATGCCTGCCAATGCTGCGTGGGGCACGTAGGCGAGCAGCGGCGCCAGGCCGAGAATCAGCACCAAGAGCGTCAGCGAGCGGACGATGGGCGAGATCGGTGTACGGGCGCCCATCCGCCACGCCAGGATTGACGAGACGAACGTCAGATTCCCGGGAAGCCCGCCGATCAGGCCGGCGGCCACATTGCCGATGCCGGTGCCCAGCAGCCCCTTGTCTGGGTCGAGCTGCGTGCGGGTCTGCGCATCCACCGCCAAAGCGGCCAGCAGCCCTCGCACGGTGCTGAGCAGCGCAATGGTCAATGCCGGCACGACGGCGTTCGCGAGGAATCCCAGCGAGAGATTCGGGCGTTGCAACTCGGGCAGAGCGCGAGGGATGCCCTCGAGCGTCGGCACTTCGCTCAGCCACAGCACACTGAGCAGGGTTCCGACCAGCAGCGCCGCGACCATGGCGGGCAACAGCTTTCGCAGCCGCTGCGGCCACAGCAGCGAGACGCCCAATGCCGCCAGCCCGATGATCAGCGTGCCTGAGTTGAACGAGTCGAGTGCGTCGGGCCAGCGCTGGATCGCATTCACGGGCTTGGTGATCTTGACCGGATCGCCCAAGAACGTGTTGACCATCGAGAGCACCATCATCACGCCAATCCCCGATGTGAAACCGGCGATTACCGAGTACGGCGTGTACGCGACATAGCTGCCGATGCGCAGGACGCTCAGGAAGAGCTGGATGACGCCGGCGAGCATGGCAATCGTGAACGCTTCTGCGGCCGTGTCGGCGTGGGTTGTCACGACAGCCGCCATGGCAACGGCCAAGACGGAGGTGACTGACCCCATCTGAGGCCGTGACCGTTCGAAGATCCCGATGAACAATCCCGCGGCGAGCGCGCCATAGATGCCGCTCGCGGCGCCGAGCCCCGACACCACGCCGAATGTCGCAGCAGGCGTGATCGAGATGGCTGCCGCGGTGACCCCGCCGGCAACGTCCCCTCTGAGCGTGCGAAGGTCATAGCTCATATCGGAGCTGAGAGACCTCCTGGTGCGCCGACCGGATCGACGCTATTGCACCGTGGTCATCGGCACTGTTGTCAGATCGCTAGCTGTCAGCCGCGATCACGACCAGCAGTTCGCCGTTGTCGACCTGGTCGCCGACAGCAGTCCGCACTTCGCTCACCTCGCCGTCCGCAGGTGCGGTGATCTGGTGCTCCATCTTCATGGCCTCCATCACCACGAGCACCTGACCTGAGGTCACCCGGTCGCCGGGCTGCACGTCGACCATCAGCACCTTGCCGGGCATCGGTGCGACCAAACCCCCTTCGACAGCCTCGGCATCGGGATCGGGGAACCGGGACCGCTGCACCAAGGTGACCGATCCGCCGACGGGCCCCGTCGCGTACCAGCGGCTGCCGCGGCGGCTGACCGCCCAGGCGCCTCGAAACCCCGCAAGTCCAGGTACCGGAACCTCCACATCGACGGTTGCGTCGACATCGCCCGTGTAGACACTGTCGGCGCTCATGGCGTCGGGCGAGGCTGCGTCTGCACCGGCGAGGGGGCGAAGCGTGATGCCGTGGACGCGTACCGACCAATCGCTGTGCCCCGGCGCCTCGGCTGCGTCATCGGACTCGCCTGCGTCGGAAGTGCCGCCGTTGTCTTCACCGATGCCCGCGTACGGTCCTGTCGGGGGCAGTGGCCCGACCCGCATCCTCCAGGTGCCGTCACGCTGGCGGCGGTACTGCACGCTGGCCTCGATGAGCTCGTTCCCGGTCGCAGCCGACAGCGGCAGCACCTCGTCGGGCATGACGCTGTTGCGATACCCCGAAGTCATGAAGCGCAGTCGAATGGCGTCATGCCGGTTGCATTCTTGGGAGACCAACGCAACGGCGGCAGCGGCCGTGTGGACGAACATCGGGTGGCGTGCCGGTTCGGAGGCAGCGAGGCCGCCGCTCGGCTGTCCTGTGACGCCCGCGTCGCTGCCCTCGCTCGGTCTCGGGCTCTCCCCAGCGTCCCCGAAGTACACCCGCTCGATGAAATCCGTCGTGGTGTCGCCGGCCAGGAATTCATCGCTGCGCAGTACCGCAGACAGGAAGTCACGATTGGTGACCACGCCGCCCAATCGTGTGCGGTCGAGTGCCGACGCCAGTCCGAGCGCAGCTTCTGTGCGCGTCGGCGCCGCCACGATCACCTTGGCCAGCATCGGGTCGAACTCGGTGCCCACCACCGACCCCACCTCGATGCCGGAATCGAATCGCGCCTGCGCCTCGCGCGCGGGCGCCCACAATTCGACCGTGCCAGTGGCGGGCAGGAAACCGCTGGCGGGATCTTCCGCGTACAGGCGGGCTTCCACCGCATGCCCTCGGATTGTCAGGTCGTCTTGGCCGTAGCCCAGCGGCTCCCCGGCCGCGATGCGGATCTGTTCACGCACCAAGTCCAGGCCCGTGATCTCCTCGGTGACCGGATGCTCGACCTGCAGGCGCGTATTGACTTCGAGGAACCAGAACTCGGCGTCGTCGCCGCTGCCCTCGAGCAGGAACTCGACGGTGCCGGCCGAGTGGTAGCCGATGGTGCGGACGGCCGCGACGGCTGCGGCGCCCATGCGGTCGCGCAGCGCTGGCGTCACGGCGGGCGACGGTGCCTCCTCGATGACCTTCTGATGGCGCCGTTGGATGGAGCATTCGCGCTCGAAACAGTGCACCAGGTTGCCGTGGGTGTCGCCGAGCACCTGGATCTCCACGTGGCGCGGCGCGGGCAGGTAGCGCTCCAGGAACACCGTGTCGTCGCCGAACGCGCCGGCGGCCTCGCGCCGGGCAGCGGCGACAGCGTCGGCGAGGGTGTCAGGGGCGTCGACGATGCGCATGCCCTTGCCGCCGCCGCCCGCCGACGCCTTGACCAGCAGGGGGTAGCCGACGTCGGCTCCGGCGGCAGCCAGGTCATCGCCCGACATCACCTCAGCCACCGGCACCGACGGCAGCGTCGGCACGCCGGCAGCGATCATCGATTCCTTGGCCGCCAGCTTGTCGCCCATGGCCGCAATCGCCGCCGGTGCAGGCCCCACCCAGGTCAGGCCGGCGTCGATGACCGCTTGGGCGAAGTCGGCGTTCTCGGACAGGAATCCGTAGCCCGGATGCACGGCATCGGCGGCGCTGTTCTCGGCCGCGGCGAGCACCTTGTCGATCGACAGGTACGAGTCGGTCGCCGTGCGGCCGCCGAGCGGCACGGACAGGTCCGCGTCGGTGACGAAGGGCGCCTCAGCGTCGCCGTCGGCATAGACCGCAACCGTCGAGATGCCCATCGATTGTGCGGTGCGGAACACCCGGCGGGCGATCTCGCCGCGGTTGGCCACGAGCAGGCGCCGGATCGGTCGAAGCTCAGAATCAGTCATACCCAGCCGCCCTCACATCCGGAAGACGCCGAACCCATCGGCGCCTTTCACCACGTTGTTGTGGCATGCAGACAGTGACATCGCGATCACGTCGCGGGTGTCGCGCGGGTCGATGACGCCGTCATCGGTGACGCGCCCGCTGGCGTAGGGGGCCAGCGACTTCAGCTCGTGGTAGTGCTCCACCTGCTCGGTGATCTTGCGGTCGGCTTCCTCGTCGAACTCGATGCCACGGCGCATCGCCTGGCCCCGCCGCACGATCGACATGACGCCTGCGATCTGCTTGGGCCCCATGATGGCGATCTTGGCGGTCGGCCACAGGTAGGTGAAGCGGGTGTTGAACGCCCGCCCCGACATGCCGTAGTTCCCTGCGCCGTAGCTGTTGCCCAGGATGACGGTGATGTGGGGCACCATCGAGTTCGACACGGCGTTGATCATCTTCGAGCCGTTCTTGACGATCCCGCCCTGCTCGAAGTCCTTGCCGACCATGTAGCCGGTGATGTTTTGCAGGAAGACCAGCGGGATGTCCTGCTGATTGCAGAGCTGGATGAATTGCGTGGCCTTCTCGGAGCTGTCGCTGAACAGCGGGCCGTTGTTGCCCAGGATCCCCACGGGGAAGCCGTGCACCGAGGCCCAGCCGCAGATGAGTGTGGTGCCGTAGCGCGCCTTGAATTCCTCGAAACGGGAGCCGTCGGTGATGCGGGCGATGACCTCGCGGCAGTCGATCAGGGCCTGCAGGTCCCGCGGCATCAGCCCGAGCAGCTCCTCGGGATCGTGCACCGGGGGATCGGCCGGCATGGTGGGACCAGGGCCCAGCTTGCGCCAGTTGAGATGCGCCACGACCTCGCGGCAGATGCGCAGCGCATCGGCTTCGTCCTCGGCCAGGTAGTCCGCGAGGCCCGAGATCTCGGCGTGCATCTGCGCCCCGCCGAGCGTCTCGTCGTCGGAGTCCTCGCCGGTAGCCATCTTCACCAGCGGCGGCCCCCCCAGGAAGACCTTGGACTGGTTGCGGATGAAGATGTTGTAGTCGCTCATGCCGGGCTGGTATGCGCCCCCGGCGGTGGAGCTGCCGAAGACCACAGAGATCGAGGGGATCTTCATCTTCGACAGCTCGGTGACGTCATAGAACAGCCGGCCCGATTCGGCGAAGTGGCTCTCCTGCTCGAGCATCTGGCGCTCGGGGTCGTCGTCGCCGCGCAGGTCGCCGCCCGCCGACTCCACGAACTGGATGTAGGGCATTCGGTTGTCGCGGCAGATCTCGATGGCCCGCATGATCTTGCGGCCCGCAAACACCGTGATGGCCCCGCCGAGCACGGTGGGGTCGTTGCCCTCGATCATGCACTCGACGCCGTTCACGACGCCGATGCCCATCACCAGCCCGCCGCCGACGGCGTAGTTCGAGCAGTAGCCGGCCAGCGAGCTGATCTCGAAGAACGGCGAGTCGCGGTCGAGCACCATGGCGATGCGTTCGCGCACCGGCATCTTGTCGCGGCTGCGCATGCGTGCCATGGCCCGCGGCCCGCCGCCGGCCGCAGCCTGCTGCTGCAGCTCGTCGAGCTCGTCGAGCTGCTCGCGCATGTCGTCGCAGTTCTTGGTGAACCACTCAGCGGAGGTGTCGATGTGAGATCGCAGTACCGGCATGTGACTCCCGCAGGCTCGCAGCGCTCCCGCCTGCTGAGCGGCCCCAGAGGGCCGCAGACGCGAACTCCCGAAGTCTGCTTGACGCGCCCGCCGATTGCTCTGTTGGCCTTGAAGCGGGACGTGCCAATAGCCTCGCGGTCACGAGCAATCGGGCTGTAGGGCCTCTGCCATGACGGGTGAGGGGAGGGGATCTTCATGGGACGCCATCGGGAGCGAGCAGTCGTGGCCGCCCGCGCGGACCTACGTGACCGTCTGGCATCGAACACGCCTCGCGCACCGTTGGCGAGGCCGCCTATCGACTCGGTACCCGTTGACGCCGACGAGACCGCCTACCCCTCCACTGATCTGCCGACCATGATCGTCACACCCCGCTGGTATTACAGCGGGGAACTTGGCTTCTCGCGAGGACGGCAGAAATGAACGCGGACTTGGTGACTGGAGTAGGACCCATGGGCTGGACGTCTGAGGAAATCGAGGAGCGTGCTGACGAGCTGGCCGATTGGTTCGAGAACGAGTTCCCGGAGCGGGCTCGCGAGGTGCCGGTGGCAGAGCTGCTTCTCGAGCGTGCAGCACGCGCCCGTGCGCAATGCGAGCAGGCGGTAGCCGATGCTGTGCACTCGGCGCTGGATGCTGGAGTGCCGTGGTCTCGCGTTGGCACGATTCTTGGCATCGACGCTCTCGATGCGCGCCGCACCTACGGTCTCGGAACCGCGGAGGACTCGGTTGGCGTTCCTGCAGGACTGGAAGTCTCCCGGGACGACAACTCCGGCGTGGCGATCGACCTGTAGCACCGAGTCGCAGCCAGCTCGGCCTTGGCGGCATAGGGATGACAGCTTGACGATGACGGCTTGACGTTCCTCGGCGGCGAGGTAACCGTCGCCGTCGGGACTTATTCGCTGGTCAGCTCAGGATCGCCGAAGCCGATAGCCGCCTCCGCCCAGACCTCGTTGGTGATGGCGTTGAGCAGATCGGCCCGCAGCCTTTCGACACCATCTGGCACCAACAGGAGCAGGCTGCCAAGATCGACGTAGCCGAGTTTCGGCTGGCCGCCTCGCGCGTGGTCGCGTAGCGGCGGCGGTGTGTCGAGCGGCTGAACATGCCGACGATCCATCTGTGCAACATAACCTCGCCGGGGTGTCTCGGGACTCGGCGTTCGTGGAGGAGCGAGCTGCGCTCTATGCGGCGGCACATTCGTTGCAGCCCAACGAGTTGCAGCGCGAACTGATTGACGAGACGGCATCGCTCGGGCGGGTGGCTGGCATGCAGATCGGGCCGTTGCAGGGCGCGTTCATGACGGTGCTGGCGACGGCGCTTCGCCCCCGGCTCGCCGTCGAGGTGGGCACCTTCACCGGATACTCGGCCATATGTGTCGCCAGCGCCCTCGAACCGGGCGCACAGCTCATCTGCTGCGACGTGTCCGAGGAATGGACGTCGATCGCCCGCCGTTACTGGGAACGCGCTGGCGTGGCGGATCGCATCGACCTGCGCATCGGGCCGGCACTCGACACGCTGCGTGCGCTGCCGCCCGAGTCCCGGATCGACTTGGCGTTCATCGATGCCGACAAGTCCAGCTATCGCGACTACTACGACGAGATCTTTACGCGGCTGTCGCCGGGCGGCGTGATCTTGGTGGACAACGTGCTGTGGGGCGGCGCGGTTGCTGACGTCGCCAGCGCCGATGACACCGCCGCGGCGCTGCGTGCGTTCAATGACCATGTCGCCGCCGATACTCGGGCCAGCTCTGTGATGCTGCCGATCGGTGACGGCCTGACGATGATCAGTCGCCGCTTGGGTGGGTAGGAGACCCTTGGGTTCATCGATGTGATGATTGCATGACTGCTAGCATGATGTCATGCAGCAGATCACGTGGCGAGCAGATGAGCAGCTCGTAGCTCGGGTGAAGATGAGCGCTCGGGAGCAGAGCCTCTCGATGAACGAGTACCTCACGCGGATCGCGCAAGCGGCCACCGATCCATCGCTCTCGTCGAACGCCATTGACGAGATCAGATCGCGCCTGCGACTCGCTGGGCTGCTCTCTGACTTCGATGCCCGCAGCGCGCAGCGGCCCGACGCCGATGCTGTTGCCGCCGCACGCCGACGAGCGGGCCGGGGCACGCCGCTGTCCGAACTGGTGCGCACCAACCGGTGACAGCGTTTCTGGATTCGTCCGCTCTCGTCAAGCGCTACGCCGATGAGTCGGGCAGCGAGCTGGTGCAAGCGGTCGCGGCACCGCTGATAGCCAGCGATCTGGCTGCCGTCGAAGTCCCAGCAGCGTTGTGGCGCAAGCACCGTGTCGGCCAGATCTCCGCATCTGACGCTCAGATCCTGAGCCAACGATTCTTGACCGACATCGGCGCATCCCTCCCGGAGAGCGATGCCGTCCTCATCGAGGCGGGCAAGGACATACTGCGCGACGCAGTCAGCTTGGTGGCCCGTCACCCTCTGCGCGCCTATGACGCCGTACAGCTTGCCTCGGCGCTGGCCGCCGCCCGCGTCCTCGGCAACTGTCCATTCGGCTGCTTTGACACGCAACTCAACGACGCTGCGGTGGCCGAGGGTCTCACGCTGCTGTGGTGAGCGCACCCTGAATCGCCATGGCCCAGCGGACAGCCGGGCCAGCAGCGTGATGCTGCCGATCGGCGACGGCCTGACGATGATCAGCCACAAGCTGTAGCCCTCCGCAATAGCATCGCCGCCGTGGCTGACCCGGGCGCCTGGCCAATCGACACGCACATCCTTCATCGTGCCGACGCCGATCGGAGCTACCAGGTGTGGGTGGCATTGCCGATGGGCTACCGGCCCGACGCGACCGACCCCTATCCGCTGGTCGTCTGCTGCGATGCGCCGTGGACGTTCGGCACGGCAGTGGACACCACCAGGATCCTGTCGATGTCGCGGGAGACGCCGCGCTGCGTGGTGGCCGGCATCGCGCACGACACAGCCGACATGCGCGAGATGCTCGACCTGCGTGCGGTCGATTACACGGTGACGCCGGCGGAGGCGCCGCCGATGACCGGCATCCGGGTGCCCGCCGCCGAGACCGGCCAAGCCGAGCCCTTCCGCCAGTGGCTCGCCAGTGACGTGATGCCGCTGCTGCGAGAGCGATACCACGTCGGCGAGACGACCTACGTGGGCCACTCATTCACGGCGCTGTTCGGCCTGCACGTGCTGTTCAACGCGCCCGACATGTTCGCCCGCTACCTGCTGGCCAGCCCATCGGTGTGGTGGGACCGAGAAGAATCAGGCGAGGGGGTCATGTTCCGGCGCGAAGCCGAGCACGCCGAGGCGGGCGGCGATCCCAAGGTGAAGATCTTCATGTCGATGGGCGAGAACGAGACCGACGAGTACTCGCCCCAGGCCAAATTCCACGATCAATTCTCTGCCCGCGGCTACCGCAACATTGATCTGACCTGGCATGTCTTTCCCGACGAGAACCACAACACCGTGGTCGGCCCGGCCGTCAGCCGGGGGCTCCGGGTCCTTTATTCCGACTGACCCGCCACGTCGAGAGCGACGCGATCAGCGTTGCCCTGCGGGCCCGCCAACTGGCGCTAGCCCGAATCACTCAGAAACGGGAGCAGCACGTCGAGCAGGCCGGCGGGGTTGTCCACCGGAATGACGTGGGTGGTCGCAGCGACGCTCGCCAACTGCGAGTTGGCTGTGAGCCGGTCCATCTCGGCCATCACCTCCGCCCGGACGAAGCTGTCGGCGGCATGGACAAACTGCACCGGCATCGCCAATTCAGCCAGCCGGTGCCAATGGTCGTCGGAGCGGAAGGGCCAGCGCTCGAAGAAGAAGGGGTCGTGCTTGGGCACGAGCTGACCGTCCGGTGCGGGGCCGAAGCATGTCGAGGCCACGATCTCGACCATCTCGACGGGCGCATTGGGGTACGCGCGCTCCACCGCCGCGCACACGTCTGGGTGATCCTCGTGATGCGTCGGGCGGGGGAACAGCTCGGTTTCGCCCTGCTCGAACGACGGCTCCACATCGATGACTGCCAGCCTTCCGACGGCATGGGGGTGGTCGGCGGCGTATTGCATCGCAACCAGGGCGCCCCAAGATGAACCGGCAAGATCGACGGGCTCATCCGTTGACAGCCACTTGACGACATGAGTGAGATCGGCGACGTGATCTGCAGTGGTGTACCGGTGCTCCGACGACCACTGGCTCTCGCCGTACCCCCGGAAGTCGAGCGCCAGCACGCGCCGGCACCCCAGCAAGCCCTGCGCCACCGCGTGCCAGTTCCAGGCATTTCCGGTGACGCCGTGGAGGCAGATCAGCGTTCGACCATCGCCGCCAAAGTCCAGACCGTGGATGCGGTTGCCCTCTGCACCGCTCGAGTAGATATGCCGGACCTCATTCGATGTGCGTACGGGATCCATGGGCGGCATGCTCGCGCGGTTGCCACAGGTGAGCAACCGGGGCGATACGTTCGCGCCGAGGGCTTCATGCCAAGGCCAAGGCGGAGGATCGCTCGTGTCAACTACCCCGCTTGACGAAGTCGTCGATCCGTTCGTCCCGGAGCGAGACTCGACGTGGTACCGGGCGATGAGGCACTTCTGGCATCCCGTGGCCTACTCCCGGGACGTGGCCGAAGGCGCGATGATCTCAGGCCGCCTGCTCGGCGAGCGCATCCTGGTGGTGCGCCATGAAGGCGAGGTCCGAGCATTCATGGATGTGTGCCGCCACAAGGGTGCCGCCCCGTCGCTCGGCTGGGTCGAATCAGGCTGCATCCACTGCCCATACCACGGCTGGGCTTACAACATGGATGGCAGTCTGGTCTCGATCCCCTCGCGCCCCGAGCTGAACGGGGTGTTGCAGGCGAGCCTCCTCCGCTATCTCTGCCAAGAGCGGGCGGGCATGGTGTGGGTCAGTCTCACCGGTCAGCCGTGGGGCGATCCGCCGGGCATCGACGAGTGGGACGACCCGACGATGCGATGGCTGACTCCCGACCACTACGACTGGGCCACGAGCTCGCCTCGACGCCTAGAGAACTTCGTTGATTTCTCCCATTTCCCGTTCGTGCACGAGAACATCCTCGGCACGAGAGACAAGGCGCACATCGACCAGCACGACGTGTGGCGCGAGGACGGGGCACTTCGATTCGAGAAGGTGTTCGTCGAGCCGAACGTCGACCGCATGAAGGAACTGCTGGGCATCGAAGACGTGACAATGGCGGTACGCAACTGGTACCGGCTGACCGTTCCCGGGTCGATCGAGCTGGTGCGCACCTTTCCCAACGGCAGGCGCTACGCGTTGTACATGGTGACCGCGCCCACCGGTCCCGCTACCTGCCGCAACTTCTGGCACATCGGCGCCGATTTCGCACCGACCGACGACGACATGGACTTCCTGCTGGAGTTCGAGCACTTGGTGCTGGCGCAGGACCAGCCTGTGGTGGAATCGCAGTGGCCGGAGCACCTGCCCGACCGGCTCAGCGCGGAGATGTACGTGAAGGTCGCTGACGACGTGACGCTGGCCTACCGTAAGTGGCTCTTCGAGCTGGCCGGCGAGTTCGAGCCCAACTGAGTTCTCCGGCGACGAGGAGGTGCCTCATGGGAATGCTCGACGGGCGAGTGGTCATCGTGACCGGTGGCGCGAAGGGCATCGGACGGGCTTACTGCCGAGGCCTCGCCGAGCACGGGGCGACGGTCGTCGCGGCGGATCTGTCAGATGCCGGCGAGACGGCCGACGAGATCATGTCGCTGGGCGGCGAGGCAATGGCGCTGCGGGTCGATGTCTCAGATGCAGCCCAGACCGAGGAGATGGCTGCCAGCGCCGTGGCGACGTACGGCCGCATTGACGGACTTGTCAACAATGCGGCGTTCTACATGGCGGCGACGCGCTCTCTCATGGAAGACGTTTCGCCCGACGAGTGGGACCTCTGCTTCGCCGTCAACGTCAAGGGCACGTGGCTCTGCTCAAGGGCGGTGGCGCCCACGATGAAGGCCCAGCAGAGCGGCAAGATCGTCAACATTGCCTCGATGACGGTGAATGACGGTACGCCACGTTTCCTGCACTACGTCTCGTCAAAGTCAGCGATCTGGGGACTCACCCGCGCGATGGCACGGGAACTGGGTCCCCATGGCATAGCGGTCAACACATTGACGCCCGACTACATCCCTCACGACGAGCAGTACTCCAGCGTCCAGCCCGAGGTGGATGTCGCCATCCGCGCACGGCGTGCCTTTTCGCGCACTCAGGTTCCCGAGGACATGGTCGGCACGCTGATCTACCTGATGAGCCCGCTGTCCGACTTCGTCACGGGACAGAACATCTGGGTCAATGGCGGCTCTGGCTTCAACTGATCGAGTCTCTACGGCTCGAATCCCGACGGCGCGGATGCCCCATATTGCAGCGGACTAGGGTTCGCATGAGGGAGGCAGTCTTGGCTCCCTCATGACGAAGTGCGGCACAACTGCTCCGTGGGTCAGAGACCTGATCGACGGCACGACGGTGTCCACCCTGGGGAGGGAATGTCTGACATGCGCAAAGTGTTGATTCGAGTCCTGATCGCTCTGGCCATCGTTGCGTCGGTGGCAGCCTGCGGCAGCGACGACGATGGGGAAACCGCCGACACGGCGGCACCAGCGCCGGCGACAACCGCGGCGCCCGCCGACGAGACGCCGACCGAGCTCGACGTAGCGATGATCCTGCTCGGCACCAAGGAAGAAGGCTGGTACGCCACCTTCATCGACAGCATGAACCGGGTCATCGAGAGCCAGCCTCACGGCCTCACGATGACGCTTGACACCTTCGAGGAGATCGCCTACGCCGACGGTGAGCGGGTCATCCGAGATCTCGCCCAGCAGGGCAAGTACGAGATGATCGTGGCCCACAGCACCTACGTGGACGGCGTGCAAGCAGTGCAGGGCGACTACCCCGACATGCTGTTCGCCTACTCCGGCTCGGGCAACGATGACCACGTCGGCGGCACCAATGCCTACTGGATCGACGTGTTCATCCACGAACCGGCCTACCTCGCAGGCATCATCGCCGGCATGATGACCGAGACGAACAAGCTCAGCGCCGTAGCGGCCTTCCCGTTCCCCAACGTGAACGGCCCGCTCAACGCATTCTTCGACGGCGCGAGGTCGGTCAATCCTGATGTAGAGATCGCCGGCGTGACCTACATCGAGAGCTGGTTCGACCCGGCGACCGGTGCCAATGCCGCTGCCGCACAGATCGATGCCGGCGCCGACATCGTCTACGCCGAGCGGTTCGGCCCGTTCGCAGCTGCCGAGGAAGCAGGCAATGTGCGGGCCATCGGGCACTTCACCGACCAGCTCGGGCTCTCAGACATCGTGCTCACGAGCGCTGTGGCGCAGTGGGACGCGGCCATCAATGATCTGGTGGATGCGTGGTACGCGTACCACACCGAAGGAACGGCCTACAACGCTCCTGGCGAGCGCATCGTCTACCAGTCGATGCGTGACGGCGGCTCGGCGCTCGGTGCCATCAGCGACGCTGTGCCCGCCGATGTCGTAGCAGCCGTCGAAGAGGCGGAGGCGGCGATCCTCGCCGGCGACTTGACCATTCCGCTCGTTCTCGACTCGCCTTCGTGAGTCGCGAGACGAACAGCCAGGGCTGAAGCGGCAGAGATCACGAGCAATCCGGAGTGACGACAGCCGACGCGACCGCGCCGGGGGAGCCGATCCTCATCGTTGACGAGGTTTCGAAGCACTTCCCCGGCGTGGTTGCCAACGACGCGGTCAGCGTGGAGATACGCAGAGCCGAGATCCACTGCCTGCTCGGCGAGAACGGCGCGGGCAAGACCACGCTGGCCGACATCCTCTACGGCGTCTACCGGCCCGACGAGGGCCGTGTGCTGCTGCACGGGCAACAGCTTGAGCTGAGCTCACCTCGTGACGCCATCGAGGCCGGGATCGGGATGGTCCACCAGCACTTTGAGCTGGTGCCACCGATGTCGGTCATCGAGAACGTGGTCATCGGCACTCAGGCCAAGCAGTGGCTTGATCTGTCCGAGGCGAGGAGTCGTCTTGACGATTTCTTCGCCGACTACGACGTCGAGATCGACCCCGATGCCGAGGTGGGCCGGCTCTCGGTGGGCGAGCAGCAATGGGTGGAGATCTTCAAGACGCTCTACTTCGGGGTCGAGATCCTGATCCTTGATGAGCCCACCGCGGTGCTGACACCCCAGGGTGTCGAAGAGCTCTTCCGCATTCTGCGCCGGATGCGCGACGACGGGCTCACCATCATCCTCATCACGCACAAGCTGAAGGAGGTCATGGAGCTGTCCGACCGCGTCACCGTGCTGCGACGCGGGGAGGTCGTGGGAACGGTCAACACTGGCGATGTGGATCAGCGGGATCTCGCGCGGATGATGGTCGGGCGCGATGTGCTGCTCCAAGTGGACAAGCACCGACGCGACCCGGGCGATCCCGTGCTCGAGGTGAGTGATGTCCACCTGGTATCCGATACCGGCCGCGGCTCGCTCGACGGGTTGTCCGTCACGGTCGGTGCAGGTGAGATCGTCGGTGTGGCCGGTGTGTCGGGCAACGGCCAGAACGCCCTGTTCGACGCTGTGATCGGGGTGCGACACCCTGACACCGGCACCATTCGCATCGCGGGCACCGACGTCACCGACAGCCCGCCCCACCGGATCGCCGAGCTCGGTGTCGCCAGCGTTCCCGGCGATCGCATCAACCAAGGCCTGATGATGGACTTCAGCGTCAAGGAGAACCTGGTGCTGGGTGACCAACGAGACCAGCGATTCGCGCGGGCGGGCTTCCTCAGCCGCAACCGGATCGACTCGTTCGCCGAGGAGTCCATCGAGCGCTTCGAGATCAAGACCCCGTCCGCTACCCAGAAAACGCGGACGTTGTCGGGCGGGAACCTGCAGAAGATCATCATGGCGCGGGAGCTGTCGGGCGATCCCCGGCTCATCGTGGTTCATCAGCCCACCCGCGGTCTGGACATTGCCGCCAGCGAGTACGTCCGCCGTCGCTTGGTGCAAGAACGCGACCGCGGGGCCGGACTGCTGCTGCTCTCGGAGGATCTCGACGAGATCTTCCAGCTGTCTGATCGGATCGCCGTCATCTACGACGGGCGCATCGTCGCGGTCACCGAACCCGAGGACACCACGCTCGAAGAGATCGGCATGCACATGGCCGGCGCCAGCGGCGCAGACGCGAGCACGACCGCTGCACCATGAGCGAACCGACCACGCAGGCACCACCGGAGGATCCCGCCGACGGCCGGGATCTCCGTCCCAACTTGGGGGCGATGCTCTCCCGCTCGGGCGGGCTGCGGCTCGAACGCAGGCTCGACACCCGTCCCGTCCACGAGTTCTACGCGACGGTGGCGGCGCTTGCGATCACCGCCGTGCTGATCGGCGGACTCGTCGCCCTCGCCGGTGTCTCACCCACCGACGCATACAGCGCCCTGTACGACGGCGCCTTCGGCAGTGTGGAATCGGCGCTGGAGACGCTGGTTCAGGCGACGCCGCTCATCCTCACAGGTCTGGCTGCTGCGGTGGCATTCCGTGCCGGAGTCTGGAACATCGGCGGCGAGGGACAGTTCTTTGCTGGGGCGATGGGTGCGTACTTTGTCTCGACCCTCGTCGGGCCGCTGCCGGCGCCACTGCTCTTCGTGGCAATGTTCGTCGGCGGTGCAATCGCCGGGGCGCTGTGGGCGTCGATCGCCAGCGTGCTGCTGGTCCGCTATGGCACCAACGAGATCCTGACCACAGTCATGCTCAACTTCGTGATCCTGTACGGGCTGTCGTGGTTGCTCGCCGGGCCATGGCAATCACCGAAGACGCCCTACTACCAGACCGAGCGGATGGACGCCAAGACGTTCCTGCCTCGCTTCATCGACGACAGCCGGCTCCACTGGGGATTCGCCATTGCACTGCTCGCAGCCGTCGCCGTCTACTTCCTCGTACAGCGCACGAGCCTCGGCTACGAGCTGCGGGGCGTCGGCGTGAACCGCACCGCCGCCGCGTACAAGGGAATCCACGTCGGCGCAGTGGTGATCGCCGTGATGGCGATCTCGGGGGCGCTGGCCGGCATCTCAGGCGCCGGCGAGCTGCTGGGGCTGCACCACCGGCTGCAGCTCGACATTGCAGCGGGCATCGGGTTCACGGGCATCATCATTGCCCTGGTCGCCAGGCTCAATCCAGCGGGTGTCGTGGTAGTAGCCATCGCCTTTGCCGGTTTGCTCAACGGGTCGACATCGATGCAGGTGGGCACGGGCATCCCGGCAGCGTTGGTCGAGGTGATCGAGGGTGTTGCCCTGTTCCTGGTCTTGTTGGCTGCGGTGGCCTGCCGTTATCGCCTCAGGAGGCGGAGGCAGCTCCATGACTGAACCTGTCGAGGGCGTGGTGAAGCGCCATGGGTGACTTCTTCACGTACTCGGTGATCCTGGGCATCTTCGTGGCGACGCTGAAAATCGCCACGCCGCTGCTCATCGCTGCCACCGGCGAACTCGTGGCAGAAAGCAGCGGGATCCTCAACCTGAGCATCGAGGGCACGATGACGTTGGGGGCGTTCGCGGGCTTCGTGACGGCGAACGAGACCGGCAGTCTGTGGCTCGGATTGCTGGGAGCAGCCGCTGGCGGCGGAGCACTGGCGCTGCTGATGGCGATCATGACAGTCACCGTCAGAGTCAACCAAGTAGTGGCGGGGCTGGCGCTCAATATCTTGGGTCTCGGTGCCGCATTCTTCTGGTATCGCTCCGTCTACTCCGCCGGCGGAAGCATCCAGATCCCGGTGGTCGACAAGTTCGAAGTGGTGTCGGTGCCGCTGCTGTCGAGCATCCCCATCGTGGGCGAGGTCCTGTTCGAACAGCATTGGCTCACCTACATCGCATTGCTGATGGTGCCGACGACATGGATGTTCCTCAACCGCACCAAGTACGGCCTCGAGCTGCGTGCCATCGGGCACAACCCCGAAGCGTGCGACATGCGCGGTGTGCCGATCGCGTCGAGGCAGTACGCCGCGGTGATCTTCGGGGGCGCGATGGCCGGGGTGGGCGGGTCGTTCCTCTCGCTGGCGGCCACGGGCCTGTTCTTCCCGGACATCGTCGCCGGGCGGGGATGGATCGCCTTGGCAATCGTGATCTTCGGCAACTGGCGAGCGACATGGATCCTGGCGGGCTCGCTGCTGTTCGGCTTCCTCGAAGCGACGCAGCTCGCACTGCAGGCCAGTGACGTCAACTTGCCCTACCAATTGCTGCTGGCGCTGCCGTTCGTGTTGACCATCCTGGCCTTGGTGCTGAACCGGAGTCGTTCGGGGGCGCCGCTCTCGCTGACGATCCCGTACCACCGCGGCGAGCGATGAGCTGCCTAGACCCGCCGATCAACATCTCGGAGCACGTACGTCACAGCACCCGCTACGTCGGGCGCTCGCTTCGGAGGCGCGAAGACCGGCGACCGCTCACCGGGCGTGCTCGGTACGTGGCCGATCTCCAGCTTGCCGGAATGGTCGAGGCGGTCGTGGTGCGCAGCACCGAGGCCCACGCGAGGATCGTCTCGATCGACACCTCGGAGGCTCGCGCGCTCGACGGCGTCGTTGCGGTGTTCACAGCGGCCGACCTCGCTGAGGTTGCGAGCTTCCCGGACTACATCGACTACATCGGCCCGGTCCGCCAGCGGCCGCTCGCGGAGGATCGGGTGCGCTATGTGGGTGCGCCATACGCCGTGGTCGTGGCCGCCGACCGATATGTGGCTGAAGACGCGGCGGCGTTGGTGGCGGTGGGAACGGTGTTCGAGCCGCTGCCGGCCGTGGCCGACATCGACCAGGCGCTCGCAGCCGGGGCGCCCAAGCTCCATGACGACTGGGCTGACAACCGCTCGGTCGACATCGGCGCCGAGCGCCCGGAGATCACCGAAGCGTTTCGGCGCGCAGATCACACTTTTGCCGAGACATTCACGAGCCAGCGCCAGACCGGGTTGCCCATCGAGACCCGGGGCGTGGTCGCGGATCCGTCTGACGGGGTACTCACGGTGTGGTCGTCAACCCAGAGCCCGCACATGGTTCGCTCCACCATCGCCCTGATGCTGGGCGTGCCCGAACCGCAGGTCCGGGTGGTGCTGCCGACGGTCGGCGGCGGGTTCGGCACCAAGACCCACATCTATTCCGAGGACATCGTGGTGCCGTGGGCCGCCCGTCTGCTCGATCGGCCGGTGCGCTGGATCGAGGACCGCATGGAGAACCTGGTGGCGTCGGTGCATGCTCGCGACCAGCGTCACGACGTCGAAGTCGCCTATGACGACGACGGCACCATCCGGGCGGTGCGCTGCACGTCCATTCTGGATCTGGGCTCGGGTGAGATCTTCATGCCGGGAACCGCACCGGTGTTCGTCACCAATGCGTGCATCACGGGCGGTTACGACTTCCCCCTGATGGAGACACGCACGGTGGCGGTGGTCACCAACAAGACCCCGGCAGGCGCCTATCGCGGGTTCGGGATCCCGGAAGGAGCGCTGGTGATGGAGCGGGTCATCGACCGGGTCGCCCGGCTGACCGGGACCGACCGGGTCGGGTTGCGCCGCAGGATGCTGCTGCGGCGCGAGCAGCTTCCGTACGTGATGCACGGCGGTGGGCGCCTCGACTCGGGGTCGCACGCCGAATCGTTCGAGCGCGCGCTGGAGATGGCCGAGGCGTCGCTTGCTCGTATCCGTGAGCAGCACGCCGACGATCCCGACACCCGGGTGGGCGTCGGCTACTCGAACTACGTTGAGCCGACGTCGCCGACCTATCACCTCACCACCGGACACTGGGCCGGCTATGACGCAAGCACGATCCGGGTGGATCCCGACGGTTCGGTCCGCGTCGCCGCGGGTCTCAGCGCCATCGGGCAGGGTGCTGAGACCATCGCGGCCCAATTGGCGGCCGACGCGCTCGGCGTTGCGGCCGATGACGTCACGGTGGTGCTCGGCGACACCGAGCGTTCTCCCTACGGCTTGGGGTCGTGGGGGAGCCGGGGTGCCATGATGCTCACCGGTTCGGTGCTGATGGCCTCGAATCGGCTGCTCGACAAGGCACGCGCCATAGCGGCCCACATGCTGGAAGCGGCGGACGAGGACGTAGTGGTGTCCGACGGCGCGTTCCATGTCGTCGGCAGCGAACAACCCAGCGTCAGCTGGTCTGAAGTGGCGACGGCGGCGTGGATTCGCACTGTTGACTTGCCTCCCGGCACCGAGGCGGGCCTCGAGACCTCCGGGTATTACGACCCTCCCTACCTCGAACACGAGCTTGACGCCTCCGGCAAGATCAACGCCGCTGCGAGCTGGTCGAACGGTTCTCACGTCGGGATCGTGAGCGTTCGACTGAGCACCGGCGAAGTGAAGATCGAGGACTACGTCGTGGTACACGACTGCGGCACCGTCATCAACCCCCAGCTGGTGGACGGGCAGATTCACGGGGGCGTGGCGCAGGGCATTGCCGGGGCGATGTACGAGCACTTCCAGTACGACACCGAGACGGCCCATCCCCTGTTCGCTTCATTCATGGACTACCTGGTCCCCACAAGCGCCGAAGTGCCGAGGCTGCGGCTCGACCACTTCGAATCGCCGTCGCCCGATCAGCCGCTCGGCGTCAAAGGGTGCGGCGAGGGCGGCACCATCGGCCCACCGGCTGTCGTGACCGGGGCAGTCTCCGATGCGCTGGCCGAGTGGGGTGTCGACCTCACGACCTGTCCGGTGACGCCAGTCTCGGTGCGTGCGGCGCTGCGGGCAGCGCAGTCCCGCGCCGCTGCAGAGCGCGAGCAGCCGTGAAGCCCTCGGCGTTCGACTATGCCCGGCCCCGCAGTGTGGCAGAAGCCGTCGAGGCCCTGGGCAGCACAGAAGCGTCGCGAGTGCTGGCGGGCGGTCAGAGCCTGATCCCGGCCATGAACTTTCGCCTGGCCGAAATGTCGCTGCTCGTCGATATCTGCGATGTGGACGGACTTGACACGGTGTCCTGCGACGCCGCCGGAGTGCGTGTCGGCGCTGCTGCCACCCAGACCCGCGTGCTGGATGATGCCGACGCTGCCCAGGCTGTGCCCGGTCTGCGGGCGACGCTTCGCCACGTCGGACACCTGCAGATCCGCAACCGGGGCACGGTCTGCGGCAGCCTTGCCCATGCCGACCCGGCTGCAGAGCTGCCAGCGCTGGCGCTTGCCTCTGACGCGCTCATCGGCATCAGTGGGCCGCGGGGCCGACGCGAGGTGCCTGCGGCGGATTTCGTCACAGGCCCGTTCACCACGGTCGTCGAGGACGGGGAGCTGGTGACCGATGCGCTGTTCAGGCGGCCGCCGTCGGGCGCGGTGACGGTTGTGGACGAGGTGTGCCGGCGTGCAGGAGACTTCGCCCTCGCCGGCCTGGTCGCCGTCGTCGAGGCCCAGGACGGCGCGGTGCGCACTGCCCGGCTCGTCGGATTCGGGCTTCGCGGCGTGCCGACCCGTATGCGCAACGCTGAGGATGTGCTGGCCGGCTGGGCGGGCGATCACTCGATCGAGGCCATCACCGATGCCGTTGCTGCCGACACCACTGAGGTGTTCGACGACACCCACGCACCGGGCTGGTACCGCCGCGATGCCGTGACGGCGCTGGTGGTGCGAACGGTCCGCAGCGTCTTGGAATCGCATGAAGCCCCATAGGGTTACCGTGGAGGTTGGGGAGGAAGCACGCCGATGATTGACACGGCGCGTGAGGCCGACGTTCACGTCGACATCAACGGTCGGTCGCACCATCACCGCGTGCCCGTACGGCTGCTGCTGTCGGACTACATCAGAGATGTCGTCGGCCTCACCGGCACCCACGTGGGCTGCGAGCATGGCTATTGCGGAGCATGCACCGTCATGGTCAATGGCGACGCCGTGCGTTCGTGCCTCATGCTCGCTGTCCAAGCCCATGGCGCCGATGTGCGCACCGTGGAGAGCCTCACGGCTGACGGGACGGCGCTGTCGCCGATGCAGCAGGCGTTCCACGAGAGCTACGCGCTGCAGTGCGGCTTCTGCACAGCCGGCTTTCTGATGACGTTGGAGAGCGTCGACCCGGACGATTGGCGGGACCGCACGGTCGAGTTGCTGTCAGGGAATCTGTGTCGGTGTACCGGCTATCAGAACATCATGGCCGCCGTCGAGCGGGCGTGGGGCATCGAACGAGCCGGTTCACGGGACGCCGCGGGCGTTGGCGGGGAGGCGCACGGCGATGGTTGAGCCACAACCGGCAGCGACGATCGAGTTCGACGAGGGCATCTGCGTCGTCTCAGGAATGTGCACGTCGCTGGCGTCGGAGATATTCCGCGTGAGCGACGATCGCCTGACCCTCGAAGTCCTGCAGACGGAGATACCCGCCGACTTGGTCGCGAAGGCGGAGCGAGCAGAGGCCTGCTGCCCGATGGATGCCATCAAGGTGGTCCGACGAGAGGGAGAAAGCACAGCATGACCATCGCAGAGCGGGCCTCCGCGGAACTCGAGTTGCATGGCAACACCCAGCTCGACATGGCAGGCGAGGAGCGGTTGTATGAACAGCTCAAGCGCTTCTGGCATCCAGTCGCGTTCTCCGACGACCTGACCGACGAACCGCTGCAGGCCACGCTGTTCGACACCCGCCTGGCCGTGGCACGCCTCGACGGCGAGGCTCATGTTTTTCACGATGTCTGCCGGCACCGGGGCTCGGCGCTGTCACTGGGCAGGATCGATGGCTGCAACCTGCGATGCTCCTACCACGGCTGGGCCTACGACCGGGAAGGAACGGTCGTAGACATCCCGGCCCGCCCCGAGCTCAACGGCAAGCTCGTCGCCCAGCTGCCGGTGTATCCCGCTGTCGAGGCGGCGGGGCTGGTGTGGACCTGCCTGGCCGGCGGGACGCCGCTCTTCCCGCCGGCGGAGTTCCCCGAGCTCGAAGATCCCGAGTACCGCATCATGCGATTCCCGCCGTATGAGTGGAACTGCTCGCTGGCTCGGCGCTTGGAGAACTACTTCGACTTCTCTCACTTCGCTCATGTCCACCATGGCATTCTCGGCGACCGGGACGAAGCGGAGATCGCCGACTACGAGGTGAGCCGCCACGGTGCCGAGCTGCGGATAACGGCCGGTCCTTTCGTCGAGTACACCGACAATGTCAAGAACTCGGCCGTCACCCATGCCGGGGAGACCTACGACGCGTGGAAGCGCTACCGGGTGTACATGCCGAACGCCATGAAGCTCAACAGCTCCGCAGGTGTCACCGAGGACTACGTGCTGTTCGTCGTGGTTGCACCGGTCAGCCGACGGCAGACACGCTGCTTCACGTTTGTCGCACGCAACTACGCCCACGACCGCGATCAGGACTTCCACGAGATGCAGTACGTCATCCTGGGTCAGGATCAGCCGATCGTGGAGTCGCAGCGGCCCGAGGAATTGCCGGTGGATCTCACGGCGGAAATGCACGTCAAGGGTGCTGACTTGGGCACGGTGATGTACCGCCGCTGGCTCATCAGCATCGCCGACGGTGACATCTCGCTCGCCCCGGCGGGCTGAGCCGCTCGGTCACCACCGGTTCGCTCCGCGCCGGGCCTCGGGAGTGGGGCAGAATGGGTGCACAGGGGCAATGGGGAGGCCGTGACATGACGGTGACCGAGACCACATCCTTTACCCAGGACCGCAACCGCGGACCCAAACCGGTCAATGGCAAGGTGCCGGTCTACGACGCGGACGCGCACATCGCCGAGCCGACGTCGGTGTGGGAGGAGTACGCCGATCCCAAGTACCGGGATCTGATCGCGCAGTGCCGGATCATGGACGACGGCAGCGACGCCATGTTCGTCGAGGGCAAGAGGCTGCGCAACGGGATCGCGCCGGCGTGCATCCCGCACGCATACGGCACTGATGTCACCTGGGACGACATCGTGCCCGGCAGCTACGACCCGGCCGCTCGCTTGTCGGTGATGGACGACGAGGGTCTCGATGCGGCGCTGATGTTCCCGTCGCTCATGCTGATCTCGGGCGACATCAACGACCCTGACATCGCCGTCGAGAATGCCCGTGCGTACAACCGCTGGATGACCGACTTCTGCTCGGAGGATCCGAACCGGCTGTTCGGCATGGGCGTGTGCCCGCTGCAGTCGATCGACGGGGCAGTCAAGGTGATCGAAGAGGTCGCCAATGCCGGACTGACCGGCATCACCTTCCGTCCTGAGCGCTATGGCGGCCTTGAGCTGTTCTCCGACGACATGTACCGCGTGTGGTCGGCCGCCGAGCATCATGACCTGACGGTCGGCATCCACGGCAGCTTCGGCTCGGGCATGCCGAGCTTCGCCAAGACCCGCTACGAGAACCAGTTCTACGTCCACATGGTCTGCCACCCGTTCGAGCAGATGGCCTCGGTGATGGAGATGGTGGCCTCCGGCGTGCTCGACGACCATCCGATGCTGCGGGTGGGGTTCTTCGAGTCGGGCCTGGGCTGGCTGCCCTACTGGCTCGACCGCCTCGACGAGCACAAGGAAGCCATGGGCCACCTCGTGCCCCGGCTCAAGCGCGACCCCACAGAGATCTTCTCCGAGCAGTGCTTCGTGACCATGGAAGCCGGCGAGGGCGAGGCCTTCGAGCAGGTCGCCGCGATGGGCCTCGCCCACACCGTCGTGTGGGGCTCCGACTACCCCCACTACGACTGCACCTTCCCCGGCGCGCTCGCCGAGCTCAACGAGACCTTCGAAGGCTTCGACGACGAGGTGAGCAGCCTGCGCGACGAGGTCGTCTACACCAACGCCCGCCGCTTCATGGGCCTGAGTTAATCCAATGGACCCCTCGTGGCCCGCGGCACGATTGCGAGCCTTTCGACGGGCTGGCCGGTGATCTCCGCGATGAGGTCGAAGTCTTTGTCAACATGCAGAACGGTGAGTCCGGCAAGCTCGGCGGTCGCAGCGAGCAGGAGGTCCGCAACTGACGGAGCCCGGTGGCGACCCTGCTCCGCCAGCAGCAGTTGAACTTCGACAGCTCGACCCTCGGCCATCGGCGTCAGCTCTTGCCTCAGCATCTTGTTCAGGGGGAATTCTGCAAAGCGCTGCCGGTACTGCGAGGCAGATCGCGCGGAAAAGCCGAGTTCCAACCTTGTGACGGTTGAGATGTGCACGAGTCCGCGCTGGATTCGTGTGAACCACTCCGTCGCGTCGCGGGCGGCCTCAAGCCGAACCAAGGCGGAGGTATCTACGAGCCACTCGGTCACCGCCATGCGGCGGCCATAACCTCTGGGTCCTTCGCGTCAGCGAACGTCTCAGCGAGCTTGCGGAAGCACTCCAGCGGGTCTTCAGGCGTCGGTGCCTCGGCGGCGCGCGCGCGGTCCCGCTCGTGCAGGAGCACTCGGTGCATGTAGTCGGCCTGCGAGAGTCCCGCCCGGTCCGCGTTCGCATCGACCGCAGCGACAACATCGTCCGGGACATCCGGAATCAGCATGTCTGCCATCTTCGACCTCCCGCTTCTCGTTGGTATGCGACTCTAGCGATGCCTGTCGAAGGTAAAAGATCGATTACTGCTGCGCGAGGTCCGCGCTGGGACGCAGCCTCGATTCGGCTGGTCCTTCGTCGACGCCGTAGGCGCCTCAGGGTGTTTCGGTGACCAGGGTTCGGTGGTAGACGGCTCGCACGGCCAGTGCCTCGCGCAGCTCGTCGGTCATGTCCTCGGCGAACTCTGAGCGGTAGCCGGAGTCGAGCACGACCGATACGGCGAACTGCAGGCCGGAGAACAGCCCGATGAAGGCCGCCACCAGCATCAACTGGCGGCTGTACAGCAGTTCCTCGCCCCACAGAGGCACACGCAGCGCCCACGACTCTGCCCAGGTGAGCTGGCTCAGCGTGGTCCACTGCATCAACGTGCTCTCGCGCACGGTGAACATGCCGAACAGCACATAGAAGCCAGTAACGATCACCGCCACGAGCACGGTCTGGATGCTCTGAGCTACGAACAGCAGCAGGCTCACATTGGACCGGGCCCGGCGTCCCAGCGGCGGCGCGTCCGGCGGGGCGCATCGTCGCCAGGCACCAAGTGGGTCACCGGCGTGTCTGCGCAGCGAGAGCGCACGTCGGCCCAGGAGGAGAAGCGAGCAAGGTCCACCGCAAGGCGCCGCACAGAGATGCCCAAGAACAGCGCCCCGACGGCGACGAGCAGGCCGGCCACCATGGCGAAGAACGGAAGTGTGAAGTCGTGGGCCACCTGCCACATCTCGGCATTGAGGAAGATGAACGCCGAGAACACCAGCAGGATCGGGAGCGACTTGGCAAGTAGCGTTGTCATTTGACCCACCTGGCGCCACAACTGACCCACCGACCAACGCACCATCGGCACCAGGCCCCAGCTGGTCACCACATACGCGCCGCCGAGCAGCACCACATTCAGGCCCAAGGTGAAGGCCGCGTCGACGATGACCGCGTTGGACGATCCCAGACCGGCAAACACGGCACCGAGCCCGAGATAGGCCAGCACCTCCCACGGACCGAACCGCTCGGGCAGCTGCCACAGGCGCCGGCCGCGGATGCGGTTCACGAGCGCCATAGCCCCCGCCATTGCCGCCAGGCCCACCACGAAGATGCCCGCTTGGGCCCAGCCCGTCCATCGGTCGCCAAATACCAAGAAGAACTCGATGAACACCACGAACGCCAAGAAGGGCGCGGCGCGGGTGAGCACGTCGGTGGTTGCGGAATAGTCGTGGATCAGCTGCGGCAATCCTTGGTGAACGAACCACCGCTCGCACCGGTGTCGCTCGGCTGCGAGGTCGTGCTCGTTGCTTGACTCGCCGGGGCCGTCCATGACCGAGCACCTTAGGAAACTCGGGGATGATTTCACGGCAGTGGGGACTGTCAAAATCTGACAGTCCCGTTCGAGGGCAGGTACTGATAACCCGGCAACCGGCTAGCGGAAGCTGAGCTACCGGCTAGTGATCAGACACATGTTGGTTCGGGTGTATACACTGTTGGGGCGAGGAGCGCGGGACCAACCGACGGCGCGGGCAACCGTGTCACTTGGCAAATGCCACTGAGTCGGCCCGGTTCCTCGTTTCGCGTCACTGAACAGGGACCCGCGCCGCGAACTCCGGCCACCAGGTTTGGCTCGTGTGCCAGCCGTCGATCATCGACTTGACCGCATAGGACTCCAAGTCGCGTTTCCCCCACACAGCCGGAGCAAGCGCGTTCATGTACGCAGGCTCCACTCGTCGCGGCGGGTTCGGCTTGGGAACGATGGCTTGGTACATCGCCATCGCGGCGATGTCAGCCCACTGAAGTCCGACCCGCTGCTCGGCCGGCACAAAGCGGAGCGGCGGTGCCAGCCACGGCCACTCCACGCTCGAGGAACTCGGCGATCGATAGAGCCGGTTGACGTACTCGCGTATCTGTCGAGATGGCAACCCTCGAACAGCAGCCAACGTGATGTGCGCTCGGCACTCAACCTCGCGAGCGAGACAGCTCACTCGCTCGAGCAGGAACTTGACGGGGTAGTTGTAGGCACCAACCGGGTCGCGCAGAAACGAGTCATCGTTGACGAGCTTCTTGGGGAGCACCACATACAGCAACCGCACCGTTCCCCTCAGCGCGCCGAGACGCTCGCATGCCTCCATCCTGCGGTCGTGGCTGCGCAGGTGGTTTCTCGCGTGCATGGGCTCGTTGTCACGAGCCAAGGACTGGTTGAGATCACGCATCGCCGCGGCGATGAGATGAGCCTTGGAGTGTCTGAACACAGTCGCGGCGAGGCAGAACACCGGCGACGCCTTTGGTCCGAACCCGCGGTCCCCGGTCTCATCGACGTGGACTTCCAAGTAGTCGGGCACCGGTGACACACGGCGAACCTAGCCCCGCGAGCAGTTTACGAGTCCTGCCAGGCCGGCACCGAGAAAGCGCAGGTCAGCGCGCTGTCGGGCCTGTTCCCCCGGGTTGTTCCCTCGCACGGGCTGTCAGACCGGCAGGCAGCAAGGCAGAGCCTGCACGCACAGCACCTGCAAGCTCCCGGGCGGTGATGGGCTTGTCGGTCGCCGTCAACCAAGCGACGCACGCCGCATCTAGATGATTGGTTCCAAGGGGCTAGTGGTCGTAGTGGGTGATTGTCTGACGCGTCTCGAGCGAGACGCACGCCGGACACGAGCCCCGGCGGCGCTCGGGCCGCTAGACATTGGCGCTATGGGACAGACGATTTCCTTGACAGCTTCAGACGGCGTGACCTTCAGCGCATACCGGGCCGATCCTGACGGTCCGCCCAAGGGCGGTGTGGTGGTCGTGCAGGAGATCTTCGGTGTGAACGACCACATCCGCAGCGTGGCTGACGGCTATGCGGCCGACGGCTACCTGGCGGTAGCGCCCGCACTGTTCGACCGTGTGCAGGGCGGCGTCGAACTCGGCTACAACGCCGAGGGCATCGACGTCGGGCGCAAGATCGCCTTCGAAGATCTCACTGTGGACCAGGTCATGGACGACATCTCGGCGGCGGCCGATTGCGCTGCCGACGGCGGCAAGGTCGGCATCGTCGGCTATTGCTGGGGCGGGTCGATGTGCTACGTGGCCTCAGCTCGCCTGGCCGACAAGATCGCTGCGGCGTCGGGCTACTACGGCGGTCAGATCATGCCGCACCTCGACGAGCGGCCCACTGCTCCGCTGTTGCTGCACTTCGGCACCGAGGACCACGGCATCCCGCTCGAGAACGTGCATGCCATCGACGAGCGCTGGGACCACATCACCGTGCACATCTACGACGGCGCCGATCACGGCTTCAACTGCGACGCCCGAACCAGCTTTCATCCTGACGCAGCGGCGCTGGCCAAGCAGCGCACCCTGGACCACTTCGCCCAGCACCTGAGCTGAACCGTCGCTACCGGCCGGGGCGTCGCCGGGCGCCCACGAGCCGAGCGCTAGCGCGACGACGCTTCATCGGACACGTCTGCAAGAGTGACGCCGATGGCCAACGTGACGGCACTTCGCTGCGCACATCTGGGCGAGTGACTCCGATGCACAGGTGGATGAAAGCAGCCGTGCCTGTGCTCGCCGTCGCGCTGGCATTCTCGGCCTGCAGCACCGGTGAGGATGATGCGGCCCCGGCAGCGACGACTCCGCCGCCTGATACGTCCCCGGCGGTCACGACGACTGCCGCCTCGTCGGCCACGACGGTGCTTCCGTCCGAGACCACTGCGCCGCCGCCCACGACTGCGCCGCCAGAATCCACGTCAACTACGGCGCCCGAAGCCGACACCACTGATGCTGCTGGGGATGCCGGCGCCGACACCGCCGATGCGGATGCCGACGCATCGCCGCCGCCTGGTGCTGGCGCCGGAGACAGCTTCTACCCGTGGCTCGGCAACAGCGGCTACGACGTCATCCACTACGACCTCGTGCTCGAGGTGGATCCCGATGCCAACACCATCGACGGCATCACGACCGTGTACGCCGTGTCGACCGGCGAACTCGAGACGATCTACCTGGATCTGTCCGGCCTGAAGGTCGCGACCGTCACGGTGGATGGCGCCGCAGCCGAGTTCTTGCGCGAACGTGCCGAGTTGATCGTCCAGCCGGCGACACCTGTGCCGGCAGGGGTCGGCTTCACGGTCGAGATTGCGTACTCGGGTGTGCCGGAGCGCATCGACGACCCGGGCGTGCCGTTCACCCGCATCGGCTGGTTCAACCAGCACGGCGTGATCTTCACCGCCAACGAGCCGTCGGGCTCGATGTCATGGTTCCCGTCCAACAATCATCCAACCGACAAGGCCACGTTCACCATCGTCATCACGGTGCCTGAGCACCTCACGGCGGCATCGACGGGAGTGCTCGTCGAGGAGAGCGCGGCCGATGGCCGCCGAACCTTCACCTGGCAGATGAACGACCCGATGGCCACGTACCTGGCGGCGGTGTACATCGGTGAGTTCGAGCGGCACACCCAGGCGACGCGCGACGGCCTGATCATCCGCGACTACATCCCGAGCTCACTCACCGACGAGCAGCGCCAAGCGACGCTCGAAGCCCTGTCCGTCACGCCGGGCGCCATCGACTTCTTCGAGGAGCTGCTGGGCCCGTACCCCTTCGATGCCTACGGCACGCTCGTGCTGCCGTTCAGCATCGGCTTCGCGATGGAGAACCAGACGCTCTCGCTGCACGGGGACCGCACACTGATCCCGCTGATCATCGCCCACGAGCTTGCGCACCAGTGGTTCGGCAACGCAGTCTCGCCGGGGGACTGGAGCGAGATCTGGCTCAACGAGGGCTTCGCGCACTACCTGGCCTTCCTGTATCTCGCCGACTACGGGGGCCACGACATCGCTGCGCTGATGGCCAACGAGCTGCAGGCGGCACGCGGCGCGAATGCAGTGCCGCCCGGCAGCGTGACGGTAGAGCAGCTGTTCGACTTCCCGTCCGTCTACCAGCGGTCCACGCTGACCTTGCACGCGCTGCACCGCCATGTCGGCGACGACACGTTCCTCGAGATACTGCGCGAGCACTACCAGCGTTCGGCCGGCGGCAGCGCGACCACGCCCGACTTCATGGCGATCGTGGCCCAGCACGGCGGCCCCGACGCCGTGGCCCTGCTCGCCTCGTGGCTCTACAGCCCCGAGATCCCCTCCACCCTCGACGGACCGCCCGCTAGCTCAGGAAAATGACGCCGCGGTCCACTGCGGGGCCGCCTTCGGCGTTGAGCACGTCGAAGCGGACGGCCTCGGTTGCGACGCTGCCGTCGCTGATGGGGATTGCGTCCCAGATGCGCACGGTGATGGTCGAAGGCATGAGCACCATGGCGCGGAAGCGGCAGACGATCCGGCGGACGCGGTGCGGATTGCCGTCGGCAACGGCGTCGACGACGGCCGAGACGCCCAGCGCAAGCGTGGCGGTGCCGTGCAGGATGATGCCCGGCAGCCCGGCCTTGTGGGCAACCGCGGCATCGGTGTGGATCGGGTTCCAGATGCGGGCGCACTCGGTATAGGCGTGCGCTGCCCCATGTGCCACTGGCACCCCGATCTCGGCGAGCGGCTTGGTGGGCAGGTCGCCGAAGTCCGGCACGGCAGGGGCGTCGGTATCGGGCCTGTTGCCACCGGCGGTCTCGACGTTGAGGAACACCCCGCCTTGGTACGTCGTGGCAACCGGATTCCCATCGGCATCGGCAGTGTCGATGCGCATGGTCTGATATGTGCCGGGCTTGCGCTGCTCGACACCGGTGTAGGTGACGCTGGTCGTGAGATGGTCGCCGGGGCGCACCAGCCGGTGCACCGTCAGGTCGTGGGTGGCGTGCACTGAGCGCCGGACCTCGTCGGGCGTGATTCCCCAGCGGTCCGAGATGTCGCGGCCTGCCACGATGACCGGCCACTCCGGGCACACAGCGAACATCGGGTGCGCCACCACGCCGTCGCCGGACAGCGTGTCGAAATAGCAGTCGTGGGTGTCGCCGAGCGAGGCCGCATACGCCATCGTCCAGCGCTCGTCTACGTCATGGGTGATGGGCCCGATGGTCTCGCCAACCATGTCTGATGGAACCGGCATCGTGCTTCCCCTCGCTCTGACGCGCAGAGTAGTCAGCGCCGACTGTCAGGCGGATGCCCACGGTGGCTGGCATGCCCGGCCATCGCCGTTGCGTCAGCGGGCCGGGTCGTCGCGCGACCACCGAGAAACGCCAGAATCACCGTGTGGACATCGGCAAGCGATTGCGACACCTGACCAGGCCGGGCGGACTGCTGGCCGATGACGGTCTCGCTGGGCTGCTGGCGTGGCGGGCGGCGCGGGGACTGATACGCATCCTGCTCTTTCGCATTTTCCGGCTGCGCGCCACTGGGCACGAGCGCTTGCGGGCTGACGGCCCGCTGATCTACGCGCCGGTGCACCGCAGCCACCTCGACGGCCCGCTCATCGGCGGCCTCACCCATCGCCGGGTCCGGTACCTCGGAAAAGAGGAGCTCTTCCATCCCAGGCCGCTCGGCTGGTTCATGCGCTCGATCGGCACGTTTCCGGTGCGACGCGGCGAGGCCGACCTCGATGCGATGAAGGCAGCGCTGGGCCTGCTCAAGGGTGGCGCACCCATGCTGGTCTTCCCCGAAGGAACTCGACAGCCCTCCGACGACATCGGCCCCGTCTTCGACGGCACTGCGTGGCTGGCGGCGAAGTCGGGGGCACCGGTGCTGCCGGTGGGCATCGCGGGCACGCGCGAGGCGATGCCCAGCGGCGCGAAGTTCCCGAAGCGGACGCAGGTAGCGATCGTGGTGGGGGAACCGCTCGCGCCGCCGACCGGACCCGATGGCGGCCGTGCCAGGCGACCGGACATGACGGCATGGACAGCGACATTGCGAGACGCGCTCGACGACTGCCAGCAGCGCGCCCGAGCGCTGGCGGACAAGCCAGGCCGCGCCCGCACGCCCATGCGCGACCTCGTGCCGTGATCGATCCCGACCACTGCCCGCCCAACTGGCCGAACCCCGATGAGCCGGGCGCTCTGGCGGGCATTCGCATCTGCGATTTCACCGGACAGCTCGCTGGTGCCGGCGCCACCAAGATCCTGGCGGCCCTCGGCGCCGAGGTGATCCGCATCGAAGACCCGGTACGGCAGGGGAAGTGGGACATCCTGCGAGGCACTCAGCCGTTCGTGGGCGAGCACCGCGGCATCGAAGCCGGAGGCTCGTTCAACAACCACAACGCCGGCAAGCTCGGCATCACGCTCAACCTGCGCGACGACCGGGCCAAAGAACTCCTCCGCGACCTGGTGGCGGTCAGCGACGCCGTCACCGAGAACTTCGCGGCCGGCGTGCTCGAGCGGCTCGGCTTCGGCTACGAAGCGCTGCGGCGCATCAAACCCGACATCGTTTACGTGTCGAACTGCGGCTTCGGGGCCGATGGGCCCTATGGCAGCTTCCGCTCGTGGGGACCGATCGTGCAGGCCGTGTCTGGTCTCACGTTCCAGTCGGGGCTGCCCGACTTGCCGCCCGCCGGCTGGGGCTACTCGTTCATGGACCACACCGGCGCCTACTACATGGCCACGGCGATCCTGATGGCGCTGTTCCACCGGCGGCGCACCGGCCAGGGCCAATGGGTCGACCTCGCGTGCATCGAGGCAGCAGGAACGCTCCACGGCGCCGCGTCGCTGGACTTCACTGTGAACGGCCGCCCGGCCCGGCGAAGCGGGATGCCCAACAGCAACCGATCCCAATCACCCGCGATGGCACCTCACGGCATATGGGCCTGCGACGGCGACGACGAGTGGGTCGCGATTGCGGTGCGCCACGATGACGACTGGCAGCGCTTCGCCGGAGCGGTCGGCGAGCCGTGGACCGGCGACGAGCGGTGGGCACGCCTCGCCGGGCGCTTGGCGCACGAGGACGAGCTGGAGCGCCTGGTCGGCAGCTGGACGGCCGGCCGCCCCAAGCACGAGGTTGCGGGATCGCTCGTCGCGGCGGGTGTGCCAGCTGCGCCGGTGCTGCGCCCGAGCGAGCGCATCGACGGCGATCCCCGCACCCGGGACTGGGGCCTGTGGGTCACCGTGCCGCACAGCGCCGTAGGTGACACCCGGGTCGAGGGCCTGCCCGTCCGCCTGTCGGAGACCGACTGGGCGATCGGCCGTGGCGCTGCGTGCTTGGGCGAGGACAACCAGTACGTGTTCGGCGAGGTGCTCGGCCGCAGCGCCGACGAGATTGCCGAGCTCGAAGCTGACGGGGTCATCTGATGTCTGCGTTCGATGCCTCGTCCCCAGCAAGCCCCCGCCCCCTCGACGGTGTCCGCGTCATCGAGCTGACCTCAGAACGATGCGCGCTCGCAGGCAAGCTGCTCGCCGACATGGGCGCCGACGTCATCGTGGTCGAGCCGCCCGGCGGGTCGCCGATGCGCGCCTACGAGCCGTTCGCCGGCGACGAGCCCGATCGGGAACAGGCGCTGTGGTGGTGGCACTACAACACTTCCAAGCGCTCGGTCGTGCTCGACCTCGACGAGACCGACGGTGCTGATGACTTCCTCCGACTTGTGAGCACCGCCGACGTGGTGATCGAAGCCGAGCCGCTCGGCCGTCTCGACGCAGCGGGGCTCGACTGGCGCCAGCTCGGCGCGGTTTCGCACGCGGCGACCGGCGCAGCCCAGCCCTCGACCGATGCCGGCAGGCGCAACGAACGGCTCATCTGGGTGTCGATCACGCACAACGGGCGAGAGCGCCCCGACCCTCCGGCCACCGATCTCACCGTGCTGGCTGAAGGCGGTCCCGTGTGGTCGTGCGGCTACGACGATCACACCATTCCTCCGGTGCGAGGCGGCGGCAACCAAGGCCTGCAGATGGCCTGCCACTACGCCGTCGCCACGCTGATGGCAGCGCTGATGTGGCGGGAGGACTCAGGCCGCGGGCAGCTCATCGACGTCTCCATGCTCGCTGCCGCCAATCTGACCTGTGAGTTCGCGACCTACTTCTGGCTGAACCAGCAGGTCGATGTGCAGCGCCAGACCGGCCGCCACGCCCTTCCGCAGATCTCCGAGCCCACCCAGGTGCGCTGTGCAGACGGGCGCTGGCTCAACACCGGGGTACCGCCCCGGCGCGGACCCGAGTTCGTCGCCCTTTCGGGGTGGCTGGACGAGTTGGGCATGGCCGGCGAGTGCCCCTATACCGAGCTGCTGAAGCTGGGCGAGAGCTATGAGCAGATCGACATCCTCCACCTCGATGCCGATCCGCTCAGCGCGGAAGTGTTCGGCGCCGGCCGCGACACCATCAACTTCCTTGCCGAGCGCCTCGGTGCTCACGAACTGTTCGTGGGCTTGCAGTCGATCGGCCTCGCCTGCGGCATCGTGTACTCGCCTGAGGAGATGCTCACCGACGAGCACTTCGTGGCCCGGGGCTTTCCCGTCGAGATCGATCACGACGGCATCCCGGTCACCTACCCAGGCGCGCCCTACAGGTTCTCAGCCACGCCGTGGCGCGCCACGCGGGCGCCACGCCTCGGCGAGCACCAGGATCTGCTCGCCGACTGATCTGGCTGGACTCGGCGCTGCCTGTTGTTGTCGCTCATGTTGCCGATCTCGATCGAATTCTCGATCGAATTCGGGCTCACGGCCCGCCCGGGCCCCGGGCTCGGCTGCGGCTACTCGTCGGGATTGTGGAAGCGGGCGGCCTTGGCGAGCTCGCGTACTTCGGCCCGCTCATTGGGCGTGAGGCACTCGAAGTCGGGCGCATGCAGCTTGTCGGTCAGCGACTCGATCTCGTCGCGCGCATCCGCGAGCTGGCTGACGTCGGGATAGGGCTTGGGCCAGCCGAAGAACTCGGCGTTCCATTCGCCGGCAGGGCCGGACAGGATCGCCTCGAGCGGCCCCATGCCCAGCGCCTGCACGGCAACGGCGTGCCGGCCGAAGCGCAGCTCGCGCATGATCTGGGCCATGAAGAACGCGTGGGCCGGACCGGGTTCGCCAGGCCGGGGCATGTCCCGCCAGCCGACAAACGTCGGTGCGCCTTGGGGTGCGGCAGCGTCGACGACCCGCTCGAGCAGCTCGCCCAGGCGCTCCGCGCCCTCCATCCCAGCCAGCCGTTTCTCGCCATACTCGGTGCAGATGTCGGCCCAGATCAGCGCCCCCTGCGACGGGTTCATGACCGCACGTCCGGCCTCGGTGGCTGAGCGCATCGTGTCTGGGTTCCAGAAGAACGCCGCCCCGATCACGTTGTCGACCGGGCACTCGCCAAGCACTCCTAGCCGGCCGGTGGCGTAGGCCCCGAGCCCCTCGGCCATGCCGCGCTGCGCAGCCTTCTCCAGCGTGGACGGGTCCATCAACCAGTCCATCGCCAGCATTCCCACCGAGCCGCGCATGCTGCGCGCTACTGCCGTTGTCTCCATGACCGTGTTCTCCTGCGTTCTCCTGCTTCGATTCGGACCGACGCTAACCGTCGCACCCTCGACCGTGCATGGCTCCACCGTGCGTGAACGTTGCTGGCTCCGGGGCAGCACGTACGCACATCGCGGCAACCGTTTCGGCCCGGCCACGGCAGGTCGAGAATCTGCCTAACATTAGATTTTGGTCGCGGCACAAGCGGCCGGAGGTAGGGGGCACGTCATGCACGTCGGTTACTCGGCAGTTTTTCAGAATCCGGAGAATGCACTCTCGGACCGTGAGGTCTGGGACCAGGAGATCCGCATGGTCGAGGAAGCCGAGGACCTCGGCTTCGACTCGATCTGGACGGTGGAGCACCACTTCACCGACTACACGATGTGCCCCGACCCGGTGCAGTTCCTGACCTGGGTCGCCGGCAAGACCAACCTGCAACTCGGCACCGCCGTCATCGTGCTCCCGTGGCACGACCCGATGCGCGTCGCCGAGCAGGTGACCATGCTCGACAACCTGTCCGACGGCCGGCTGATCCTGGGCATCGGCCGCGGCCTCGCCCGCATCGAGTACGAGGGTTTCCGGGTGGACATGAACTCCAGCCGGGAGCGCTTCCTGGAGTACGCCAAGATGCTCATCGAGGGCCTCGAGCAGGGCTACGTGGAGCACGACGGCGAGTTCGTCAACCAGCCCCGCCGCGAGATCCGCCCCCGGCCGGAGCACTCCTTCAAGGGCCGCACCTATGCCGCTGCCGTGTCGCCCGAGGGCATGCCGCTCATGGCGCAGCTCGGCATCGGCCTGCTGGTGATCCCCCAGAAGCCGTGGGAGATCGTCGAGTCCGACTTCGCCGCGTACCACGGCGAGTGGGTCAAGCACCACACCGCGCCTCCGCCTCCGCCCCTGTCAGGCGGTTTCTGCTGGGTGGACACCAACGCCGACCGGGCCGAGGAGAAGGCGATGGAACACATCGGCAACTACTACGGCACGGTCATGAAGCACTACGAATTCGGGCCCAAGCGGCCCCACGAGGGCGTCAAGGGCTACGAGTTCTACGAGGGCATCTCCAAGTACATCGACCGCCACGGGGCGCGCGGCGCTGCTGAGGACTTCACCCGCCTCATGCCCTACGGCACGCCCGATCAGGTGCTCGAGAAGCTGCAGGTCATCAAGGACAAGATCGACATGGCGGCGTTCTTCCCGAACCTCTGCTACGCCGGCATGACGTGGACCGAGGCCCGCCGCAACCGCGATCTGTTCGCCACCGAGGTGCTGCCCGTACTCAAGGAGTGGGACGCCCCGCCAGTGGGCCTCGCCGCCACCGAAACTGCCGCCGCGGCTGCCGCCTGACCAGCGATCGGTTGCCGTGTTCCGCATGCATCGCGTCAGGATTCCTGCTTGTCGAAGTCGTAGACGCGCAGACTGATTGAGTGTGCGGCTGAGTTCATGCGCGCGTCGTATGAGGCCAGTTCGATGCTGCGTCCGTGGCGGTGCAGGTAGTCGCAAGTTGCGAGATGCAGCGCGTCCAGGGTGCGGATCGCTGGCATCCCCGGGAATGGTTCGAGTGACCTCGCGAGGACGAGGGGAGACAGTTCCACCAGCGCCAGCCGGCCCAGCAGCGTGTGCGTGGCCCGCGCGTACGGCTCCCCGAGCTGCTTGGCGTTGATGCGGGTCCAGGTCTCGTATTCCAGGAGGCGGCTCGAGACCAGCGTCTCGTCCCACAGGCGCGGCGGGGGCTGGCGGTCCTCGCCGAGCAGGTGTGCGAGCACCACCGAGGTGTCGAGGTAGATCACCGTTCGCTTCGGTCGCGGTCCAGTTCGTCGAGCAGCTCATCGACGCTCGTGACTGGAGCCGGCTTCGGCGGGGGACCCGTCCCGGCGGACGACGGAGGCGTCAGGATGCCGGTGCGGACCAGCTCGGCCAGGTGAGCGTCGGCCAGGCACGGGCTGCGGGTAGGTGCCGGCGGCCCGATCTCGGCGACCACGCGGTCGCGGTCGGTCACGAGGATCGTCTCGCCTGCCGCCGCCAGACGCACGTACTCGCTCAGCTTGCTGTTGAGCACCTTGATGCCCACCGACCTCACGCCCCGAAGCCTAACAGGCTAAGTAGCGACTCGTAGCTACCTCACACCCGCGACGACGGCGGCAACGATGTCATCGTGCAAGAGATGACATCGTGACTATGCAAAATGCAAATCTGGAGCAATCACCCGAATACCGCGTTCGCGCCTGTCAACTGCCGAGACCGGTCAGGCGACGGGCGCGGGTTCCTCGCTTGGCGTCCACTGCTCCAGAGGCGCGGCTTCGCTGACCATCTGCAGGCCGAGGGCGGCGAGGGCTCGTTCGACCTCGTCGGGCTTGGCGGGCCGGTAGATGTCGGTGAGCCGCTTGGCGTGCGAAGGGCGCATGCCGACGCGGCCCGCCAACTCGGCTGCGGTCACGCCTTGAGCCAGCATGGCCTCGTGGAGCGCGAACTGCGCTGCGACGGCCGGTGACACCGAGACCAGCACCTGTCCGGGCCCGGGTGCGCTCGGAGTGGGGAAGGACTCGTTGTCGTCGATGCAGAAGCTCAGCGCCGTCTCGAGGCAGTCCCGCAGTCGGTCGTGTACTTCTTGAACAGAGTCGCCGCAGGTGTGTGCCCCGTGTACGTCGGGAAACTTCGCGTTGTAGCCCTCGCGTCCCGTGTCGCGCAGATGCTCCTCGTCGAGTTCGATCATGCATGGAAACACGTATCGCATGGATTCAGAAGTCACCCTTCGAGATCCCGAGGTCTCGGAACAAGCCCCTCAGAGTGCCTGGCTTCAGTTCGCCTCGCGGAATCGTCGTCATTCGTTCGTCAAGCCAGATTTTCGCGTGGCTGCCCTTGCCGCGGTCGGGCCGGTATTCCGTCTGCAGACCACGCTTGCGAGCGTAGCGGCGGAGTCTGCGCAGGAATTCCTGGTCGGTCACTGCTCGCCATGCCAACCCAGTCGGCAATGTGCGGCAAGCGAATTTCGGTTCGCGGGAATCTGCGGTGCTGATCGGCCATGATGTTCGCCGCCGCGCCGCCCGAGCGCGGCGGACAGGAGCTTCCAGATGAGATTCGGCCTGATCTCCGCGAACTTGATGGGCAACGTCGATGGCGCTGCAGCGCAGGAGACCGCCCAGACCGCAGAGGAAGTCGGCTTCGATTCGCTGTGGGCGATCGAGCACGTGGTGGTGCCGAAGTCGTACAGCTCCACCTATCCCTACGACGACGGCGGGCGCCTGTTCAAGGGCGCCAGCCAACTCGACCACTCAGACCCGCTCATCTGGCTGGCGTACGCCGCCGCAGTGACCACCCGCATCCGGCTGGCGACCGGCATTCTCATCCTGCCCCAGCGCAACCCGTTGATCTTGGCGAAGGAGATCGCCTCGCTGGACCGCCTGTGCGGCGGGCGTTTCGACTTCGGCATCGGCGTGGGATGGCTGCGCGAGGAGTTCGACGCACTCGGCGTGCCCTTCGACCGCCGCGGAGCTCGCACCGACGAGTACATCGCGGCACTTCGCGTGCTGTGGACCGAGGAGGAAGCCGAGTTCCACGGCGAGTTCGTGGATTTCGACCCGGTCTACTCGCAGCCCAAGCCCATTCAGCAGCCGGTGCCGATCCTGGTAGGCGGCCACAGCGACCGCGCCGCCCGGCGCGCCGGTGAGCTCGGCGACGTGTTCTTTCCAGCCGAACGGCCTGCCGAGGTGCTGGCGGGGCTCTTCGAGTCGACGCGCCGCTATGCCGAGGCTGCGGGACGCGACCCGAGTGAGATCGAGATGTGGACCACCGGCGCGACCGACCGCGCCCACCTCGATCAGCTGGTTGAGCTCGGCGTCAGCCAAGTGATGGTGCCCGGGCGCAGGCCGCCCCAGCTCGGCGAGACATACGGGCAGATCCTCGCTGACTATGCGGATGCATAGGAGGCTGAGCCCCGGGCCCGAGCGGCCCGTGAGCGCAGCGAGCAAGAGCGGGAAGCACAGGGCGAAGCCGTGGCCCGAGCGGCCCGTGAGCGCAGCGAGCAAGAGCGGGAAGTAATGGCAGTACGACGAGAAGGTGCGCCACTACGCGCACGCATGAGGCGAGGCATGACAGTGCAGGAGAGAAGCAATGACTGAATACGGCGACGGCGACGCGATCAGCCACGAGCAGCGGGTTGCCGAGATGCAGGCCCGAGCCGAGGTGATCCGGCGCGACATGGGCGGCGCGTCGAAGGTCCGCGCCATGGAGGCCGAAGGCGACCGGACCATCCGCCAGCACATCGACGCATTCCTCGACGACGGCTCCTTCCGTGAGATCGGCACGTTCAGCCGGTCGCTCCGCCCCGAAATGCGTGACATCACGCCCGGTGACGGCAAGATCGGCGGGCACGGCAATGTGGACGGCCGGCCGGTGGCGGTGTTCGGCGACGACATCACGGTGCTGCGCGGCTCGAGCTCCATCGTGGGGACCCGCAAGGAGACCCGCCTCTACGACCGGGCGCTCACCATGGGCATTCCTGTTGTGCATTTTGGTGAGACCGGCGGTGGCCGCATCCCCGACCTCATGGGTTCGGAGGGCATCTCCGAACCCGGCGCCATGTTCGAGATGGCCCAGCGGCGTCACCGGGTGCCCATGGCCACCATGATCTGCGGCCAGTCGTTCGGCGGCTCCTCGTTCGTGTCGGCCATGAGCGACTACGTGGTCATGGTGCGCGGCTCGTGCTTGGCAGTCACCTCGCCGAAAGTGTTCGAGATCGCGACCGGCGAAGTCATCTCATTCGAGGATGTGGGCGGCGTGGACGTGCATGCCCGCATCACCGGGCAGATCGATCTCGGCGTCGACACCGACGAGGAGGGCTACGAAGCCGTCCGGCGGTGGCTGTCGTACATGCCGTCGAATGCCTGGCAGCCGGCGCCACGGGCCGAGCCGCAAGGAGACGACGGGCCCGACCCCCAGCTCGCCAAGATGGTGCCGGCCCGGCGCACCCGCGGCTACGACATGCGACGCGTCGTCGCCCGCATCTGCGATCCCGGGTCCGTCTTCGAAGTGCAGCCGAATTACGCCCGCAACGTGGTGTGCGCGCTCGCCCGGCTGGACGGTTACCCGGTGGGCGTCATCGCCAACAACCCCATGTTCCAGGCGGGAACCCTCGACCCGCAGGCCTGCCACAAGGTCATTCGCCTCGCCACCGTGTGCGATTCGTACAACATCCCCATGATCTTCCTGGTGGACGTGCCGGGCTTCATGGTCGGCAAGCGCGTCGAGCACGACCTGATGCTCCACTGGGGCATTCGCATGATGCATGCACTGCAGAACGCCTCCACGCCCACGCTCACGGTGTGCCTGCGCAAGGCGTTCGGCATGGCCTGGCAGGCCATGAACGGCTCCCGGATGCCGAGCCATGGCATCTACTGCTGGCCCGGTGCGGAGGTCGGCTTCATGGATCCAGAGGTCGGCGTGAACGTGGCGTTCGGCTCGAAGCTGTCGCGCATTGCCGATCCCGACGAGCGCGAGGCCGAGCGGCTGAAGCTCGTGGCCGAGGTGGCCGAGGCGACGAACCCCTTCGAGGCCGCCGGCACGATGCGCATCGACGAGATGATCGACCCCGCCGACACCCGCAGCGTGCTCATCTCGGACATCCGGATGCTGGCCAACCGCCCGGTGCCGCCGCCCGAGCAGCGACCGCTGAGCTACTGGCCGAGCTGCTGAGCCCCGGGCCCGAGCGGCCCGTGAGCCCAATCGCACGAGATACGGGAACAAGAGCGGGAAGCAACGGGTGCGATTCACCTGGCTGAGTAGCCCACGGACGAGCCAGCGAGCAGTAGCGTCTTGGAGCAATGCCGAGCGACCGTGATGACGGTCGAGAGCTTCGGTAGTTCGTACCATTGCCGACGTCGGCAGCGACTGGGGAGATCTCTGAGGTGATCGATCTCGAAGGCGTCACGAAGCACTACGAGGTGGGTCCCGTGCTGGTCACGGCGCTGGCCGGTATCGACCTGCACGTCGATACCGGAGAGTTCGTCGTCGTGCTTGGTGCATCCGGCAGCGGCAAAACCACGACGCTCAACATCATCGGCGCCCTGGACGTGCCGTCGTCTGGCAAGGTGACCGTCGGGGGACGCGATCTCACCACGTCAAGCCGCAGCGAGCTCTTTGCGCTGCGGCGCGAGACGGTCAGCTTCATCTTCCAGAGCTTCAACCTGTTCCCGGGTTTGACCGCAACCGAGAACGTCGAGTTCGGCATGGACGTCTCCGGCAAGAGCGGTTCGGCCGAACCCGCCGACATACTCGACTCCGTCGGGCTCGGCCACCGGCTCGGCCACTTCCCCCATGAGCTGTCGGGCGGTGAGCAGCAGCGCGTCGCCATTGCGCGAGCACTCGCCACCGGCAACCCGGTGCTGCTCGCTGACGAGCCCACAGGCGAGCTGGACTTCAAGACGGGTGCCCAGATTCTTGAACTGCTCGCGGAGCAAGCCAACCAGGACCGGGCAGTGCTCGTGGTGACCCACAACCGCGAGATCTCCCGGATGGCCGACCGCGTCGTGGAGATGAGCAGCGGCCAGATCATCAGCGACGGTCCACCCGAGGGCGGCAAGACCCCGCTGTCCGAACTGCGCTGGTAGGCCCGCAGCCATGTGGTTGTTCCGGCTGCGGTGGTCCCTGCGGGACGCGCGCAAACGCTGGATCCAGATCGTCGCCATCGGCTTCACGCTGGCGATCGGCATCGGGCTGTACGCGGGCCTCTCGAGCGTGACGCAATGGAGGCTTGCCTCCATTGACAAGAGCCTCGAGGCCACCAGCATGTACGACCTGCGGGCGACCGTCGGCGAGGGCGGGGACGTGCCGGCCGGCTCGCTTGCCCGCATCGCCAGCGAGATCGACGGCATCGACCGCTACAACGAACGCCTCCTGTTCGACACCCAGGTCGAGACCGTCGTCGAGGGCGAAGAACTGCTGGTGCACGGGCGCATTGTCGGCATGGACCTGTCGGGGGGCGAGCCCGTCGTCAATGACGTCTACCTGATCGACGATGCTGCGCGGCCGGTCTCGCACAGCGCAACACCGCAGGTGCTGGTCAATCGGGGCTTCTCGACCTTCTGGGACCTGCCGGCGAGCGGCGAGCTGACGGTGGGCGGCGACGTCGGCGTGGACTACGTCGGCTCTGCCGTGTCACCCGAGTTCTTCCTCATCATCGAGGGGAACGGGTCGCTCGGCAGGTCCAACCTGGCGGTGCTGTTCGCCCCGCTGGATGCCGCGCAGGACATCTCGGGCCGGTCCGGCGTGGTCAACGACCTCGTGCTGACCCTCGAGCCCGGCGCCGATGCCGCGGCGGTGAGCCAGCAGCTCATCGAAGCGGCAGCATCAACCGATGGCGTGCTGCTCGATGTCCTCACCCGAGAGGCGACGCCCTCGTATATCGGCCTGACCGGTTCGCCGGAGATCGACCAGGGCATCTACAACGCCATCTCGCTCCTGCTCTTTGCCGGAGCTGCGTTCGCCGCACTGAACTTCTCGGCGCGCATGGTCGAAGCGCAGCGGCGCGAGATCGGCAACTCGATGGCGATCGGGGAGCATCCCCGGACGATCGTCGTCCGGCCGCTGCTGATCGGCCTGCAGATCGGCATCATCGGCATGATCCTGGGCGTCGCCGTGGGCTACGCGATCGCCTTCCAGACGGTGAGCGTCGTGCAGGAGGTGGTGTGGCTGCCGATCTTCGAGCAGTCCTTCCAGGCAGGCATCTACGCGCAGGCCATGGCGCTCGGGTTCGCGGTCCCGGTGCTTGCCGTGCTCTGGCCTGTCCTGCGCGCCGTCAGGGTGCGGCCGGTCGACGCGATTCGCTCGAGTCATCTGGCGTCGCGGGGCGGAAGCTTGGGGCCCATCATCAGTCGCATCCCCCTGCCGGGCCGCAGCCTCGAGCGGATGCCGTTCCGGAACCTGATGAGGGCGCCCCGCCGGACGTTCCTGACGCTGCTCACCTTCACCATGAGCTTGGCGATCATGTTCGCCATGCTGGGGCTGGGCAGCACGTTCACGGCCACGCTCGACGACGGCAACGAAGAACTGCTCGGTGGCGAGCCTGACCGCTTCACGGTGCAGCTGGATTCCTTCTACCCGGTCAACTCGCCGCAGGTCCAGGACGTGCTCACCCATCCGACGGTCCAACTCGGCGAGCCGGCGATGGTGCTCGGGGCCGATGTCACCGCCGCCGCCTCCGACGACACCGCCGACCCGATCCGGCTGGATCTTGCGGTCCGCTTCGTCGATTTCGGCAGCACCGTGTGGACGCCGACCGCGACGGAAGGATCGCTGTCGCCCCGGTCGCCGGGCATCGTGCTCGCCGACAAAGCCGCTCGTGACCTCGGCGTGGGCGTCGGCGACGACGTCACCGTCACGCATCCGGCGCTCGTCGATGGGGCGTTCACCTACAGCACGCGCACCGTGGGGGTCGCGGCGATCCATCCGCACCCGCTGCGGCTCAACGCCTACATGGATCTCTCGCAGGCGTCCACTTGGGGCTTCGGCGGTCTCGCCAACATCGTGACCGGCGTGCCGGCAGACGGCAGCAGCTTGAACGACGTCAAGCGAGCGCTCTTCGGCAGCGGCACCGGTGTGACCTTGGTGCAGGGGCTGAGTGAGACGTTCCAATCCTTGGAGGATTCGCTGGAGCAGTCCAGCAGCGTGTTCGTGATTACGCGGATCTTCGTCATCTTCCTGGTGATGCTGATCGCGTTCAACACCGCCAACATCAACGTCGACGAGCGCTCCCGCGATCACGCCACGATGTTCGCCTACGGCATACCCGTGCGTCGGGTGATCGCGAATCTCTCAGTGGAAGGGCTGCTGCTGGGTGTGGTTGCCGTAGTGCTCGGCGGTCTGTTCGGCTACGCCTTGTTGCTGTGGATGGCGTTGTTCCTGATGCCGACGGCTGTGCCCGATGTCGGCATGATCGTGTCGGTGCGCTGGTGGGAGATGGCAGCGTCGTTCGTCGTGGCGTTGGCAGCGATCGCCTTGGCGCCGATGTTCCCTGGTCGCAAGCTGAAGAAGATGTTCATTCCGGGCCAGCTCCGGGTGATGGAGTAGCGCCGCCGGAACCTGCGCCCGCAGCGGACTCGTACCGCCAGGGTTGTCGTGGCAGGGTCGTCGGGTCGAAGCGCTGTGCTGTCTCGGCGAGATCATCGAGGCTCGTGAGCGGGTCGAGTTCAAGGCTCTTCAGCAGCAGGTTGACGACGTCGATTGGCGTCTCGCCGAGTGCCGACCGGTCCCGCAAGGTGACGGCGCCGTCTCGTTTGGCGAGGCGGCGGCCTTGCGGGCCGAGCACCAGCGGCACGTGGGCGTAGGACGGAGGATTCAGTCCGAGCAGGCGCGCCAGATGCACCTGGCGCGGCGTGGACGGCAGCAGGTCGTCGCCCCGCACGACCTGGTTCACGCCCTGCGCGGCATCGTCCACGACGACCGCGAGGTTGTAGGCCGGGGTGCCGTCGCCGCGCTGGATCACGAAGTCGTCGACGATGCCGGCATGCTGACCGAGTTGACGGTCGGTGACGGTGAGCTGCAAGGTCGTGGTGTCGCCCTTCCGATTCGCTCGAGGCGTCTCGGCACACGTGCCGTTGCCGGCATTGGCTGCGGTCTCGACGCGCAGTCGAGTCGCTGGAGGTCGGCCGCTGCTGCGACGCTGCTCTCGCTCAGCCGGTGTCAGGTGCCGACAGGTGCCCGGGTAGGTGCCTTCGGGTGACGGCCCGTGCGGGGCTGCCGCGGCTTCGGCTATCTCCCGCCGGGTGCAGAAGCACGCGTAGGTGAGCCCGCGCCGGCGCAGGTCGCTGATTGCGTCGCGGTAGAGATCCAGGCGGTCGCTCTGGCGAACTGGCTCGCCGTCCCAGTCGAGCCCCAGCGCGGCGCAATCGCGCAGCTGCGAGTCGTAGAACTGCGGACGCACGGCGCTGTCGAGATCTTCGAAGCGCCACAGGAAGCGCCCGCCGACAGTGCGGGCGAACAGCCATGCCAGCAGCGCGGTGCGCAGGTTGCCCAGATGCAGGTCGCCTGTGGGGCTCGGGGCCCAGCGACCGACAGTCAGGTCTCTCGTCAAGCGCTGCCCTCGGCGAGCGCCTTGATGCCCTCCACGCAGCGCGCCATGTTCGCCAAGTGCTCGTCCTGGCGGCGGGACAGGATGCGAGGCTCCTTGTCGGGCATCGCCGTGATCGCCACCGAGAGGCCCGATTCGCCCGGACCGATCCGCACGGTGTGGCGCAGCCGGCAGCGCTGGCCATGCAGCACATCGATCTCGTAGCGCCACCGGGCACCGGCGACCTCTTCGGTCTCGCCGGTCGCCCAGCCGAACAGCACGTTCGGCTCGTACTCGGTGACGGTGAGATCGATGTTCCACTCGCCAATGGCGGGGTGCTGGTTGTGGCCGATGAACTTGGCGCCGGCGGCCGGCCCGTCGTAGCCCGGGGCCCACTCGGCCCGCACGAATTCCTCGGAGAAGTCGGCCCCGGCGTTGATGTCGCTGACGATCTCCCACACTCGTTCGGCGGATGCGTCGATGTCGACTTCGACGGTGGCGCCGGGCCCTTCGCCCAGCGACCGGGCAGCCGTCTCGCCGCCCCGAGCTTCCCAGGTACGGCCCCAGCCGTCCACGTAGGCGATCTCGTTGGCGCGCCGGCGTGGCACGGAGCCGAACTCGGTGCCCTTCGCATAGGCCAGCGGTAGCAGTGCCACCGGCGTGACTCCCTCGGGGATGCCGAGCACCTCGCGCAGCTCGTCTTCCTTGTTGAGAATCGCGGTGGTCCACGCAGTGGCGAGGCCCCTGGCACGAGCAGCGAGGCAGAAGCTCCATGCCGACTGCAGCACCGAGTCGAACAGGCCCGGTTTGCCGCTGTCGTCGTGTACCCCCCAGACGCACGGGATGACGATCACCGGCACCTCCGCGAGGTGCTCCGCAAGGTGATACGCCGACTTCATCACCTGCTCCATCGGGTGCCCGGTTCCCGCAGTCGCGTCGCGCCCCTGCTTCATGAACGCGCCGACGATCGAGTTGTACATGTCGCCGATGGCCTGGCGCTGCTGGGGATCACGGATCAGCAGCCACCGCCGGCTGGCCTGGTTGCCGCCGCCAGGACCCTGCTCGGCGACGTCGATGCAGTCGAGCACGACGTCATGGGGGACCTCACGTTCCAGATCGAGCCGCAGCCGCACCGACCGGGTGGTCGACAGCACGCCGTCGACCGAAGCGAGGTCGACAGCGGCAGTGTCGTAGCGGGCGGGCACGTGGGGGTTGAGCTCAGGTGTCGGCATGCCGCCAGTATTGCCGCCGTAGTCACTAGTTTCCGGGGCCGTGACGGCTGCACTCTCGTCCGGTACTGCGCAAGCGCTTTCTTGCGTGTCTGCCGTGCGTCGGACTCTCTGATACCCCGCGATCTTGCGCCTCCCCATGCTCACGGGCTTGCACCGTCGACCTGCTTCCGTCCGGGAGGCTGCTCGGCTGCTCAGGCTAGGCGCGGCCATGTTGCTTGCCGTTGTCGCCGTGGGCGCGTGTACTCGCATCGGTTTGGAGACGCTGGAGACATCTGAGCCGATCGGGACCAGCACGGCGGAAGCGGAGGGCGGCGCGGCTGCCGAGACGAGCGCGGCCCGGGTGCCGGACTCGACCGATCCGCCTGCGACGACCGTCCGCGACTGTTCGCCGCGGGATGCCGCGGCCGGCCTGTCGATCGACAACGCCAACGTGGTGCTCGCGAGCGTCCAGATATCGCGTGCGCTCTACGAGTGCGCCGATGAGATAGGGCTCGCATTCGCCGATGATTCCGAGGCGATCCTCACGCTGGCCGCACGCGGGATCGACGGACCGCTGCTGCTGATCGAGTCGTGGTCGGCAGCCGAGCCGATGACCGAGATTCAGCGGCTCGCGCCGGAGCGGATCGTGGCGGCGGGCTTCAACGAGCAGCGTCTCTCCCAACGGCTCACCGGCTTCGACATCGAGTGGGTTCCCGTCAACCCGACCGCAACGCTGCCGCATCGAGATGCTCCCCACGAGCGGGTGTGGATCGTCGGCAATGCCGAGCAAGCTGCGGTGTTCGGCACTCTCGCAAGCCAGATAGGCGCAGCAGCGCTGACGGTGACGGCGGGCGACGACTTGCGGGCTCTGCCTGGGGCCGATCGCGCCATGCTGCGTGACGCTGCTCAGGTGGAGTTGCAGGTGGACCTCGGCCCCGAGGCAGCGTGGCAGCTGGAAGTCGTCCGTCGTGGCGACGAAGTGCCCGGAGGCGGCCTGCTCATGTTCGAGCCTGGCCGCGCTCGCCGCCTCGTAGCCATGTACGGCCACCCGTCGACGTCGCAGCTCGGTGTGCTGGGCGAGCAGAACCCAACCGAGGGCGTGGCGCGCCTCGCGTCCATCGCGGAGGGCTACGACGCTGACGGATCCGACGTGGTGCTCGCCTTCGAGATCATCGCCACCGTTGCGTCAGCCAGGGCCGGCCGTGACGGCGATTACTCCAACGAGACCGCGCTCGACGACATCAGGCCCTGGATCGAGGCGGCGGCTGCCCACGACATGTATGTCGTGCTCGACCTGCAGTCGGGCCGAACCGATTTCCTGACGCAGGCCAAGCACTACGAGGAATTCCTGCGGCGCCCGCACGTCGGGCTGGCGCTCGACCCCGAATGGCGATTGCGGCCCGGCGAGGTGCATCTGCAGCAGATCGGCACGGTCGATGCTGCCGAGATCAACCAGGTCGTCAGGTGGCTGTCCGGCCTCGTCCGCGAGGAGGCCCTGCCTCAGAAGCTGTTGATCCTGCACCAGTTCCGCTTCTCGATGATCACCAACCGCGAGCTCATCGAGACCCCAGCGGAACTCGCGGTGATGATCCACATGGACGGGCAGGGTCCGATCAACACCAAATACAGCACATGGAATGCGCTGACCGGCGAGCCAGACGCCCATCGCTTCTACTGGGGCTGGAAGAACTTCTACGACGAAGACTTCCCCACACCCACCGCGGCACAGGTGCTGGCTCAGACACCGTCTCCGTTGTTCGTCTCCTACCAGTAGCCGCCTAGCCTCCGCGACATGGCACGGCTGCCGTACTTGAGCTCGCGCCTGCAGGGCTACCAGTCGACGATCTTCGCCGAGATGTCGGCGCTGGCGGTTCGCACTGGTGCCATCAACCTGGGCCAGGGCTTCCCCGACACCGACGGGCCGACCGAGGTGCTCGAGGCAGCGGTCGCAGCGATACGCAGCGGTGCAGCAAACCAGTACCCGCCGGGCATCGGCATCGCTGAGCTGCGCCACGCCGTCGCCCGGCACCAGAAGCGGTTCTGGGGCATGGAGGTCGACCCCGACAGCGAGGTGCTCATCACGGCGGGTGCGAGCGAGGCGTTGGCCGCGAGCATCCTGGCGCTGACCGAAGTGGGCGACGACGTGCTCACGTTCGAGCCCTGGTACGACCTCTACGGCGCCGTGATCTCCATGGCAGGCGCCGTGCGCAAGGTGGTCACGCTGCGCCCGCCCGGCTACGGCTTCGATCCCGACGAGCTGGCGGCGGCGGTCACGCCGCGCACCCGCATGCTGGTGCTCAACAGCCCGCACAACCCGACCGGCAAGGTGTTCAGCCGGGCGGAGCTGGAGGCCATCGCGGCGTTGGCCATCGAGCGAGATCTCATCGTGGTCACCGACGAGGTGTACGAGCACCTGGTGTTCGACGGCGAGCACATTCCCATCGCGACGCTGCCCGGCATGGCCGACCGCACGGTCACGATCTCCAGCGGCGGCAAGACCTTCGCCGTCACCGGCTGGAAGATCGGCTGGGTCTGCGCCCGCCCGGAGCTGGTAGCGGCAGTGCGCACGGCCAAGCAATGGCTGACCTACGTCAGCGGCGGGCCGTTCCAGCATGCCATCGCCGCCGGGCTGGATCTCGGCGACGACTACTTCACAGCCCAAGCCGAGGATCTGCGCGCCAAGCGAGACCGGCTGTCCGAGGGCCTGCGCTCGACCGGCCTCGAGGTCTTCGAGCCGTCTGGCACCTATTTCATCACTGCCGACATTCGCTCGATCGGCCACGACGACGGCATCGAGTTCTGCTGGGGCCTGCCCGAACGCATCGGCGTCGCAGCGGTGCCGAACGTCGTCATGTACGACAACGTCCACGAGGGCCGCCACCTCGTCCGCTTCGCCTTCTGCAAGCAGCACGACGTTCTCGACAGAGCCATAGAGCGCCTCCGCACCCTGTAGCCATCGGGCCACCGGCTGGCGGCAATCCGGCGATACGAATCAGCGGGGGTGCGCCGGGAAGAGGGTGACGGCGAGGGCGGAGCCGATCATGCCGCCGGCGGTGGACAGGACGAGATCGGCGACGGTGTCGTCGTAGGTGAGGTCGAGGCCGCCTCCTGCACCGGTCTCAGCCACGATCCACTCGGCCGCTTCCCAGCCCACGATGGCGAGTGCTCCGAGTCCGGCGCCGAGCAGCCAGGCATCGCCCCGTGACAGGCGATTTGCGGCCCCGCCGCGGCGGTAGCGCCAAGCGTGGAATGCGCCGACGAGCAGGATCCAGTTGAGCGTGTGCAACACGTCGTCGGTGGCGTCGAACGTGTCGTAGATGTACGCCAGGTTGCCGAGCGTGTCGATCAGGAACGGGGCCACGATCAGCACATCGGCCGTCGCCGGGTAGGGCCGGAACCGTCCGCGCCACGCCAGCGGCACCACCACCGCCGACAGCATGAACAGCGGGAACCGGAACGCCATGCCCTTGCCTTCGAGGTGGTCGAGCGGAACGGCGATGGCCGCCACGAAGCACAGCGCCAGCGCCGCCTTGAACGCCATCGCCACGACGACGGCGCGGCGTCGGCTGTCGAGCGCTGCAACGCCCCGGAGTCGCCTTGGGCCAGTTGCTTCGGTCATGGGGCGGCGGTGCTGTTCGTGCGCGCGGCGGCTGGGCGGCGATCTTGCGATGGGCGCGCAGAGCGATGCATGACGTCGTCCGCAGTGCGGCTCAGGCGCCTGCTCGCAGGGGAGCGATGACGCCCTCGGCGAACTCGTTGAGCATCGCGAGTTCCTGGTCCTGTTCGAAGTAGCCGACGTGATGCCACAGGAAGAACTCGGTGACGCCGAACTCCTCGTGCAGCGAGGCGACATGGTCGAGTTCTTCCTCCCGGCTGCCTCGCCACACCCGCCCCATCGGCACCACGTAGGGCGGTGCGTTGTAGGCCCAGTTGAACAGCTCTTCGAAGCCGGCGTACAGGTCGGCGCCCTCGGCGGGCGTGCGGCCCATCGTGAGGTGGCCGCCGATCGCCAGCGCATCGGCCGGCGTGGTGTCGCGCCCCGAGCTGTGCGCTTCCTCGAGGTAGACGTCGAGCGCTGTGCCGATGAAGCTCTGCCGCTCGGGCGCCACGAAGCTGACCATCTTGCCGCCCTCGCGTGCCCAGAACTTCGACGTTTCCATGCTGTAGCTGAACGGTGCGTACACCGGCGGGTGCGGCTGCTGCAGCGGCCGGGGCACGATGCCGATCTCGCGCAGCGTCTTGTTCTCGTCGACCGCCGTCGGGTCGAAGTCGTCGGTCGGCGGGAAGTGCCATTCCATCTCGGGCGGGGCCTGCCAGAACTCGCCCTGGATCGACACCTTGTCCTGGGTCCACAGCGACTTGATGAGGTGCCAGTTCTCGTACAGGGCCCGGCGGCTGCGCTGGTCGGCCTCCGATTTGTCGGACTCGGTGGAGGTGATGCCCAAGTGCTGGCCGAACGTGCCGGTCCAGCGCGGTGTGTTGCCACGCGTGAAGCCCACGAAAGTGCGCCCGCCGGTGAAGTGGTCGAGCATGGCGATGTTCTCGGCGAGCTGGATCGGGTTGACAGCGGTGAGGTTCATGCCGAGCTGGCCCACCCGCATCCGCTCGGTGTGCTGGGCCACGAAGTAATCCCAGAACAGCGGGTTGGTGGTGGTCTCGATGCCTTCCACCTGCATGTGCTGCTCGGTCATGGCGAAGCCGTCGTACCCCACCGACTCGGCGAACTGCATCTGGGTCCGCACGTGATCCATGAGGGTCTGCCAGCGCTCGGGCATCGACCCGGCCAGGCCGATCTGCTCGCCGCGACGGCGCATGTACGGCACCACGAGGATCGTGAAACGGAAGTCAGTCATGGAGCATCAGCCGGTCGGCCTCCGGGAAGTGACGGTACGGGAGCGCTGCTGCGCCCGGCGGCAGCGGCGCCGCGGACTGCAACACTAGGAAGCTGGTGCCCCTGCCATCATCTGAACGGGCACCATCGGGGCCAGCGTTCGCCGAGAGCTGCCATCCGCCGACAACAAGAGGAAGCGCCAGATGCCCAAGTTCGAGCCCACCGCCGGTCGGGGATTGCATCCCATCGAGAATGCACCGATCCCCGAGATCCGAGCGCTCCAGACCGAGCGGCTGAAGTGGAGCCTGGCGC
>JAJDTF010000105.1 GCA_022827265.1 Acidimicrobiia bacterium | reverse complement strand
TTCGAGGCTGGTCCAGCACTACGCCCACTGGTACGGCCACCGCACCGATGCTGACCGCATCGTGATAACCCAAGGTGCCAGCGGGGCGTTCACGCTCGCGTTCCTGGCGTGCTTCGAGGCCGGCGACCGGGTGGCGGTGACGGCACCGGGCTACCCGTGTTACCGCAACACGCTCGAAGCGCTGGACATCGAGGTCGTGGAGATTGCGGTCACGCCCGAGTCGGGCTTCCGGCTGACCGCAGACATGGTCACGGACGCCGGCCCGCTCGATGGGCTGGTCGTCGCGAGTCCCGCCAACCCGACCGGCACCATGCTCATCGCCGACGAGCTGGGCCGGCTTGCTCGCTGGTGCCATGGCACCGGCGTGCGGCTGATCTCCGACGAGATCTACCACGGCATCGCCTACGGCAGCGAAGCCGCCACGGCTGCGGCGCACAGCCCGAGCGCCGTGGTGGTGAACAGCTTCTCCAAGTACTTCTCGATGACCGGTTGGCGGCTGGGCTGGCTGCTGCTGCCGCCCGATCTGGTCTCGCCCGTCGAGCGGCTCGCGCAGAACGCCACCATCGCTGCGGCCACCGTGAGCCAGCACGCCGCGCTGGGCGCCTTCGACAGCATTGATGAACTCGAGGCCAACGTGGCCCGCTACCGGACGAACCGCCAGATCCTGCTCGACGGCCTGCCCGCTGCAGGGATCGACCGCATCGCTCCGCCCGACGGGGCGTTCTACATCTACGCCAACGTCGATCACCTCACCGACGACAGCGCCGAGCTGGCCGCGACCTGGCTCGCTGAACTCGGCATCGCCACCACGCCCGGCATCGACTTCGACCCTGCTGAGGGTCATCGCTACATCCGGTTCTCGTTCGCGGGCAGCAACGACGACATGATCCAGACCGTCGAACGCCTCACCGCCTGGGCTCAGAACATGCGCCGGTAGGTGAACCTTCTCGCGGTCGCACCTGTCGTTTCCCGCTCTCGTTCGCCATCGCTCACTGGCCGCTCGGGCCACGGCTTCGCCTTTCGGCTCAGCCTCTCGGCACCGACGCTGAGCCCTCGGGCGAAACCTAAGTCCCACCACTAGCGTCGCCGCTCATGGAATCGGCAGAACTGGAAACGCTCATCATCGACGCGGCGGACAACGGCGTCGTCACCATCACGATGAACCGGCCCGAGCGCCTCAACGCGGCGAGCCCGCAGATGTTCACCGAGCTGCGCGAGACGTGGAACGAGATCGGCGGTGATCCCACCGTGCGCTGCGTGGTGATGACAGGGGCCGGCGACGCCTTCTGCAGCGGCGCCGACCTCGCCGCCGATGGCGGCGACGGCCCACGGCGGCATGCGTTGCAAGGGCTGAACGTGATCCACCAGACCGTGTCGGCGCTGTACTCGATCATGGTGCCGGTCATCGCCAAGGTGAACGGCGTAGCTGCCGGCGCGGGCATGAACCTGGCTCTGGCGTGCGACCTGATCGTGGCCTCCGACCAAGCCCGCTTCAGCGAGATTTTCGCCCGCCGCGGCCTGTCGGTCGACTTCGGCGGCACCTGGATCCTGCCTCGCCTCATCGGCCTGCACCGTGCCAAGGAACTGGCGTTCTTCGCCGACGTCATCGATGCCAAGCAGGCCGAGGACTTCGGCATCGTCAACAAGGTGGTGCCCCACGGCGAGCTTGACGCATTCGTCGACGACTGGGCCGACCGGCTCGCAGCCGGGCCGCCTATCGCCGTTGCGATGACCAAGCGCCTGCTCACCCTCAATGCCTCGGCCGACTTCGCCACTGCGCTCGAAGGCGAGGGCATGGCTCAGTCGCTCAACTTCACCACCGAGGACACCAAGGAAGCCGTCCAGGCATTCCTCGAAAAGCGTCCGCCCACCTTCACCGGCCGGTAACTGCCGGCAGGCCCGGGCGGCAGCGCAGCAATGCGTCAGGCGACTGCGGCTCGGGACTCAGCCCAGGTCTTGCCGGACTCCGCGTCGACGTCGTGGGGCAGGCCCAGGACTCGCTCAGCGATGATGTTGCGCTGCACTTCCGAAGTGCCGCCCCCAATCGTGAGGGCCGGGCTGAACAGGTAGCCGCCGTGCCAGCCGTTCCAGCCCTCCACCACGGCCTGGGTCTTGGGGAACTCCGGCGATGTGCCCAGCGGCCCCGTGTTGGCCAGCAGTCCATGAGCGCCGGCTAGGTCCTTCGCCAACGTCATGACGTGCTGGCCGTGATCGTCTGCCAGCGCCTTGCGCACGCTGGCCTCGGGGCCGGGCTGGCGGCCGTGCAGGCGGGCGCTCAGCGTCCGTAGCCGGATGAGCCGCAGCACTTCGCCCTCGATGTGCAGGCGTGCGGCCCGGTCGCGCATCACCGGATCCGACACGCCCCCGGCAGACCGCACCACGTCGAGCAGGTCTGCCGCGCTGGGGCCGCTGCCCCACAGCGCCCCTTCGCCCGAGAGCGACACACGCTCGTTGCCGAGTGTGATCTTGGCCAGCCGCCAGCCGTCGTTCTCGTCGCCGATCCGGTTCTCCACCGGCAGCTCCATGTCGGTGAAGAAGGTCTGGTTGAACGAATAGGCCGTGGTCATGTCGATGATCGGGCGCAATTCGAGGCCGGGCGTATCCATCGGGCAGATGAAGTACGACACGCCGCGGTGCTTGGGCACATCGGGATCGGTGCGGGCGATGAGGATGCCGAACTTGCTTCGATGCGCTCCCGACGACCAGATCTTCGAGCCGTTCACGATGTAGCGCTCGCCGTCGCGCACGGCCCGTGTGGCCAGGTTCGCCAAATCTGAGCCGCTGTCGGGCTCGGAGAACAGCTGGCACCACACTTCCTCGCCAGTGAGGATCGGCCACAGGTAGCGCTCCTTCTGGGCGTCGGTGCCGCCGTAGATGATCGTCGGGCCCGCCCAGCCCAGGCCGATGCCGCCCGCCAGGCGCTTCACGCCGGCGGCGGCCAGCTCCTCGTCGATCAGCAGCTGGGTGATGGGATCGGCGTCGAGGCCGTAGGGCTTCGGCCAGTGCGGCGCGACGTATCCGGCGTGTGCCAGCGCCTCCTGGCCCGGATTGCCGTCGTGATCGTCGAGCCAGTCGCGCACGGCGACGCGGCGAGCATCATCATCGTCCGGCCAGTCGAAGTCCATGTGCGGACACTAGTGGGGTGCCCTCGGGCGCGAACAGGCCCCCGCTCGACTGAGCAGGGGCCTGCTGCTACCCGAAGATCGTGTTTGCGCCTCCGCCGGTTGGCGGGGCGGCGGCCGCGTGAGGACCAGCACGCGGATCTTGTGGGGTTCGGTGGTCCGGGTTGGAGTCGCCACCTGATGGAGGCGTCCCCTTCTCGGAAGCGGGTCGCCTCAGCGCCCGGCCACCTCCAGAGTCCTGTTGCGTTTCGGCATTGCGTGGACCACCCCCTTTCTCTGGTGCGCCCAGATTGCCACAGTCGCGACGAGATCGGGTGACGAATTCCGAGAGGGTCGCACGCGCCGCTGTCGCCGAGCGGGACTTCGACCCCGCTGAGGGCCGACCATCGAGGCTCAATCGGAGATTGCGCTCCGGACGGCCAAGGCCACGGCTCGGGCGCCGAGCGCGGCAACGAGGTCGAGCTGGGTATCGACCTCACCGGTCGCCAGCAGGAACAAGGCATCGCCGTCGAAGTTCGTGTGGGGCGGCTCGACGGCGCGGGCTATGCCAGTGTGAGACAGGTCGGCGGCGCGGCAAGCTTCCGGCTTGGTGAGCCGGGCGTTGGTGACCAAGCAGCCGATGGTGGTATTCATGCGCTCGCCGTGACCGTCGGCGGCTGAGCCGTCGGCACTGTCGGCATCGTCACCTTCGTTGCCGCGTCCGCTGAAGCCGGGAATGGCATCGATGGCTGCGTAGGGATAGCGCGGCGCGTCAGGAGGCGCCGTGCAGCCGGCGAGGACAGCACCGGCCTCGTCGATGACATCGCCCAAGGCATTCACCGCCACCAGAGCGCCGACTACCACATCGCCCGAACGCTCCACCGCAGCGCCCAGCCCGCCGGGCACAGCAAAGTCACGGCCGGCGACCTTGCCGATCGTGCAGCCGCGCCCGACGCCAACCCGACCGGTGGCAGGCTCGTCCGCGCTGGCGGCCTCGCATGCTGCCCATCCGGCTGCGGCCGTCGGACGCTCGCTGTGCGGAGACTGAATGTCATAGACGACGGCTCCGCCCACTACGGGCACAATGCTGCCGCGGATGTCGAGCCCGCGGCCCTCGCTGGCGCACCAGCGCACCACGCCGTCAGCCGCGGCGAGACCGAACACGCTGTTGCCGCACAGCACAACTCCATGACACTCGACGCCGGCGCCCGTCGAACTGAGCGCGGCGGCCTCACGGGTGCCCGGTGCGCCGCCTCGCACGGCGACAGCGCCCAAGGTGCCTGGCGGCGGCAGCACCACCGTGACGCCGGTGGCTGCGTCGTCGTCGGTCCACGAACCGACCAGCACAGACGGCAGTCCCAACGCCATGGCCGCGCACCCTACGCGTCGTGCCACAGACACGCTGCGTCGCCCTGCGCTTGCCGCTCTAGCTCCCGATTCTGATGCGTTTGGGGTCACGGGCCGCTCGGGCCTGTGGCTCAGCCTCTCAGGCCGATCTCATGCGGTTCTCAATCTTCTTTCATGTTCGGCTCGTAGCTTGCGGCTCGCCAGACATGGCCGGACTCGGAGGATCTTCTGAATGCGCACAGTTCGTTGCATTGCGTTGCCGGCACTCGCTGCGATGTTCGTCTTGGCGAGTGCCTGCAGCTCGGACAGCGACGGCAGCGGGCTTGCCACGCTCGCTGGAGTGACCACCACGGTCGCCGACGCCGCCCTCACTGCCTCCGCGGACGACGGGCCCGCGGCTGCCGTTGTCGCCACCGAGACGACGGAGACTGCGCCCGCCGATGACGAAGCCGACGCCGGCGCCAGCCAGAGCGCCGACACCGGCACTGACGCTGCCGACGACGCATCCGACGGCGACGCACCTGCCGACGACGACCTCACCGACGAGGAGGTGCTGCTGGAGTTCGCCGCGTGCATGCGCGACAACGGCATCGAGTTCCCCGACCCGATCGTGGAGGCCGACGGCACGGTCACGTTCGGACTCCGGCCCGGCAGAGGCGGCGCGGGCCAGAACGCAAGCGACCTTCAGGCCATCGGACGAGACCCCGACCTGCCGGCGGCCCAAGACGCCTGCAGCCCGATCATCGAGGGCCTTGCGCTCGGTCCGGGCGGGCAGAGCTTCGACACGGCTCAGGTCGAAATCGAGGACATGCTGCTCGAATTCGCACAGTGCATGCGTGACAACGGGGTGGACATCGGCGATCCCGATCTGAGTGCCGTCGGTCCGGGAAGCGGCGGCGGATCGCCATTCGGCGAGCTGGACTTCGACGACGCAGACGTCAGCGCTGCGTTCGAGATCTGCAACGAGCAGCTGCCCTTCGGCCGCCAGCGGCGTCCGGGTGCCAGGCCATGACCCCCAGGCTCATGATTCCCAAGTCGAAGCCTCGTCTGTTCGGCGGCGAACGATGAAGCGCGCATCACGACGCCGCCTGCTCGCCGGTACGGCCATCGCCGTCGTCGTCATCGTGGCCGGCGCCGTCGGGCTGTCCGTGGTCGGCAACGGCACTGACGGCAACGCAGCGGCGGACGGGAACTCCAGCCTCAGCACGGCACCGGTCACCCAGCGCGACCTCGCTGAGTATCTCGAGATCAGCGGCACGCTCGACTATGACGGCACGGCCACGCTGGCCACGCGCAGCACAGGGGTGCTCATGCAACTGGCCGCCGAGGGCAGCGTCGTGCGGCAGGGCGAGCAGCTCTTCCTCTTGGTCCATGAGCCCACCGAAGACGACACGGCGCGCGTCCTCGCCGAGGTCGCCGCAGCCCGGGACGCGTTCTCTGTCGCTACCGACGATCTGCACGACGCCGAGGCGGGTCCGAGCGATGCTGACATCGCCACCGCGACGGCTGCTGTGGAGCAAGCCCACGATGCACGGCAGCGCCTCGTCGAACCGGCGAGTGCCGCCGAGATCAGCGCTGCCGAAGCCGCTGTCGTCTCGGCAGCCGACCACCTCGAATCTCTGGACAACCCCACTCCAGCCGACCTCGCCGCAGCCCGTGCCGCAGTCGCCAACGCAGAGTCCCTCGTGGACGAATTGGCGGAGGGACCCTCGCAGGCCGAGACCGATGCAGCCCAAGCGGCCGTGCAAACAGCCGCCGAGGCACTCGACGACCTGAAAGCGGGGCCGTCGGAGGCCGAGATTTCCTCGGCACGGGCAGCGCGGCTGGCGGCCTGGGAGCAGTACCGGGACGAACTGCAAGTCTCGGACAACGATGTCCAGATCGACCTGGCGCGCGCAGAGTTCCAGACCGCAGATGAGCACCTCGACGACCTGTTGGCAGGCCCCACCCAAGCCGAGATCGACGACGCCGAATCCAAACTCCTCACCGCACAAGAGGCGCTGGCCGACCTGCAGGCCGGGCCGACCCGAGCCGAGATCGACGACGCCGAATCCAAACTCCTCACCGCACAAGAGCAACTGGAGCTGCTCGAAGACCCGACCGACGCGCAGCGCGCTCAAGCACGTGCCGATCTCGCCACCGCCCGAGAAGCCCTCGCCGACCTGCGCACCGGGCCGTCCCAAGCGGAAATCGACGCCGCCGACGCAGCCATCCTGTCCGCCGAGCAGTCGCTGGCCGACCTGTTGGCCGAGCTCTCCGCCGAAGAACTGGCAGCGCTCGAGGCATCGCTGGCCAGCGCCACCGCAGCACTGCTCAGCGCCGAGGCGGAACTGGCCGCGCTGGAAGAGCGCTACCGGCCGATGCATCTCATGTACGGCGAGGCGCCTGCCTATCGCACCATGACCGACGGCCTCGAAGGGGACGACGTCCGCCAGCTCGAAGCCAACCTGGCCGCGCTGGGCTTCGGCGACGCGGACGAGTTCGCCGTCGACGGCGTGTTCGACCTGCACACCGCGGCGGCAGTGCGCGACTGGCAGCAAGCGACCGGGCAGAACGCCGACGGCACGGTCAGCACCGCAGACGTGCTGTTCACGGACGGACCCGTACAGGTGGGCTCGTGGGGCCAAGGCATCGAGATCGGCCAGGATCTCGAAGCCGGCACGGCGCTCGCCACGCTCACCGTCATCGAGACCCCCGCCGCCGGCGCAATGTCCACCACGCAGCGCGTCATCGCGGACCTGCCGCTCAGCGACCGCGACCTCATCTCCGAAGGCATCGCCGTCAACGTGGAACTGCCCGACGACACCGACGTGGCGGGCACCGTCGCCGAGATCAACCCGACGCCCGAGCTCGATGCGCAGACCGGCGAGAACATCGTCGAGGTGACCATCCTGCTCACCGAGCCCGCCTCGCCGGTGTGGATCGGCGCGACGGTGACGGTCGAGATCACCGAGACGCATGTCGTCGGCGCCTTGGTGGTGCCCGCCACGGCCCTGCTGGCGCTCACCGAGGGCGGCTATGCCGTCGAGGTGCTCGACGACGACGGGTCCGCACGCCTCGTCGGCGTCGAGACCGGGCTGTTCGTCGACGGCGACGTCGAAGTGGTGAGCGGCGAGCTGGCCGCGGGCACCCTCGTCGTGGTTCCCCGGTGATCGGCCCCGAGGCACCGACGGTGGCGCGCACCGCGCCCGACCCCTCGGCGCCGGCCATCGAGCTGCAGGAGGTGTCGAAGCACTACCCGGGCTCGCCGCCGGTCGTCGCATTGGACCGCGTCTCGGTGCGCATCGACCGAGGCGAGATGGTGGCAGTGGTCGGACAGTCGGGCAGCGGCAAGTCGACGATGCTGCACGTGATGGGCACGCTGGACGGGCCCACGAGCGGCACGGTGCTCATCGAAGGCATCGATACCTCGGTGCTCAGCGACGATCGTCTGGCAGCGATCCGGGGGCGACGCGTCGGCTTCGTGTTCCAGCGGTTCTTCCTGCTCGCCGGCGTTGCCGTGATCGACAACGTGGCCAACGGCCTTCTGTACACCGGTGCCACCCGTCCGCAACGGCGAGAGGCCGCCGCGGCAGTGCTGGAACGGGTGGGGCTGGGGGATCGCATCTGGCACCGGCCCAACGAGCTGTCGGGCGGCGAGACGCAGCGGGTTGCCGTCGCACGGGCACTGGTCCACGAGCCGGCCTTCGTGCTGGCCGACGAACCCACCGGCAACCTCGACTCGGCGTCGTCGGCCTCGATCATGGACTTGTTCATGTCGCTGCACGACGAAGGCCGCACGATCGTGGTCATCACCCACAACGAAGACATCGCCGCGACGTTGCCGCGGCGGCTGCAGATTCTCGACGGACGGCTCCATGACGACGTCCGGGCCAGCGCCAACTGACCGATGACCTCCGGGCCGACGCCTCCTCACAGCCATGCCGTCACGGCGCCCGTCGCGCCGAGCCGTCTGCGCATGTCCGAACTGGTGCGCGTTGCGCTCGGCGCGCTGGCAGCGCGCAAGCTGCGGTCGTTCCTGTCGGCACTCGGCATCGCGATCGGCATCGCGTCGCTGGTGAGCGTGCTGGGCCTGTCGGACTCGTCGAAGTCGGCGCTGCTCGATCAGATCGGCGCGCTCGGCACGAACCTGCTCACGGTCGAGGCCGGCACCGGCTTCGGCGCGGGCGATTCGGCCCTGCCGGAGACCGCGGTGGCCTCGGCGAGCCGCGTCGCCACCGTCGAGGCCACCGCAGCGGTGTACAGCGTGGATGCCGCCGTCTATCGCAATGACCTCGTGCCAGAGGACCAGACCGGCGGCATCAGGGTCATCGGCACCGATCCGGGCCTGCTCGAAACGCTGAACGGCGGCATGGCCCACGGCTCGTTCCTCACCGAGGGGACCAGGCAGTACCCGGTCGCCGTCGTGGGCTCGGTTGCAGCGGAACGACTCGGCATCCGCGACCTCGACCCCGCCGTCATGCTGCACATCGGGGGACGATGGGTGGAGGTGCTCGGGGTGCTGGAGCCGTTCGCGCTGGCGGCGGAACTGGACCGCGCCGTGCTGATCGGCGACCTGGCCGCGGAGGCCTACTTCGACGCGGAGCTGGCGCCCACGGTGGTCTATGTGCGCGTCGACGAGCGGTACATCGACGAGACCCGTGATGTCCTCGCCGGCACGATCGATCCCGAGAATCCCGAAGAGGTGGAGATCAGCCGGCCGTCCGACCTGCTGGAAGCGCAGTCGGCAGCCGAGAGCTCGTTCACCGGCCTGTTCCTGGGTCTGGGCGCGGTGGCGCTGCTCGTGGGCGGGATCGGGGTTGCGAACGTGATGGTGATCGGCGTCATCGAGCGGCGCAGCGAGATCGGCCTGCGCCGGGCCATCGGCGCCACACGGGCGCACATCCGCCGGCAGTTCCTGATCGAGGCGCTGACGCTCGCCTCGCTGGGCGGCACCGCCGGAGTGCTGCTGGGAGTGGCTGTTACCTACGTCTACGCGACGGCGCAGGCGTGGCGGGTGATCATCCCGCCTGTCGCACTGGTCGGCGGGCTCAGCGCCGCCGTGGCCATCGGCGTCGTCGCCGGCCTGTACCCGGCCATCCGCGCCGCCCGCGTGTCCCCCACCGAGGCGCTCCGCTCCGCCTGAGGGGGACTACTGGTCGGGCTGGTCGCCGTTCGAGGTGGCGGCTTCGGCGGTGCGTTCGCGGAACATCTCGCCCATCGCGGCCACGGCGCCGAGCACGCCGCTGGTGTCGAGCGGCAGGAAGATCTTGGTGGCCTGGCCGTTCGCAACGCCCTGCAGTGCTTCGAGGTACTTGATCGCGATCAGGTCGTCGGTGGGGTCGCCGTTGTGGATCGCCATGAACACCCGCTCGATGGCCTGGCCCTCGCCCTCAGCCACCGTGAGCTTCTGGTATTTGTCGGCATCGGCCACCCGCTTGATGGCTTCGGCCTCGCCCTCGGCCCGCAGGATCTGTGACTGCTTCACGCCCTCCGCCTGGAGGATCGCCGCACGCTTCTCGCCCTCGGCTTCGGTGACAGCGGCACGCCGGTCGCGCTCGGCCTTCATCTGGCGGTGCATCGCGGTGGTCACATCGGCGGGCGGCTCGATGCGCTGAATCTCCACGCGGACCACGCGGGTGCCCCACTTGTCGGTGGCGTCATCGAGAATCTGCCGCAGCTTGGAGTTGATGACCTCGCGCGACACGAGCGCATCGTCGAGCTGCAGGTCGCCGATCACGTTTCGAAGGTTCGTCTGGGCCAGCTTGGTCACTGCGATGATGAAGTTGCCCACCGCGTACTTCAGCTTCACCGGGTCGGTGGGCTCGTAGTAGATGACGGCGTCGACCGTGACAGCCACGTTGTCCTTGGTGATGACCTCCTGGGGAGGCACGTCCACGACCTGCTCGCGCATGTCCACCTTCAAGATGCGCTGCACGAACGGGATCACGAACCGCAGGCCCGGTGCGACCGTCATGCGGTACTTGCCCAGGAACTCGATGAGGCCCTGCTCGAACGGGCGCACGATGCGCAGGCCTTTCGCCGCGATCACGAAGATCGCGAGCGCGATGATTGCCAGGAGGACGACTCCGGGGCTGATGCTGTCCATCATTCGCTCCTTGGGGTGGCGGTCTCGTCGTCAGGGGCAGACGGCTGGTCTGCGTCGGCGGCGTCGCTGCCGCCGTCACCAGCGTCGTGGTCGGCCTGCGACTCTGAAGCATCTTGACTCGGCGCTGCTGCGGTCGGGTCCTCATGGGGCACGTAGTCGTCAGGGGGACCCTCGACGAATTCGACTTGCAGCTTGGTACCGGCGAGTGCCACCACCCGCACCAGCGATCCCTCCTCGATGCGGCCCGCTTCGCAAACCGCCCGCCATTCGTCGGATTCCACGCGCACCCGGCCCGTGTTGTTCACCGGGTCAATGACCTCGACAGCACGCCCCGACATGCCGATGTAGCGGTTGGCGCCGACGGGAAGGTCGTCGGGACGGTCTTGTCGGCCCATGAACCGGCGCAGGATCACCATGGACACCGCAGTGCCCCCGAAGAAGAGCAGCCATTGGACAGCGCCGTGGAGATCCAGCCAGGCTGCTGCCGCCGCCAGCACGGCGCCCAGGGCGAATGGCAGCAGGAAGAACCCCGCGGTGAAGATCTCGCCGAGACCCATGACCATCGCTACCGCGACCCAGACCCATCGCCACAGTTCGTTGTCCACCCGAACCTCCGCGTGAATCGTCCGACGTGGTGCAAGTATGCCCCGCCCCACGGAGCCCGTTGCCGTGTCAGCAGGCGCGCGGCTCTCTCAACGGCGCTGCCGTGCTTGCTGATGTTGCCCGCGGGATGCCAGCAGGCACGCTGCTGCTTCAACGGCGCTGGCAGTGGGGGCACCAGGTGCTGGAGCGCTGGTCGAGCACGCGGCGGCGCAGTTCGGTGCCGCAGCGCACGCACGGCTCGCCGGCGCGGCCGTAGCAGACGAAGTACTTCTGATTGTCGCCCGCGCCTTCGAGGCTGTAGTAGTCGCGCAGCGTGCTGCCGCCCCGTTCGATACTGGCAACCAGCACATCCCGCAGCGCTTCCAGCAGCCGTTCGGCTCGCGGCTTCGAGATCGCCCGGGCCGACGGGTTGATGCGCGCCAGGAACAGCGCCTCGTCCGCGTAGATGTTGCCGATGCCCGCAACCAACCGCTGGTTCAGCAGCTGGGTCTTGATGCGCTGGCTGGACCGCCTGCTCGCCCGCCAGAACGTGGCCGCGTCCAGGCCCTCCTCCAGCGGCTCGGGACCCATGGCAGCAAGCGTGGGCAGATCCCGGTAGTCGCCCCGGTCGCAGACGGCGATGCGGCCGAACCGGCGGACATCGTGGAAGCAGAGCGTCTCACCGTTGTCGAGGCGCCACCATGCCCGCACATACGGGTCGGCCGCTCCGATGGCGCTCGGCGCCATGACCTCTGCGGCCGATCCGTCCAAGACGGTGTGCGAACTGGCAAGCCTGCTCGGCGGGCTCGATGCACCGACAGCTTCGGCGAAACAGAGCCGCCCGGTCATGCCGAGATGGGTGATCAGATCACGCCCGCAGTCCAGCTCGGCGATCAGGTACTTGCCGCGCCGGCGCAGCGCCTCGATCTCGCTGCCCACCGCATCAGGTCCGGACACGAACTTGTGCGACGGGTGGGCCCATGCCTCGGCGATCCGGCGTCCGAGCAACGGCCCGGCGAGCTGACGCCGGACCACTTCGACCTCCGGCAGCTCAGGCATCACTGGGCCGCCGGCAGCGAGCTGGCACGGTGCGAATCCGCAACGGGCGATTCCGAGCTGCGCAGGTCCGGCCTACCGGAACTTCGGCGGGCGCTTCTCCAGGAACGCGGCAACGGCCTCACGGTGATCGTCCGATGCACGAGCGATGTTCAGCGCCTCCAGCTCGCGGCGTTGCACCGCACCCAGATCGGTGTCGGATCCGTTGGCAGACAGCAACTGCTTGGTGAGATGCAGCATGGTGGGCGGGTTCTCGGCATAGCTGCTCGCCCGTGCGAGGGCCGCTTCGAGCACGTCGCCGTCGGTGACCTCGTCGACGAGGCCCATGTCGCCCGCTTCGGCGCCCATGACGATCCGGCCGGACAGCGCGAGGTCTGACGCAGCGCCCCAACCGCAGCGCTGGATGAGGATGTGCGACGACGCCAGTTCTGGCGTGACGCCCATCTTCACGAAACGGCACGACAGCTTGGCGTCGCTGTGGGCGATGAGGAAGTCCATCGACAGGATCATGGTGAGGCCGACGCCGATCGAGGCGCCGTTGATGGCCGCCACCATGGGCTTGGAGCTGCGCACGAGCTCGACCCAGTCGTCTGCGGCGGAGTCATCGTGCGCGGCCGCTTCGCCCACGCTGCTGCCCGTTTCGTCGGCCGCGTCGATACGGGCCGCGAAGACCTCGGCAATGTCGGCGCCGGCGCAGAAGCCGCGACCCGCACCGGTGATGACGAACGCCCCGACCGACGGATCGTCGTTGCCGGCCCGTACCGCGTGCGTCAGCTCGGACTGCATGCGCGGCGTCCACGCATTCAGCTTCTCCGGCCGGTTCAGTGTCAGCACCCGCACGTCGTCGCGGTCGGTGACGGTGATCTGCTCGTAGTCCATCTCGATGCTCCCAGGTTCGCAGGATCGGGCTACAGCATGGCCGCTGCGCGCACAACGTTGCTCACGCAGCGAGCTGTATCTGATGCGGGCTGGCTCACGCAGCGATGCCCGTCCTCCGCTGGTGCTCGAGTTGGCCTTCGGGGCAGTCGTCGCGGTAGGGACACCAGCTGCACAGCGGGCCCGGGGTGGGTTCGAAGCAGCCGGTATCAGCGGCGTCAGTGATCCGATCCCACGTGTCGCGATGTTCGTCGACCGCCGCCGCTACAGCATCGGCATCGAATGGACGGGCGATCTCGGTGGGCCGGCGGTGGTCGCGGCCAGCACCTGTCTCGCCCAGATACAGCAGCCGCACGTCGCTGACGTCGTCGCCGACCGACTCCAGTGCGGCCGCATACAGCCAGACCTGCGACAGGCGGCTGTCGACGAAGCGCAGCGAAGGCGGTCGGCCGGTCTTGTAGTCGGTGACGCGCACACCTTCGGGCACCCGGTCGACGAGGTCCACGATGCCCCGGAATGGCACGCCCTCCAGCGATGTGTGGATGTCGCGCTCACGGTCCACCACGTCGACCTCGGCGGGATCCACCAGCTCGAAGTACCCCTCGACATCGGTCCACGCGTTCCATCGAAAGGCCCGTTCCTGGGCTTCGGGCAGTTCCAGCGCCACAAAATCCGGGTTCTTCGCGAGCTGCGGCCACAGATCGCGGCAGATGGCACGAGCCCGCCCGAGCGTGCGCTGCGTGGGCGCGACCGCCAGCAGCTCCTCGAGCACGTGATGCACGAACGTGCCGCGCAGCGCCGGCTCTCCGGGAGGGTCCGGCAGCTTGTCGAGGTAGCGGAACTTCCAGCGCCTCGCGCATTGCCGGAAGGTCGACGCACCCGAAGGACTCAGGCTACGCGGAAGCTCGACCTCTGGCGCATCGTCGGCCGCGACGCTGCCGGTGCGGGGTTCCACCTGCACAGCGTGGCCCATCCGATCATCGCGGGCGTGGATGGTTTAGGGACGGCGGCGCCAGCGCCGCCACAGCCACCACGCCACGACCGCGGCAATCAGCCACCCGGCGGCAACTGCCCCGCCGAATGCGGCGAGCAGGCGCCGGTCGACCGGCTCGGCCTGGCGCGGCAGAAGGTGCGATGCAGGCGCGGGCGCCGGATCGGCGTCGGTGTCGGCAACCGGAGCACCCGCAGCGGTTGGGGCGATTGGCGTCTCGGCAGGCTCGGCCGCGGGCAGATCGCCCGGGAGCGCAGCCGTCCCGTCGACGCTCGGCCGTGGACGGTTCGGGTCGTAGTTGGCCATAGTCAAACCTGCAACGGCGAGCAATCCGAGCGTACCGCCGACCCGTCAGAGGCGAAGCCGTGGCCCGAGCGGCCCGTGAGCCCAGTCGCATGAGAATGGGGAACAAGAGCGGGAAACAACAGGCAGCGCGACGAGGAGGTTCGCCTCTCCGCGCACGGGATCAGGCCAATCGGCTCTGCAAGTCGACCCACAGCTCGTCGAAGGCCCGCGCCGCTTCGGGCGCACCAGGCCGGCGGCCGAGCGCCCGCAGCGGCTGCGACTGACCGGAGGCCTCGGCGATTGCGGCCCGCTGCGGGACGGGCGGCAACAACTCTGTGCCGAAGCGCTCAGCGAGCTGCTGGGCCCAATAGGCGTTGTCACGCGTGCGCCCCACACGATTCGGCACGACACCGGCAATCGTGGGCGTGCCTTGGCGCTGCGCGACTCGACTGACTGTGGATCGCATGAGGTCGACGCCGTCGGCCGCCCAAGCCGCCGGTTCGGTCACCACCAGAGCACGGTCGGCGGCGAACAGCCCGTTTATGCACAGCAGGCCCAACGACGGCGGGCAGTCGATGAGAACGAGATCGTGGTTCACGCCGGCGAGCGCAATGCGCAGCCGATCCTGCGCACCCACGAGGTCTGCAGCCATCTGCGGTTCCCGGCTGGCCAGCGCATAGCTGCCCGGGACGAGTTGCGGGCACGGCCCGTCGGGTGGCCAGCGAGCGTCTGTGACCGCGGAGAGCACAGCCCCCGGGGTCGGATCGGCAAGTGCGTCGTCGACGTTCGGCGACCCGTTCCACACGCCAAGGCCAGCCGACGCGTTGGACTGCGGGTCGAGATCCACGACGAGCACGCTCAGCCCCGAGGCGCTCGCCGCCTCGGCGATGCCGAGCGCGACGGTGGTCTTGCCCACGCCGCCCTTCTGGTTGACCACGGCCAGCGTCGTCATCGCGAGTGCCCTACTCCGGCCTGGATGAGCACCGTGTCACGGCGCCGCTGTCGCGAGCGGTGAGGACAAGTCGATGCCGCACAGTGCCGCCGCGGCCGCCAGCTCGCCTCGCAGCGTGGCGCCCGCGGCACCTCGTTCAGCCGCAGCGGCAGCGTCGAGCAGCGCAATACGCGCCATCGGTGCATTGAGATCGTCATCCAGCACAGCCTGCACCTCGGCGAGCAGGCCCGATGACCTGTCATCCGATCCGGCGACAGTCGAGGCTGCGCCGGCCGCTGCCACCAGCCTGTCCAAGTCTCGCTGGGCAGCAAGACCCTCCGAATCGAACCACTCCCACTCAGTTCGGTAGTGGTGCGCCATGAGCGCCAGCCGGATGGCCCTGGGATCGATACGGGCACGCAGATCCGAGACGAAAACCAGGTTGCCGAGCGATTTCGACATCTTGTGCCCCTGGTACGAAACCAGGGCCGCGTGCACCCAGTAGCGCGCCAACGGAGCACCGTGCAGTGCCTCGCTCTGCGCGATCTCGCACTCATGGTGCGGGAACACCAAGTCACCGCCCCCGCCATGTATGTCGATGGTCTCGCCGAGTGCCGCGTAGCCCATCGCCGAGCACTCGATGTGCCAGCCGGGCCGCCCCGAGCCGAACGGCGACGGCCACGAGGGCTCGCCGTCTGCGCTCGCCTGCCACAGCACGAAGTCGAGCGGGTTGCGTTGCCGGCCGTCATCGGGCGTGCCGCCGCGCTCCGCGGCCAGCTCGGTCATGCGGTCGGCGCTGTAGCCGGACAGCTTCCCGAAGTCCGGGAAGGTGGTGACGTCGAAGAAGACCCGATCGTCGGAGATGTAAGCATGCCCGGCATCGAGCAGTCGGGAAATCATGGTGATCATGGCGTCAATGGACCGGGTGGCCCGCGGCTCGTGCGCCGCGGGCCGTGTTCGAAGCGCGGCCATGTCGGCTTCGAAGCGTTCGATCTCCCGCTCGGCCAACGACAGGTAGTGCTCGCCCAGCTCGGCCGCCTTGGGCAGGATGCTGTCGTCGACGTCGGTGTAGTTGCGTACCAGCGTGACCGTGTGGCCTCTGTTCTCGAGGCGACGTATCAGCAGGTCGTAGGCCAGATATGTGGCGGCGTGCCCCAGGTGGGTGGCGTCATAAGGCGTGATGCCGCAGACATACATGCCGACGTGATCGCCGAGTTCCAGCTCGACGACGGTCTTCTGCGCGGTGTCGTAGATGCGCATTCCCACGGCCCGACACGGTACTGTCGGAGCGGGTGGACAGGCGAGGAAGCGACCGTGCGCTGCTCGAGCGGATTGCCCTGTACCGGCATCGCCGTGCGCTGCCGCCGCTGCAACCCGCGGTCATCGATGAGCTTGCCGAATGGCTGAGAATCCACGGCGCCGACCCGCTCACCTATGTGTGCGATCTCTTCGAGCGACACCAGGTGGTCTTCGTGGGCCACCACACCCCCACGCGGCGCGCCGGGCTGTTCCTGCAGGATCTCGTGGCAGCGGCGTACCGGTCCGGCGTGGGCATCGTGGCGATGGAGTACGCCTGCGTCGATGACCAGGCCCGGCTTGACGCGGTGGTCACCGGCGCGACCTTCGACGAGCAGCTCGCGCGAGACGCACTGCTCCGCTGGGGCATACGCCACAACTTCGCCTACCGCGAATACCTCAATCTGCTGAGCGCGGTCTGGGAGGTGAACCGGCGCTTCGTCGGCAGCGGGCCGCCCATGCGCGTCCTGGCGCTCGACTACGACCTCGACCTCGATGCCGTCACCGACACGGCCGACCTGCGCACCTCGTACGCGTGGCCGCACCTGCGCAGCCGCGGCCCGGTGTCGGCGCATATGTGCGACGTGCTGCTCGCCGAGGTCATCGAGCCGGGGCATCGGGCGCTCGTTCTGGCTCGCACCGCTCACGCGCTGACGCGGGCGAGGCGGCTGCCGCATCGGGTGTGGGATGCGATAGATGCCGAGATCGTCGGCGGTCACGTGGTGGGCGCAGCGAACCGTGTGTACGAGGTGGTGGCCGACCGTGCCGTCACCGTGCTGATCCACGAACCGCTGCCTGCCGACGGCGAGCTGTGCGACTACGCCCTGGTTGCCGACGGCGTGCTCGACGCGACGTTTGCCATGCACAGCGACCTCGCTGTGCCGCTCGCTTTCGACGTCGATCAGGGGCCCGCAGCCCGGCTCGGCTGTACCACGAGCCTCGATCGCGGGCCGCTCGGCAGCCTCGCCACCGGCTGGATCTACCTCGAACCCGACTATGAGCGTCGTGCGCCAACCCCGCTGCCCGAGCCGGTGCCTGCGGTGTACGTGGAGCACGCTCGGCGGTATGCCCTCGATCCGAAGCTGCGAGACGAGAAATCGACCCCTGGCGACTTCGCTGCGGCAGTGTCCGAATCAGCAGCGGCAGCAGAGCTGGCCTGGACACAGGTGCTCTAGCCGGCTCTGGGTCGGCTCGCTGTCAGTTTCGGGGCCGCCAGCGGGCAGACTCATGGGCGGTGCCGCCCGAAGAACCCACCGACGACAAGCGGCCCACGCCCGCGCTCCTGTCGCCTGAGGAATACCTGGGCGACATCTGCGGGCGCCACCAGATCGTCCTGCTCGGCGACCAGGTCGGGGTCCGCCAGCATTTGGGCTTCCTGGCGGGCACGCTCGCCGAGTTGGCCGAGGGCGGCGTGGAGAATCTCGCCTGGGAATTCACCAACTCACGCCGTCAAGCCGAGCTTGATGCCCTGATCGACGCGCCGGAGTGGGACGGCCGGGCCTGCGCCGACCTCTTCGTCGATCTGCTCGGCGCCGGATTCGGCTACCAGGAATACGCCGACGTGCTGCACGCGGTCTGGAAGCACAACGAAGCCGAGCGCCGTCGCGACGACGACCGGCGGCCCATCCGAGTGATCGCGCTCGGCCTGCCGACCTACGTGGAAGACCCCGACCTGCTCGACGGTCGCTCCGCCGCCGAACTGGGGCTGCGGAACTGGTCGCTCGGCGGGCACTACCGGGACATGTCAGCGTTTCATGCTGCCAGCGTGCTCACCGCCGAAGTGCTCCGACAGGGCCAGCGGGCGCTCGTGTACATGAACGTCGCCGCAACCACAACCGGTCTCATCGAGTGGGTTGACGGCTCGCCGACAACCTCTGCGGGCAACCTCCTGTGGCGGTGGATGAGCGACGGATGCCGACGCGTCGTGTTCCACGGTGCCGTGGCCGACACCGCCGCCACCGAACGGGTCGAGGAGCTGATCTCACGCTCGCCCGAAGGGCGGGGCGGCACCGACATCCGCTTCGGCTTGGACTTGGCAGCCTCGACGCTCGGCAGCGTTGCGATGACCGAGGTGCACGGCTCGCTCGACGGTGCCGATACCTCGCTGCGACTGCGCGAGGTTGCCGACGGCTACCTCTATCTGGGGCCGCGGGCCGACTGGGAACCGTGCGCGCTGATCGACGACCTGATCACCGACGACAACTTCGCGAGTGCCGAGGCCCGCTACCGCGCACTCGATCCCCGACCGGAGCCCTTCACCCGCGACGAGCTCGACGAGGTGCGCCGCACCGGGCAGCAGGAGCTGTCGGCAGCCTGGCCGCCGCTGCCGGAGCCGCCCGAGGAGCCGAAGCGGCGTTTCGCGCGGTTCCGTGAGAGGGGCACGGGCAGATGAACCCCTCGTTGTCGCACCCGATGCCTCCGGCTCTTGTTCGCTGTCGCTCGCGGGCCGCTCGGGCCACGGCTTCGCCCGTCGGCTCAGCCTCTGAGGGCGAGTAGCGGCCAAGACAATGCTGCACCGCATCGACGAGATCCCGCTTCGGGCCCCCGGGGTGGCTGGCCGCCTGTTCGTGACCAACTTCTCGGCAGTCGGTCCCGATCCGGGGGGCGCGCTGGATCGCGTGGGCGCATCGGTGGTGGCGTGCATGCTGACGCGCCACGAGATCGATCTGCGCTATCCCGACTACGGCGAGTGGCTCACTGCCCAAAGCGACGAGGCCGGCAGCCCCCGTGCACTGTGGCTGCCCACACCTGACGGGGGCGTGACAACGGACGGGCCAGTGCTCGATCTCGTGGAGGCCGTCGTTGCAACGCTGGATCGCGGCGACAGCGTTCTCGTGCACTGCGGCGCTGGCATGGCGCGCACGGCGGTGATCGGGATCCTGACAATGGTGGCCTTCGGCGCCGATCCTGCAACGGCCGCTGTCGACTTCCGGGCTGCCCGTCCCGGCGGCGGTCCCGACGGTCCGCCCCAAGAACGCCAGATCGCCCGCCTCGTCCCCGAGGCCAAGCGGCTGCGCCAATAGGCATTCTCGCTGTTGCACCTCTTGTTTCCCGCTCTTGTGCGCTGTCGCTCACGGGCCGCTCGGGCCACGGCTTCGCCTATCGGCTCAGCCTCTCGGCGGCTGCGCCTCGCTAGCTGATACGGCTCAATCCACGGCGGCGCGGGTGCCGTCGTGTTCTTCCCAGCGCCAGCCGGAGCGGACCATGATGCAGCGGCGTCGAGGGCCGGGGGCATCGAGGTCGCCGTCAGGAATGGCGGCATCGCCGACGTACACGGCAATGTGACCCGGATCGGTATCCGGCGATTTGATGATCTGGGTGTGGAAGCACGTGAGACCTTTGATCGAGGCCAGCACATCGGCAGTGCGTGTGAAGCCTGACAGCCAAGTGAGCGTCACGAACGTGGGTGTGACGAACTCGATCTCGCCCGCTGCTCGCCGCTCCAACGCCGCCGCCGGTGACACCCAGGCATGGTCGAGGATCTCGCTGCCGTCGACACGCACCGCATCCAGATCAGCGGGTGCCGCACAGACGAAGAAATGCGTCGAGAACCGCTTGGGCCGGATCGGCGGCGGCAACCAGTGGGCGAAGTGCGTCAATTCGGCGCCTGAGAGGTCGATGCCGGCCTCTTCGTGCGCCTCCCGAACTGCCGCTGTGCGAAAGCCGCGCCGATCGCCGTCGTGCAGACCATTGGCGCCAGCGGTGCCGGGATCGCACTCGGCCACCACGTCGCCGGGCGTGTCACGGTCCGGCGGATCCACCCGGCCGCCGGGAAACACCCACATGCCGCCGAAGAACCCCCGCGAGTTGCGCCGGAGCATGAGCACCTCGATGTGAGCTCCTGCGTCGCTTTCGGCGGCGTCGAAACCGTGACCTGGCACAGCCGCAGGCGTGCCGTCTCGCAGCACGACGACGGTCGCCGCGTCGATCGGCGCTGGCGGTGGTGTGGGGGAATCGTTCATAGGGCCCGCTTACGCGGTATCCCGGGTTCGCAGATCGAGGCGATCGGAGCCGGCGTCCATGCCGGGCAGCGGGCGCGAGACGTAGCCGCTGTGCTTGGCCAGCAGCTCCACCACCATCTCCTCGGCTTCGGCCCAGTCGTGGGCCCGTGGTCCCTCCACCTGCGCGTTGTAGGGCTGGTCGAAGGTGATCGCGTACCCGCCCGCGGCACGGATGTCGATCACGTTGTGCGGCGCGTCTTCGATATAGGCGTCAGCGTTCACCATCGCCTTGTCGGCCACGAAGCAGATGTCGCGATAGGGGATGCGCTCGCGGTCGAGCCACTCGACCGTGTCGCTCACGGTGACACGGTGGCCCCAGCTCACATACAGGCGGTGGGTGACGATCCGTATCCACACACCCGCGTCAGACAGCCGCCACAGCGCCTCAGAGCACCCCTCCATCGGCTCCATCTCACGGAACATGCGGTAGTCGACGACGGCGATGCGATGGAGCTCTTCGAATTCGCCATCGGCGAGGCCCCACTCGCTGAAGTTCCAGCCACGTACCAGCGGCAGCGAGTCCTCCGGAACTCCGCGCTCGGCCGCCACCACGCGACGGAAGGCCTCGGTATGCATCCCGCACACACCGTCGAGGTCCACTGCAAGCACAAACGCAGGCACCGCAGCAACCTAACAACCGGCGCCCGATCGGCCCCGTTGCGTCACCTGTTGCATTCCGCTCTCGTTCGCTTCGCTCACGGGCCGCTGAGGCCCGGGCTCAGCCTCGAAGTGCAATGCTGTTCGGCGATGCCGCCTGATGCCCACGAATCCACGCCCGCGGCGCGCGGCGTCCACGACCTCGGCGGCGCGAGCGGCTGGGGCCGGATTCCCTACCAACCCGACGAGCCGCCGTTCCACGCCGACTGGGAACGGCGAGTCTTCGGACTGCTCGGCGCAGTCACGTCGGCGACGGCCCGGCGGCCCGGCGAGTTCCGCTATGCGCTGGAGCGCCTGCACCCCAACGACTATTTCGACAACGGCTACTACGGCCGCTGGCTGGCGGGTTTCGAAGTGCTGCTTGACGAGTACGAGGTCTTCGATCTCGTCGACTTGGCTCTCCGAGTGAGCGTACGCACCGACCAGGCCCTCGGCGATATCACACAGGCGTCACCGGCGCTGCGCGTTGCCCCGGTCGCCGACCGCGTCCCTTCGATGCTACCCCCCGATCGCCCGGTGCCGGCGCCCCAACGCCGGACGGTGCGGCGGGATCTCGCTGAGCCGCCCCGGTTCAGCACCGGCGACCGCGTGGTTGCGCCGACGCCGACGCAACCCGGCCACACACGGCTGCCGGGCTACGTGACGGACAAGCCGGGCACGGTCGCCAAGCTGCATCCGGCCGAGGTGCTGCCCGACAGCACCGCGCACAACAGGGGCGAACGGCCCCAGCACGTGTACTGCGTGGGCTACGACGCCCGAACGCTGTGGGGCGACGACGCCGAGCCCAATGCGACGGTCTACGTCGACCTGTACGAGTGCTACCTGACTGCGGCCCAGAGCGACTGACGCGATGGCAACAGGCTGACCACGGAGGAACGAATGCACGACGACCACGGGCATGGGCATCACCACGGCGAGCACGACCACGGCCGTCACGCTGCGTCGTCGCCGGAAGTCCGCGTGGAGGCGCTGGAGGACCTGCTGGTGGAGCGGGGTCTGGCCGATCGCGAACGGATCGACGCGACCATCCAGCGGTTCGAACACGACATCGGCCCGATGATCGGAGCGCGGCTGGTGGCCGAGGCGTGGGCCGATGCCGGCCTGCGACGGCGGCTGCTGACCGACGCAGATGCCGTAGTCGCCGACATGGACATCCGGGGTGCGGAGATCGAGCACATCGAGGTGAAGGCCAATGAGCCTGGCGTCCACAACGTGGTCGTCTGCACGCTGTGCTCGTGCTACCCGTGGGCGCTGCTGGGACTGCCGCCGAACTGGTACAAGAGCCCCGAGTACCGGGCCCGCGTGGTGCGCGAGCCCCGTGTCGTGCTGGCCGAGATGGGCTTGGACCTCGAAGCTGACACCGAGCTGCGTGTGTGGGACTCGAGTTCGGAGACGCGTTTTTTGGTGCTGCCCGAACGTCCCGCCGGCACAGAGGGGTGGTCGGTCGAGCGCCTGGCCGAGTTGGTGACGCGCGATTCGATGATCGGCGTGGCACGTGTGACCGATCCCGGCGGCCGGTGAGGCTCCGCCGGTGAGCATTGACCTGCTGGAGGGCACCCCGGCTGCCCCGCCACGTGACAACGGTGAGCTCGTCTTCTCCGAACCATGGCAGGCCCGCGCATTCGGTTTGGCGGCCGACCTCGTCGAGGGTGATCACTTCACCTGGGACGAGTTCCGCGAGCACCTCATCGAAGCAATCGCCGCGGCCGGAACACCCGTCGATGACGGCGAGGCGCCCGAGCCGTGGGATTACTACCGGTGCTGGCTGACAGCGCTCGAATGCGCCGTTGGCGATCGCGGCCTGCTGGGCGGCGAAGCAGTTGCCGACAGGGCCGCCACGTACGCCTCCCGGCCGGCCGGCCACGACCACTGACCCCGCAGCACGCGCAGCTGCGGCGCGGGTGTCAGACTGGACCCATGAGCACCCTCACCTTCCACGATCCGCGAGGCGAGGCCAAGACTGCACCTGAGCCCTACGCGCTCAGCACACCGCTCGATCAGCCGATCACGATCGGCCTGGTCGCCAATGGCTTCCCCGACAGCGTCCGCTTCCTCGATCACGTCGAGAAGGCGATGGCCGAACGGCTGCCGTCGGCGTCGTTCAACCGCTACGACAAAGGCGACGCGTCGTCGGTTGTCGGCGAGGGGATGCTTGCCGACATCGGCTCCGAGTGCGGCGCGGTGATCGCCGCGTACGGCCACTGAGGCAGCTGCACATCTGGCACCGTGCGTGACAGCATCACCACCGCCCGAGCGGGCATCCCGTCCATTGCGCTCGTCACCGATGCGTTCTGGCCCCAGGGCGACTTCGTGGCCGCCGCCACCGGTATGCCGACGGTCCCCCGCATCCGCCTGCCGCACCCTGTCGCCGGCAGCGGCGAGGACAACATGGCCAAGGTGGCCGCCGACATCGCGCCGCAGATCATCTCGATCCTGACCGGCGCCGCCTCCAACTGACTGTGTCGAATTCGAATAGGCCGTGACACTGCTGGAGGCCCGCAGCGAGGCCGACGCTCTCGAGCAGCTCCACGCGCTCGGGCTCACCGACGGCCTGCCGGTCGTCATCCCCACGCCGGAGCGAGTGGCCATGATGGCGCTCGCCACCGGGCTCGACCCCGATCTCGAACTCGGCGTCATGGGCCCCGCGCACGGCGTGGCGAGCGTGGAGAAGGTCGCGACGGCCGCAGTGATGGCCGGCTGCCTGCCCGACCACATCCCCGTCGTCGTGGCCGCCGTGCGGGCGGTCTGCCAACCCGAGTTCGACCTCACCGAGATGCAGAGCACCACCCATTGCACCGCGCCGCTCATCGTGGTGTGCGGGCCGGCACGGCACCAGTGCGGTGAAGTGGCGTCGGGATTCGGGGCGCTCGGGCCCGGCCATCGGGCCAATGCCACCATCGGACGGGCATTGCGGCTGGCGATGATGAACATCGGCGGTGCCCGCCCCGGCGTGTCGGACATGGCGCTTCACGGCCATCCCGGCAAGTTCACCTACTGCCTCGCAGAGGACACCGAGAACAGCCCGCTCGCGCCGCTGCACACCAGCTTTGGCTATGCCGAAGATGACAGCGCTGTAGTCGTCGTCGGCGCCGAGGCGCCGCACTCAACGATCTTCACCGGCGATGCGGACGACCCCGAGTCGGCCAGCCGCCTGCTGAACGTGATCGCGGCCGTCATGGCCAATCCGGGCAGCAACAACGCGCACCTGCGGCACGGTGCTGTCACCGTGATCATGAACCCCGATCACACGACGGTGCTGGCTCGTGCGGGGCTGACCCGCGAGGACGTCCAAGCCGAGCTGGCTGCGCGTGCCACCAACACGGCAGCCACGCTCGCCCATGTCGGGTCGGCCTTCTACCTCGACCGGGACGGCCCGCCCGATGAGTTCGTCCCGATCCTGAAGGACCCCAGCAGGATCGTGGTGTTCCAGGCGGGCGGCTCAGGTCTCTACACGATGGTGATGCCGTCGTGGTGCGCCGGCCCCCACCGGAACTCGGTCGTTCACGCCAAGATCGATCTCGACCAAGCGTGCGAGGTGCCTTGGGCCGATGCTCTCGGCATCGGCCAATCAGACACAGCCGAAGTAGCAGGAGGAGCTGCCTGATGAGCGATGCGCCCCGCCCCCACGGCGGACGGTGGTTCGAGGAGCTGACGCCGGGTCTGGTGATCCATCACCGACTGCGCCGCACGATCACCGAGGCCGACAACGTCATGTTCACCACCATGACGATGAACCCCGCTGCCCTGCATCTCGACTTCGAGTACGCCCGCACCGAGACCCAGTTCGGCAAGCCGCTCGTCAACTCGATGTTCACGGCCGCCGTGGTGGTCGGCATCTCGGTGCACGAGACCACCCACGGCACCACCGTGGCCAACCTCGGCTTCGAACGGATGGACTTCCCTGCACCCGTATTCCACGGCGACACGCTGCGGGTAGAGAGCGAAGTGATCTCGGCCCGCGGATCCAAGAGCAAGCCCGACCAGGGCATCATCCTGTTCGAGCACCGCGCCTACAACCAGGACGACACGCTGGTCGCCATCATGCGCCGCAACGCCCTCATGTGGCGCCAGCCAGCGGAGCCCGACACAGGCGCCTGAACGCCCTGGGGCGCGGCGACGTCACCGCGCGTGCATCCTTGATCGCCGTGAACGTTGGTCCCCCGCCCGATCCCATCGCGCTACGGCGCGACGCTCAGCAGCTAGCGGATGAGGTGCTGTTCGAGCGTGCGCTGGAGGTGGACGAAGCGGGCGAGGTTCCCGAGCGCAATTTGGACCTGTTCCGTGACGCCGGCCTCTACGGGTTGTGGACGCCAACCGATGTGGGCGGCTGCGGATTCGACGAGCTTGAGCGACTGCCGATCCTCGAAGCGCTGGCCGGCGGTTGTCTCACGACGGCGTTCGTGTGGGCTCAGCACGGCGGCGGTTCGGCGAACGCCGCTCGGATCCCGCCGGGATCAGCGCTGCATGAACAGTGGGCTCGCCCGCTGGCCTCCGGCGAGCGTCGCAGCGGTGTGGCTTTCGCCCATGTGCTGCGTCCCGAGCCATGCCTGTTCGCCGAGCGTTCCGGCGGCGGCTGGGTGCTGCGTGGAGTGGCGCCGTTCGTGACCGGGTGGGGTCACATCGACGCGGTGCTGGTCGCCGCTCACGAGGCCGATCGGCTGGTGTGGATGCTCATATCGGCCGCCGAGGCGCGCACGTTGAGGTCTCGTCGGCTGCGGCTGGCCGCGGTGGACTCGTCGGTGACAGTCGAGCTGCACTTCGACGGGCACGCCGTCAGCGACGACGAGGTGGTGGAGGTCATCGACTACGGCGACTGGCTGGCGTTCTACCGCCAAGGCCTCCGAACCAACGGCGCCCTCATGCTGGGCGTGGCATCCCGAGCGCTCAGGCTGCTCGGGCCCTCGCCGCTCGACGCCGAGCTGGATGCGGCTCGCAGCGCGCTCTACGCGGCCGAGGTCGACGAGATGCCCGAACGCCGTGCACAGGTCGGTTATGTGGGCATCCGGGCGACCAGCGCGCTCGTCTCATCGGTCGGAGGCAGAGCGATCACGCTCGCCCATCACGGGCAGCGCCTCGCCCGCGAAGCGCTGTTCCTGCTCGTCCAGGGCCAGACCGCCGACATCCGTGCAGGCCACCTGCGCCGCCTCACCGCCACAGACACCTGACTTCCCAACCGATCCCGATCCGCGAACGAACTGCCGCCTGCTACCGGTCGAAGAGGTCGCGCAAGGTCCAGGCAACGACCTCGCGGCCCGGGTCGCAAGCCTCATGGAACGACGCTGCGAACCCGCCAGCAGACAGGAAGAAATAGGGCGATGAGGGCTGCAGTGCCTCGCGTGCCCAGCTTCGCCCGCTCGCAGCCAAGCGTCTCAGCGCCTCGTCGTGCTCAAGATAGGTGCGCGCAGTGGCCTGTCGCGTGCGGAACTTGACCGAGCCGGTCACCAGGCTGCCTTCGAGCGTGCGGCCGACCATGTCGATGTCGATGCCCACGCCGGTCCGGTCGGCGCCCTGCCATCGCTGCCACTCGGGCACCAGCGGCAGACCTGCCTCGACGGCCCAGCGGATGTAGGCCTGCCGTGCCATGTCTTCGAAGACGTGGCGGCCTACGTAGGCGGGAAACATCTCGGGCTCGATCTGGGTGTGCCACACGTGTTCGGCCCCGAAGGCCACCGCAGCCGATTCGGCCGGCAGCGCAATGCGGTAATGAAAGCGAGCAGCAGGGTCGGCCAGCCGGTAGCGCAGGCCGCGTGTCCGCGACTCTTCGAAGTTCAGCTCGGAGGTCAAGTACGCCATGTCTTCGAGCTGATCCACCAAGCGCTTGAGCGGCGAGTCGGCGCTGCGGCCCATCTTGGATGCGATCTCGCCGACCGTGCGCGCGCCGAGTCCGATGCTGGCGAGCACCGCTCGGTACTGCTGTGTCTGCCGCAGGCCCTCTTCCTGGTCGAGCTGGGTTCGGATGCGAGTGTGCACCAAGCCGTCGGGCGCCAGCGCCAGCCTGACGATGTTGCGCGCCGCTCTGTCATCGGGTTCCACAGCCGCGAGATTGGCCGGCAGGCCTCCCAAAGCGGCGTAGAGGGCTGTGCGCTCACGCAGCGAATAGCCGCTCAGCATCTGCGCGCTGTCGTAGTAGTCGAATGGCGCGACCACCAGCGAGGCGTCGAGCCGGCCGTACAGAGGCGAGCCGCCCTGCTCGAGTGCTGCCAGCGTTCGCACCGCTGATCCGCACAGCACCACCAGCACGCTTGCGCGCCGATGAAGCTCGCTCTCCCAGACGGCGTTCAGCTCTGAGGCGACCTCACGCAGCCCGTCGTCGCCGGCGGCGAGATACTGGAACTCGTCGAGGATGATGACGATCGGCTCGTCCGGGCGCAGCGCGAGCAGCGAACGGAAGACCAGCCGCCATGTGGGGTGATCCTCAGGCCGCAGGTCGGCACCGGCCCAGCGTGCCGCCGTTTGCACGAGCACCTGACGGTTGATCTCCGGTGCTGTGGCGGAGGCCACGAAGTACATCGCCCGGCGCGCATCCCATAGTTGCGACAGCAGGTACGTCTTGCCGACACGCCGCCGGCCGCGCACGAGAGCGAGTGCAGGCCGGGCTCGGTCGGCAAGCCCGCGCAGGGCGGCGGCCTCAGCCTCACGGTTGACAAGTTGGGTCATCGCCATGCTGTGCGACCTCCGCGAGTGCTCGTCGCCAGCACTCTAGCACGTTAGCTATCTAATATATTCGTTAGCTAATATATCAGATAGCTAACTCATTAGATTACCTAGGGTCACTCGGCGGTCGCGCCGGCGGCGGTGCCAGCCGGTGAGAACTAGGGCAGGCCGGCGCCGGGAATGTCGACTCGGACGGTCTCGATACGGCCGAGGGCCGGGGCGTCGTCGGGTGGGCGCGATGTGGGTGCGGTGACCATGTAGAGGGTGCGGCGATCGTCGTCGCCGAGCATGCAAGCGAAGCAGTTCAGCTCCAGCTCGATGACATCGGTGACCCCGCCGCCGTCGACTACCCGGAAACAGCTCGCGTTGAGCGGGTCGGCAACCCAGATGCCGCCGGCTTCGTCCAGGCAGATGCCGTCGGGCACCCGCTCGCCCAGATCGGCAAAGGTCCGCCGGCCGATCAGCGAGCCGTCGGGGTCGATGTCGAACGCGGTCATCCGGCGTCCGTAGCTCTCCGCCACCACCATGTGGCGCCCACTGGGGTCGATGACGGTGCCGTTGGGGAAGTCGAATCCCTCGGGCCCGGGCCGCGCCGTCCCGTCAGGGCTCACGATCGCCAAGGTCGCCTGGGCGAACGTCTCCCCAGCGCTGTCGTCGAAGCCGAAGTTGCCGACGTATGCCGTGCCGTCGGCGGCAACCACCATGTCGTTGCACGGGCCGCCGGCGATGCCCGACAGGTCGGCGTGCAGCGACTCGTTGCCGTCGGCGTCGAGCCGGCGAAGCTGCCGGTCCAGCATCGAGACGAACAACAAGTCGCCGTTCGGCATCCAGCCCAGCCCTGACGGCTGGGTGGGCACCGTGTGGATCAGTTCCTCGCTGCCGTCGGGCGTGACCGTGTAGATGCCGTGCCGGTAGAAGTCGGAGTACCAGAGCCGGTCGCCGCGCCAGCGCGGCCCCTCCCCGAATCGCAGCCCCGTCACCACTACATCAGTTGCCGTCACGGCCGCCGACGCTAGTCCTGCACCCAGCTCGCATTCGAGGGCACCGGTCGTGTCCAGATACGCGACGCTGCGGGCGGTTCAGGGCCGTGGCACCACCATCTGGTGCTTGATGGGGCCGACGTGCAGGTGTCCGATGCGCGACTGCTCCCCGTCGAGCTGCAGGCCGTCGAGCAGGGGCGCAACGACGCGGAAGAACGCTCGCAGCTCCCACCGGGCTAGGTGCACGCCCAGGCAGAAGTGGGCGCCGTGACCGAAGGCGAGATGGTCGTTGGGCGTGCGCCCGATGTCGAAGCGGTAGGGCTCACCGAATTGGCGCTCGTCGCGGTTGGCAGACGGGTACCACACCCCGACGTGCTCGCCGGCCTTGATCGTCTGGCCTCGCAGCTCGGTGTCTTTGGTGCAGGTGCGGGCGAACTGGATGACCGGCGAGGTCCAGCGCAGGATCTCCTCGACAGCGGTCTCGACGGCGTCGGGGTCGTCGATGCGCTCGTTGAGCAGGTCAAGCTGATCGCGGTGCTCCAGCAGGGCGATCACCCCGCCGCTCGCTGCGTTGCGAGTGGTCTCGTTGCCCGCGGCGATCATCAGGCGCAAGTAGCCGACGAGTTGCTGCGGTGTGAGCGGGCCTGATTCGATCTCTGACCGCAGCAGAATGCTCACGAGGTCCCGGCCGTCGGTGCCGTCGCGGCGGCGCTCGCGGATCAGCTCGCCGATCCACGTGTCGAACTCGCGGATCATGCGCGACCGCATCTCGTCACGGGGCTCGCCGGGCCGGCAGAACCGCTCCAGATCGGGATCGTCGAACAGCACCGACGTCCAAGCGTGCACCTGCTCCCAGTCGTCCGCCGACACGCCGACCATCTCGCAGATCGCAGCCAGCGGCAGCTTCACCGCTAGGTCTTCCACGACATCGGCGGTGCCTTCGTCGGCGACCTTGGTGATGAACTCGTCCGCGAAGCGCTGGGCGTGCAGCTCCAGCGATTCGGACCTGCTGCGCATCGCCTTCGGGGTGAACTCCGGCACTACCAGCCGGCGCAGGTCCCAGTGGTCGGGGCGGTCTTTGAAGATAAAGTCAGGCGGCTCGTCGGGATCCCAACCGATCTCGATGGCGCGCTGGCGGTACTTGGTCCAGAAGCGGGCGTCCCGGTCGGCGTCAGCCAAGCGCAGGCGGCCGCCGCCGTTGATGAACGTCTTGTTCTGGCCGGACACCCATTTCACGTCCTCGTAGCGGGTGATGGCCCAGAACGGCACGATGTTGTCGCGCACGTACCAATAGACGGGTGCCTCCTCGCGCAGCAGATCCCATTCGGCCCACGGGTAACCCTCAGCGGCGTACCGCTCGGTGTCGTGGATGACCGCCTCGTCGACCTGCATGAATCTGCGCCCCTTCCCACTGGTACCTGCTGAAACTGGCGTCAACGGTAGCCATGCGCCGGGTATGAGTGCCGGGCTGCGACGATGATCAGCCTCACCGACATGCGGCCTCGCACCGTGGTGATACCGATGCCGGGACACTGCGGAGTCCACATCCACGACCGGTGCAGGCCCGGCGCAATACTGACGGCACAGCAGACACAGTGACGACAGGCAGGAGCACCACATGAGCACAGGTTCTGACGCCGCGGATAGTCCCGGCGGCCTGCCGGTTGTCTGGTTCGATCGGCCCGCCGGCCGGCTGCAACGCGAGCTGCTGGAGGGCCGGGCGCAGATCCTCGACGTGCGCGGCGACGACTCCCTAGAGGGCATCGAGCGGGCTCACGGTGCCATCGTGGGTGCCGCCATTCGCTACGACCGCACCGTCTATGAGCGTGCGCCGCTGCTGAAGGTGATCGCCCGGGCCGGCATCGGGTTTGACAATCTCGACCTCGACGACGCCACCGAGTTCGGCATCGCCGCCTGCAACACGCCCGACGGCCCGACGATCTCCACCGCTGAACAAGCCGTCGCGCTCATTTTCGCCATCACCAAGGGACTGAGGGAATCGGCCCTCCGGCTCGAAGCGGCCGAAGGCGACTACTGGGCACGCCACGGGCATCTCGAACTGGCCGGCTCAACGCTTGCATTAGTAGGGCTCGGACGCATCGGCGGCTACGTGGCCCGGGTGATGTCGGCCGTCGGCATGAAGATCGTGGCGTATGACCCGTATGCGGGCGACGAGCGATTTGCGGAACTCGGGGCGCAGCGGGCGGCGACGCCCGATGAAGCAGTGACTGACGCGCACGTCGTTTCGGTGCACGCGCCGCTCAGCGAGGCCACGCACCATCTCGTGAATGCCGAACTGCTCGCCGCGATGCGCGACGGCGTGTACCTGGTCAACACGTCTCGCGGCGGCCTCGTCGACCAAAACGCCCTGCTGGCGGCGCTCGACGCCGGCAAGGTGCGAGGCGCGGGGTTGGATGTGACCGAGCCTGAGCCGCTGCCTTCGGGCCACCCGCTGCTGGGCCGCCCCGATGTGGTGGTGACCCCGCACGTCGCCTCCGCAACCGTCGCCGGCCGCCGCCGCATCTTCACCCACGCGGTGTCGGAGGTCATGACCGCACTCGACGGCACGCAACCGCCCAACATGCTCAACCCCCAAGCCTGGCCCGGCCGCAGCGCCTGACTCATAGCCTCCGATGACGATGGCGGTTGAGCAAGCGGCGGCGGGGCGGCTGGCAGCGTTCGCGCCCCGCGAGCCTGAGGCCGACTCGCTGCTGGAGGGCTTCCTGGACTACACGGCCGAGATCGGCCTGGAGCTCTACGAAGCCCAAGAAGACGCCATCTTGGAGATCTTCGGCGGCAACCACGTCATCATCACCACGCCGACCGGCTCGGGAAAGTCGCTGGTGGGCCTCGCGGCGCACTTCGAGGCGGTGGCCCGCGGCCAGCGCAGCTACTACACCGCGCCGGTCAAGGCCCTCGTGTCGGAGAAGTTCTTCGCGCTCTGCGAGGAACTGGGCGCTGCCAACGTCGGCATGGTGACCGGCGACGGCGCCGTCAACCCCGATGCGCCGGTGGTGTGCTGCACGCAGGAGATCCTGGCCAACCTGGCGCTGCGCTCAGGTGCCGGCGCCCCGGTCGACAGCGTCGTCATGGACGAGTTCCATTTCTATGCCGACCGCGACCGGGGCTGGGCCTGGCAGGTGCCGCTGCTGGAGCTGACCGGCACCCAGATGATCCTGATGAGCGCCACGCTCGGCCCCACCGGGCGCTTCGCCGAGGACCTGCAGCGGCGCTCCGGCCGCGAGGTCGCCACGGTGACCGGAGCGGAACGGCCGGTGCCGCTCACCTTCACCTACCGCGAGACCACGCTGCACCAGTCGCTCGAAGAGCTGCTGGAGCTGCGGCGAGTGCCCGCCTACATCGTCCACTTCACCCAGCGGGCTGCCACCGAAAGGGCGCAGGCGCTCACCAGCCTCAACGTGCTCTCCAAGGACGAGAAGTCCAAGGTGGCCGCGGAGATCGTCGACTTCCGATTCGACTCACCGTTCGGCCGCGACATCTCGCGCTTCGTCAAGGCCGGTATCGGCGTGCACCACGCCGGGATGCTGCCCAAGTACCGGCTGCTGGTGGAGCGGCTGGCCGGCGCGGGACTGCTCAAGCTCATCTGCGGCACCGACACGCTCGGCGTCGGCGTGAACGTGCCGATCCGCACGGTGGTGTTCACCCAGCTCTGCAAGTACGACGGCCGCGACACCCGGGTGCTGTCGGTGCGAGATTTCCAGCAGATCGCCGGCCGGGCCGGACGCCGCGGCTTCGATCACGAGGGCTTCGTGTGGTGCCAGGCGCCTGAGCACGAAGTGGAGTACGCGATGGCGCTGGAGAAGGCGCGCGAGAAGTTCGGCGACGATCCGGCCAAGCTCCGCAAGGTGCGCCGCCCGTCGCCGCCCAAGCGGGGCTATGCGCCGTGGAGCGCCGACACCTTCGAACGCCTGGCGTCAGGCGAACCCGAGCTGCTGCGCTCGCAGTTCGACGTGTCGCACTCGATGCTGATGAACGTGCTGGACCGGCCCGGTGACGGCTGCGCGGCGATGCGCCGGCTGCTCACCGACAACCACGAGACCCGGGCTGCCAACCGCAACCACATCCGCCGTGCCATCGCCATCTACCGCTCGCTGACCGAGACGCAGGTAGTGGAACAGCTCGCCGAACCCGATGAGCTCGACCGCCTCGTGCGGGTCAACGTGGACCTGCAGGCCGAGTTCGACCTCACCCAGCCGCTGTCGCCGTTCGCGCTCGACGCCATCGAGTTTCTCGACCCCGACGAGCCGACCTACCCGCTCGACGTGCTCAGCGTGCTCGAGGCAACGCTGGAGAACCCGACCGTGGTGCTGGAACGGCAGCGAGACCTGGCCCGCACCGACCTGCTGGCCGAGATGAAGGCCGAGGGCGTGGAGTACGAGGAGCGCATGGAGCGCCTCGAAGAGGTCGAGTGGCCCAAGCCGCTGCGCGACTGGCTGTACGAC